>NZ_JBQWAS010000018.1:0-122839 GCF_052492075.1 Haloleucobacter albus
ATGTGCTCACGGGTCTGCGGCATCGGGCCGTCAGCGGCGGACACGACCAGAATCGCGCCATCCATCTGCGCCGCGCCGGTGATCATGTTCTTCACATAGTCGGCGTGGCCGGGGCAGTCGACGTGCGCATAGTGGCGGTTCGGCGTCTCATATTCCACGTGAGACGTGGAAATCGTGATGCCACGAGCCTTCTCTTCAGGGGCCTTGTCAATCTGATCATAGGCCGTGAAGGACGCACCGCCGGCTTCAGCAAGAACCTTCGTGATCGCAGCCGTCAGCGACGTCTTGCCATGGTCAACGTGACCAATGGTGCCGATATTGCAGTGCGGCTTCGAACGGTTAAACTTCTCTTTGGCCATCGTTTTCTCTCAGTCGATCAGGCGCCCGCGCGGGCCGCAAAAAAGCTGATGTGGGATAGGGCGTTTCTGCAAGGGATGCAAGAGCCCCGTATGGACCCATTCCATTATGTCGCGCATACACCCTTCCACCCGCAACTCCAATAGAGGCGAAGATCCGAAAAGGAATATCCCCTGGAGACCCAGAAGAGGACATCTTGAAAACAAGAAAGACGGCTGGAGCGGGTGAAGGGAATCGAACCCTCGTATTCAGCTTGGAAGGCTGCTGCTCTACCATTGAGCTACACCCGCTTAGCCGTGACGGGTGCGAAACCGCGACACTGGCCTCGGCTCCATGAAATACGGGATGGTGGAGGAGGTTGGATTCGAACCAACGTAGGCTGAGCCAACGGATTTACAGTCCGTCCCCTTTAACCACTCGGGCACTCCTCCGCCCGTATTTTCAAGCACTTGCTGAACGCGCCACCTCAAACCAGAGGCCTGCGGGACACGTTGTGTGTCAGCCAGTGGCCGGCTTTATGTGAGCATGAGCCGAACAAGTCAACCACCAATCCGCACAAATGTCACAAGCCTGTGGAAGACTTCAACCCTTTCCGCCATGCACGCTTTTGCTTGCACCGGGCCCGGCGCTCTGACAAAGCCAATATCATGTCCGATGATTTTTCCAATCCGTCCCGCCCGCCCGCGCACCGCGCCGGCCCCTATCGTCCCGCTGGCAAGAAATCTGGCGGGGGCTTTGGCGCGCATCGCAACATGCGCCGCGACAAGGGCGGACAGAGAGGCGGCCCGCCCCCCTGGGCGGGAGAGGAAGATGTCGCCCTGCTCTATGGCTGGCACACGGTTTCCGAAGCGCTGGCCAATCCCAAACGCCACTTCCGCAAGATGATGGCGACGGAAAATGCCGTGCGTCGGCTTGAAGAAGCGGGAATCAGCCTGCCGCTTCAGCCTCAAATCGTGAAGCCATACGAGATCGACAAGCTGCTGGGGCCGGATGCCGTGCATCAGGGGCTGCTGGCGGAGGCCGATCCTCTCCCCTCCCCTCCGCTTTCCAAAGCCGCAAAGCATGATCTGGTGCTGGTGCTGGATCAGGTGACGGACCCGCATAATGTCGGGGCTATTGTGCGTTCGGCCGCCGCCTTCGCCGTGGGCGCCATCGTCACCACCGCCCGTCACAGCCCGGCCGCCACCGGCGTTCTGGCCAAGAGCGCATCCGGCGGGCTGGAGCATGTGCCCTTCTGCCGGGTCCAGAATCTGGCGCGAGCCCTCAATGAGCTGAAAGAGGGCGGCATGCTGGTGGTGGGCCTAGACAGTGAGGGGCCAGCCGATCTGGAAGACACCGCCCTGCGCGCGCCCATGGCGCTGGTTCTGGGTGCCGAAGGCAAAGGGTTGCGACAGCTAACGCGTGAAACCTGCGACACACTGGCACGAATCGACCTGCCCGGCGCAATCAAGAGCTTGAATGTCTCCAATGCCGCGGCGCTTTCTCTTGGCGTGGCGCGCCATGCGCTGAAGCGGCAGGCGGGGGGCTGAACACTTTACCCCCCTTTTTTCACGCACTCTTGCGGCTCTCTTGTACCTCTCTTGCACAGCCTCCTCTTGTTCCGAAGAAGAAGCACTGCTAGAGCAGGTGCATCGCCGCGTTAGCTCAGCTGGTAGAGCAACCGCCTTGTAAGCGGTAGGTCGTCCGTTCGATTCGGACACGCGGCACCATTTATCTCCTGACTTTTCAGCGTGTTAAGCCAACATAGGCTTGCTCTGCGAGTCGGCCATTTTGAGAACAAAAGAGGCCAATCCGGGAGTTTCGTCGCAGAAAGTCCCGGAAAAGTCCCGTCTCCTGCTTCAGAAGCAGGCAAGGCCCAGCACGCCTGAGACGCGGGGAGACCCTGCTCCATTTATCCTCCGCCTTTTCCCGACGGCGTTCAAATGCGGGCAAAAAAACATTTTCAAGGCCCGTGGCACAGGCAAAGCTGCCCGCTCTTGCTATCATGCACAACATCTGAGTGCCCTGAGGGGCGAGAGACGAGGGTCTCCCAATGTTGTTCGGTCTGGATATCTTTGTCGTCGTTCTGGTGGTGCTGGCCATTCTCACCGTGTTTGCCGGCGTCAAGACAGTTCCTCAGGGTTATCAATATACGGTGGAGCGCTTCCGCCGTTACACCAAAACCCTGACGCCCGGCCTGAACTTCATCGTCCCCTTCATCGACCGCATCGGCACCAAGATGAATGTGATGGAGCAGGTGCTGGAGGTGCCGACTCAGGAGGTCATCACCAAGGATAACGCGACGGTTGCGGTGGATGGCGTCGCCTTTTTCCAGGTGTTCGACGCCGCACGGGCTGCTTATGAGGTGGCGCATCTCAACACTGCCATCATGGCCCTGACCATGACGAACATCCGCACCGTCATGGGCTCGATGGATCTGGACCAGCTTCTCTCTCATCGCGATGAAATCAATGTGCGCCTGCTGCGGGTGGTGGATGCCGCCGCCGAGCCATGGGGCGTGAAGATCAACCGCATCGAGATAAAGGATATCGAGCCCCCGACCGATCTGGTGAACGCCATGGCGCGGCAGATGAAGGCAGAGCGTGAGAAGCGCGCTGTTATTCTGGAAGCGGAAGGCCAGCGCCAATCCGAGATTCTGAAGGCAGAAGGCCAGAAGCAAAGCCAGATTCTGGAGGCAGAGGGCCGGCGCGAGGCCGCCTTCCGTGATGCCGAAGCGCGTGAGCGTCTCGCCGAGGCGGACGCCCGCGCCACCCAGATGCTCTCCACCGCCGTGGAAAACGGAGATCCGGCCGCGCTTAACTATTATATCGCCGAAAAATATGTGAAGGCTTTCGAGGTTCTGGGGTCTTCGCCCAACCAGAAGGTGGTGCTGATGCCTTATGAGGGCACCGCCCTGCTCTCCAGCCTGGCCGGAATCGGTGAAATCGCGCGCGATGCCTTCAGCGCGGAAGGTGCGGCTGAACGGGCGAAAAAGCGGGATCAGGCCCGCCGTTCCGGCCCCACAGGGCCTTTCACTCCTCCTTCCGCAGGCTGAACACCATGCCCGACACCTCCTTTCTGGCGGAACTCGGCCCGTGGGGCTGGTTCGTTCTGGGTGGCATCCTTCTGGTGGCGGAAATTTTCGCTCCCGGCGCCTTTCTGCTGTGGCTGGGGCTGGCAGCCTTCATCATCGGCACCATGACGGCCTTTCTGGATCTGGCCTGGCAGGCACAGGTGGTGGCCTTTGCAGCTCTTTCCATCATTTCAGTTCTGGTCGGACGCTCCATCACGCCGCCGCCGGGCAAGGCATCCGACAAGCCTTTTCTCAACCGCCGGGCTGAAAGCTATGTTGGCCGTATCTATGTACTGGAAGAGCCGATGAGCGGCGGCGTCGGCCATATCCGCATTGGCGATACGATGTGGCGTGTTGAAGGGCCGGATCTGATGGTCGGCAGCAGAGTGCGCGTAGTCGCGGCGGAAGGCGTGATTCTGAAGGTTGAGGCGGCCTGAAGCCGCATTGAACGAATAACCCCGCTGACAAGCCCTGCTGATGAACCACGGGAAAACAGGCCCGCGCGCATTTTCACAAAGGCGCAACCATAAGTTCATTCTCCAACCTGGAACCGCTGCTTTTCCAGGCCGAAAATACCCGCAACGGGCGACACGCCACCCGGCACACATAGCAGATTAAGGTTCTTCAGGCACAGAGGCCCTGCCCTCAACCACTCTGCCGCACGCCCTTCGGCCTGCCCTGCCTCTGCCTGCCGCCATGCGCCTTGCCCTGCCTCCCAATCACCGCGTTTACGGCCTCTCGCGCCATTCTTTCTCCTTGCTGGCAACAAGATTGCTTGCCCATCCTGAAGCCTGCATTGGCGGGAGCGGCCACGCCCTCGCCCTCAAGACGGTGAGCTGATGTCCAACCACACCTCCCGCCCCACTTTTCGTCTGGCTCTGCGCGCCCTGCGCAGAACCAGCCCCAGTCGCAAGGCTGCCGCCTTCGCCGCCACGCTCACACTTGGCCTTGCCGCCGGGCTTCTGGCCGTGGCGCAGACCCAGAATGTGCATGCCCAAACGGCTCAACCCCAGATACCGCCTCGCCCGGTGCTGGATACGCCGGCCAAGGAACTGTTCAGCCAGGTGAAGGCCCCGGCGCAGATGAAGCCGCAGGCCATCGGCTTTTACTCGCGCGGCTGCCTCGCAGGGGGAGAGCCCCTGCCCACCACCGGGCCGGAACACATCGGCAAGGAAGAAGCCCCGCTGTGGCAGGTCATGCGCCTCTCCCGCAACCGCTATTACGGACACCCGGAGCTGATCGCATATGTCAGGCGGCTGGCGACCAGGGTGCCGCAGGTTTCAGACTGGAACGGCCTTCTGGTGGGAGATCTTTCCCAGCCACGGGGCGGGCCCGTCATGTCCGGCCACGCCTCCCATCAGGTGGGGCTGGATGTCGATATCTGGCTGACCCCCGGCCCGGAAAAGCAGTTGACCTCCATAGAGCGTGAAAAGCTCTCCGCCCTTTCCATGGTGCGTCAGGACCGGCGGGATATCGAGCCCGAAAACTGGACCCCGGATCACTGGAAAATCATCCGCGCGGCGGCTGAAGATCCGCGCGTGGAACGCATTTTCGTGAATGCCGCCATCAAGAAGGCACTGTGCCGCGAAGCTAGGGGCAATCGCAACTGGCTCTCCAAGGTGCGGCCCTATTGGGGGCACGATCACCATATGCATGTGCGCCTGTCCTGCCCCTCCGGTAGCCCCGAATGTCGCCCGCAGAAGCCCCCGTCACGGGGCGATGGCTGCGGCGCGGAACTGGCCTGGTGGTTTAGCGATGAGGTGCTGCACCCGAAGCCCGAACCCACCCCCGCCACGCCGGCCAAACCCAAACCCGAAATCATGCTGGACGATCTGCCCCGCACCTGCACCATGGTGCTGGACGCACCCTGAGGGCTTCTGCCCTGCTTGCTCTAAAGGCAGCAGAACACCGGCATGGCCCGGAAAGCCGGGCTGTGGCAGCATGGCGACAGCCATGCTCGCGGCTTCGGTGCCATGACACGGCCTGCGGAGGAAACGCCATGTCCGAACTTGCCGATCTTTTCCCCGGTTTTGCGGCCCATCATGTCGATACCCAGGCCGGGCGTCTTTTTTTGCGGCAGGGGGGACAGGGCAAACCGCTATTGTTGCTGCACGGTTTTCCGCAAAGCCATGTCATGTGGCACAAGATGGCCGCGCGACTGGCCGAGCACCACACCCTCATCATCGCCGATCTGCCTGGCTATGGCTGGAGCGCAGCCCCTTCCGGTGGTGAAAACCACATGCCCTACACCAAGCGCGCCATGGCCACCCTGCTGGTGGAGGCCATGGAAAAAATGGGCCATGCCCGTTTCAGCCTGATGGGGCATGATCGCGGGGCACGAGCCGGCTACCGGCTGGCCATGGATCATCCCGGCCGGGTGGAACGGCTGGTGGTGCTGGATATTGTGCCCACCCATGCCATGTGGCACCGTATGGATCGTGCGCGGGCTCTTCAGGCCTATCACTGGTCCTTCCTCGCCCAGCCCCGCCCCCTGCCTGAAAAGCTGCTTGCGGCCGACCCCATCTGGTATCTGGAATGGACACTGGCGAGCTGGAGCGGCACCCGCAATCTCAAGCCATTTGATCCGCGTGCGCTGGCCCATTATCGCGCGGCCTTCGGTTCACCCGACAGGCTCCATGCCATGTGCGAGGATTATCGTGCCGGAGCCACGCAGGATCTGGGCCATGACGAGGCCGATATTGCCGCCGGCCGCATTCTGCTGTGCCCCACTCTGGCCATATGGGGAGACGCCGGCATTCCCAGCCGCGGCGGTGATCCGCTGGAGGCATGGCGTGCGCTTTCACCCGGCATTACCGGCCAGCCTGTGCCCGCCGGGCACTTTCTGTGCGAGGAAGCCCCCGATGCAGTGGTGGATGCCGTACTCCCTTTCCTGCGGACTGAAGCCTGAACCCGATCTCCCGAACCTTCCCCCCCCATCTTGAAAGGTCTCAATATGTGGGGCTGTTTTGCATCAGGCTGAAGCTTGGCCTTGAGGCATCCCGGTACATAATGCCATAAGACACTGGATGCGTGAGGCATTTCGCATCCGTCAGCACCGCTCTGGCCACCGGCCGGATCAGGCCGTGAACATTCCAGCACATGTCCCGCACGCTGGATACGGCAAACAAGACACCAAAGCCTCGTCCTGCTCGGGGCATGAAGAAGGAAGGGTTTCATGGCCATCGCCGATGCCTTGAATGTTCGCGCGCGGGCGCCTCTGCGTCTTGGTCTGGCCGGCGGGGGCACGGATCTCTCGCCCTATTGCAACGAATATGGCGGCAATGTTCTCAACGCCACCATAGATCGCTTCGCCTATGCCCATATGCGCACCAACCGCATCGGCGCACTGGTGCTGCGGGCGCGCGATGTGGGGCTGGAAGAGGTGCTGGAACCCAGCCTGGATCATCCCATCAATGAAGGGCTGGTGCTGCATCGGGCCGTTTACACCCACATGATGCGCACCTATTGCGATGGGGTGGCGGTACCGCTCACCATGTCCACGACCATTGATGTGCCGGCCGGCTCCGGCCTTGGTGCATCTTCCGCACTGGTGGTGGCGCTGATCGAGGCCTTCCGTTCCGCGCTGCAACTGCCACTGGGGCCTTATGATGTGGCGCGTCTCGCCTTCGAGATCGAGCGTGTGCATATTGGCCTCGCCGGCGGCCGGCAGGATCAGTATTCGGCGGCCTTTGGCGGTGTGAATTTTCTGGAATTCCTGCCTGATGACCGGGTAATCGTGAACCCGCTGCGTATCCGTCGCGAGCATCTCAACGAATTCGAGGCTTCGCTGGTGATCTGCTTCACCGGCCAGTCGCGCCAGTCCGAAGCCATTATCAAGCAGCAGGTGGCGGGGCTGAAGCAAATGGATTCGGCCACCATCGCCCATATGCATGAGCTCAAGCAGGATGCCACGGAGATGAAGCTGGCCCTGTTGCGCGGGGATATTCGTCGCACGGCGGATATTCTCGGCCATAGCTGGGCGGCCAAAAAGGCCACGGCCGCCGGTGTCACCAATGATGTGGTGAACGAGCTGTATGATGCCGCCATGGCGGCCGGCGCGTGGGCCGGCAAGGTTTCCGGCGCAGGCGGCGGTGGCTTCCTCATGTTCCTTACCGACCCGGAAAACAGCTATCAGCTCATTCAGGCGCTGAACGAGGCCGGCGGCAATGCCAGTTCCGTGAAGTTCACCTTCGAGGGGGCTGAAGGCTGGCCCATTTCCGTCTGAACGGCATCGAATACAAGAACAGCACAAGAGGTGCGTAGTGGTAAAACAGTGTGTCATTCTCCTCGGCGGGCTGGGCACACGCCTTGGCGCTCTCACGGCAGATACGCCCAAGCCGCTGCTTCCGGTGGCCGAGGCCCCCTTTCTTGAGGTGCTGATCGGCGAGGCACGGCGACGTGGCTTTGATCGTTTCCTGCTACTGGCCGGCTACAAGGCCGATGTGGTGCGCGATTATATTGAGGGCACCGATGTGCCCGGCCGCTTCAATGCCACGGTCGAGATCTGCGTGGAGCCGGAGCCGCTGGGCACGGGTGGCGCGCTGGTAAATGCCCTGCCCCTGCTGGATGAAAGCTTCCTTCTGCTGAATGGCGACACCTGGTTCGATTTCAACTGGCTGGACCTTGCCGCCACCACGCTGGACACCGGCGCGGATTGCGGCATGGCGCTGCGGCTGGTGGAACAGCCGGATCGCTATGAAACCATTGCGCTGGATGGAAGCTGCATCACCGAGTTCCGCGCCCGGCAGGCTGGCCTGGAGCGAGCCCTCATCAATGGTGGCGTCTATGTGATGAAGCGCACCTGCCTTGAAGGCATGGCCGCCCCCTTCTCTCTGGAAGGCGCGCTGTTGCCCCGTCTTGCACAGGAAGGGCGTCTGGCTGGCGTCGCCTATGATGGCTTCTTCATTGATATTGGCATTCCCGAAACTTATGAGAATGCGCAAACCAGCGTACCCGCCCATCGCCGACGCCCGGCCCTGTTTCTGGATCGCGACGGCGTGCTGAATGAAGACACCGGCTATGTGCATGATCCGGCCCATTTCACATGGACCGAAGGGGCGAAGGATGCGGTGAAGCTGTTCAATGATGCCGGCTTCTATGTCTTCGTCGTCACCAATCAGGCCGGCGTGGCGCGCGGCTTCTATGATGAAGCCACCGTGCATCGCCTCCATGGCTGGATGGCGCAGGACATGCGTACCAAGGGTGCATCCATAGATGACTGGCGCTACTGCCCCTACCACACGCAAGGTGTGGTGGAACGCTACAAGTCCGCCCATCCCTGGCGCAAACCCGAACCCGGCATGTTGCTGGATCTGATGAAGCACTGGCCGGTCGATACCACCCGGAGCCTGCTTATCGGTGATCGGGATTCTGACATCGCCGCAGCGAAGGCCGCTGGTATTGCGGGGCATCTTTTCACGGGTGGAAACCTTCTGTCTCTCGCCCGCACCCTGCTGCCCGCACCCACACAACCCTAAAGGCACGCACGGATATGACGGCCACGAACATGCCTGACATTTCCACCTCCCCCGCCATTGCAAGCCTTGCAGATATTGCCGCCGAAGCTCGCCACTGGCTGCTGAATGTGGCCGCCCCGCTCTGGTCCGGCACCGGGCGGCTGGAGAAGGGCCTGTTCGTGGAGCGGCTGACACTGGATGGCCGGAGCGATGATGCTCCCCGCCGTCTGTTCGTGCAGGCGCGTGATGTCTATTCCTTCGGGGAAATCGGCCGTCTGGGCTGGCAAGGCCCATGGCGAGCCTTGTGTAACAGCACGGTCGATTATCTGCTGGCTCACGGCAAGCGGGCTGATGGCCTCTTCATTCACAGCTTCACCACAGATGGCACCGCGCATGATACCGAGGCCGATCTTTACGATCAGGCCTTCATGCTGTTCTGCCTCGCACATGCGTCCCGTGCGCTGGGCCGGCCGGAGCTGCTGGATGAGGCGGATGCCCTGATGGCCGCACTGGACAAGGGCTGGCGACACCCGGCAGGCGGATTTGCGGAAAAGGAAAAGCCCCGCTCCACCCGCCACCAGAACCCGCACATGCATTTCTTCGAGGCGTTCTCCGCGCTGTACGCCATTTCCGGCAAGGCGGCATGGAAGGCCCGTGCGGAAGAAATGGCGCAATTGTGCCGCGACCGCTTCATTGATTCGACAACTGGCGCGCTGCGGGAATATTTCACCGAGGATCTCGCCCCTGCGCCCGGCCTGGAAGGGCAGATTATCGAACCCGGCCATTGCTTTGAATGGGCATGGCTGTTCGAGGGGCTGGCCCGGTGGGGCTGGGCGGACGCCACGGCCATTTCAGACCGGCTCACCGCCTTTGGCCGCACGCATGGCATCAGCGCCACTCATGATGTTGCCATCAATGAGGTGACGCTGGACGGTACAATCCACAAACCCACCGCACGCCTGTGGCCTCAGACGGAGCGAATGAAGGTGGCCCTGGCCCGCCTGCGCCGCCTCAACACCATGGCAGAAGCAGAAGAAGCACGCCGTGCTTTTCGCGGACTGCAACTTTATTTCGACATGCCCGTTCCCGGAACCTGGCAGGATGTGCTGAACCCGGACGGCAGCTTTGTCTCCATGCCGGCTCCCGGTAGTTCGCTCTACCACATCACCTGTGCCATGGCCGAACTGCTGGACACGGTGGACGGCAGCAAGAGCTGAGAGACAGAGCAAACCTCTGCCCGCACCAGGCCAGAATGCAAAAGGGGGAATGGCTGGCCATTCCCCCTTCCCGAATCTGCTGTTCGGCCCTTCTCAGAAGGTTTCCGGCCCCGTCATGCCCGTGGCGACGGTAAGCAGCATGATGCGGAAATCCAGCCAGATGGACCAGTTCTCGATGTAATAGAGATCCAGTTCCACACCACGCTGGGCTTTCTCCACCGTATTGATGCCGCCGCGCATGCCATTGATCTGCGCCCAGCCGGTAATGCCCGGCTTCACCCGATAGCGCGCCACATAGTGCTGAATGGCCTGATAATGCACGCTGGGCGCGACAATCATGTTCGGCACATGCGGGCGCGGCCCGACAATGGACATATCCCCCTTCAACACATTGAAGAGTTGCGGCAATTCATCAATGGAGGTGGAGCGCAGGAAACGCCCGACCCGTGTGATGCGCGGATTATCCCGCGTGGTGCCAAGAGAGCCATCGTCGTTCGGGTCCACTGTCATGGTCCGCAGTTTGTAGACCATGAACACCTTGTTGTTGCGCCCCACACGCGGCTGGCGAAACATCACCGGTCCGGGAGACTCCAGCTTGATGGCCAGAGCCGCCAGCGCGAGAATAGGCGACACCAGAATGACGCCGATAATGCCCACGGAATAATCTTCCAGCCATTTCAACAGGCCGAGAGACCCCTTCATCGGCTGCTGTTGCACCTGAAGGGCCTGCTCACCCGCCATCATGGTGAGATGGGCATAATTCAAAGAAAAGCCTTCAGGGTCCATCTCCACAATCACATCAGCCGGCACCTGATAGAGCTTGTCCACCAGCGCACTGATGGCGCTGGGATCGCTCCAGGATTTGGTGACGATCACCGTATCAATGGGGTGGCGCTGCACATATTCCAGCAACTGTTCCAGCCCGCCCAGAACGGGAGGGTAATCTCCCCTGGCCGTTTCCCCGGCTGGCTTCTCATGCAGGCTGTCATCAAACAGGGCGAGGAAGGCATAAAGCCCCTGACGCCGCGGGCCAGACTGGCGATGACGATCCAGCAAGGCGCGGGCCCGCACCGGATCACCGAGGAACACCGCATTGCGGCGCAACACATCATGGCGCTGCACCAGCCACATGCCCAGATTCACCGGCACATAACGGCCAAAAAGGAAGGCTGCGGACGCCAGAATCGCCCAACCCAAAAATGCCTGCCAATTCAGGAGATCGCCGGGGATCATGGCGGAATAACAAGCTGCAACCACCAGCACCGCCGGCCCCCCGCCAATGAGGAGATGCAGGAACTGCCGTTTGTAACGGCGATAGTGCTCCACCCGGTAGGCCCCGCCCAGATGGAGAAGCTGCACAAAAATGACCGTGCCGACCACCCAGAGAATGGCGATCTGCCCCCAGGAGACAAACTCCCATTCCAGCCGCGCAATCACTGCGGCAAGTATCGACATCACAATATCGCAGAACACGATAAGGCGGTTGATGAGCCCGTGGGTCCAGCGCATCATCAAACAACTCCCCCAGCCCATTGAGGATCAGCCCGTGCCTGACCCTGTCGTCGTGCCTTCGTTTCTGCGCATCCAATCCGAAGGCGTCAAGGGTATCATCCTGCGGAATTTACGCTTTGTTTAACATCGCCATGAGGCGGGCCACGGGAGCGGTCCGTTGCGCCCCAGCGCCGCCTTATCGCCGGGCCTGAAAAAAACCGCGCAGAATGTCCGCAGCCTGCCGTTCTGCAATACCGCCATAAACATCTGGCGCATGGTGGCAGGTGGGCTGGCAGAAAAAGCGCGGACCATGCTCCACGCCGCCGCTCTTGGGGTCTGCTGCTCCGAAATAGACCCGCCGGATGCGGGCGAAGGAGATGGCCGCCGCGCACATGCCACACGGTTCCAGCGTGACATAAAGATCACAGCCGAGCAGCCGCTCGGACTGTAAAATCCGCCCGCCTTCCCGCAGCACCAGAATTTCGGCATGGGCTGTGGGATCGCTCAGTTCGCGTGTGCGGTTTCCGGCGCGGGCCAGCACCTCACTGCCCCGGACCAGAACCGCCCCGACAGGCACCTCGCCGCGCTCTGCCGCCGCGCGCGCCTCGTGCAGCGCCATCTGCATGAAGGTTCCCGACATGGGCTCCGCCCCTCCTTTTTGCCGGATTTTGCAATCAGGCTCTGCAATATGCACGCTCGCCGCGCCGGGCTGTGTGTGCTACTGCCAATCGACTCATTCGACCGCCCTGCCATTTGCAGAATCGTGCAGGTCCGGGCCCGTTTCGGGCCTCTGGTTTACCCTCTTGCTGCGAAGCCGTCTGCCCTTCGCCGAAACCTTTCAGATGTCGCGCAATTTACCGCCCCGCAAGGACAAGAACCGGGTTCCGCGCCAGAAGCGCGAACTCCCCCCCGCCCAGCACAAGGAAGCTGAGCGCATCGCCAAGGTTGTGGCGCGCGCCGGCCTTGGCTCCCGTCGCGAGATCGAGGAATGGATCCTGCAAGGGCGTATCGCCGTGAATGGCAAGGTGCTGGAAAGCCCGGCCTTCACCGTGACGGCGCAAGATCGCATCATGGTAGATGGCGAGCCGCTGCCGCAGAAGGAGCGCACCCGCCTCTTCCTCTACCACAAGCCCCGTGGCGTGGTGACCACCAACCGCGACCCGGAAGGCCGGCCCACCTTGTTCGAGCTTCTGCCCTCCGGTCTGCCGCGCCTTGTGAGCGTGGGCCGGCTGGATCTGAACTCCGAAGGGCTGCTTCTGCTCACCAATGATGGCGGCCTCGCCCGCGTGCTGGAACTGCCGGAAACCGGCTGGCTGCGCCGTTATCGCGCCCGCGCCCATGGCGATATCGACCAGGCCCGGCTTGATGCCCTGATGAAGGGCATCAGCGTCAATGGGGTGGAATATGGCCCCATCGAAGCCACGCTTGACCGCGTGCAGGGCTCCAATGCCTGGATCACCGTTTCCCTGCGCGAAGGCAAGAACCGCGAAGTGCGTAATGTGCTGGGTGCGCTGGGGCTGGTGGTGAACCGGCTGATCCGCATTTCCTATGGCCCGTTCCAGCTCGGTGACCTGCCCGAAGATGGCATCGAAGAGGTGCGCACCCGCGTGCTGCGCGACCAGCTGGGTGAAGATGTGACAGCCGCAGCCGGCGCAGATTTCGAAGCCCCGATTCTCGAACGCGAGATAGAAGAGCAGCCCGCGCCCCGCCCTGCGGATAAAGCGCCCCGCCATGGCGAACGCGGCGCGGAGACCGGACGTGACAAGCTCCAGCTTTCCGCCCCCCGTGGCCGCCGCCGGATGGCGGACAATAACGAACTGGAAAACCGCGGCACCGTTGCAGACCGGCGCGGCCGCAGCATTCAGGTGGAGCGCGTGGTTGCGCCCAAGGCGGATGACACGGCTGATATGGCCCCGCGCTCCGGTCGCCCGGCCCGTTCTGGCCGTGGTTTTGCCGAGCGTGATGAAGGCCAGCGCCGCTTCGGCCGCTTTGATGACAAGCGTGGCGAGCATTTTGCACGCGGGGAGCGTCCGCAGCGCGAAGGCCGCCGCTGGGATGAGCGCGGGAATGCAGATGAGCGGCCGCGCCACCCGCGTGGTGAACGCATTGGCGGCGAACATGCTGGCGGAGAGCGACCGCGCTTCGGCGCAGGCCGTAAGGCGGCAGGTGGTGCGACACGTGGTGCGGAAGGTGGCGCAGGCCGTCGCTTCGGCGCGCGCCCTCAATCCGACGAAGATCGCCCGCAGCGCCGGGATTTCACCCGTGGCCCGCGTCGTGAAGATGATCGCTCTTCCGCAGACCGGCCCATGCGTGAACGCGCCAGCGTCGAGCGTCCGTGGAGCGGTTCGTCCCGCAAGGACCGCCCCGCAGGGGAGGCCCGAGAGGACTTCCGCCGGGGAGGCTCACGCCGAGATGAGCGTGGCTCCGGCTCCCGCACGGGCGAAGGCCGGCCCTTCCGTGAGAAGCGGGAGGGGGATCGACCTGAAGGACGCAGCTTCAGCAAACCCGGCTTCAAAGGTGCACGCTCTGGCGGGCCGCGTGACGGAGGGGCCGGTGGCCAGAACCGGGGCAAGGGCTTTGGCTCGCGTCCATCTGGTGGCAAAGGCGACGCTGGAAATGGTGGCCCCAAAAGCGGCGGGCCCAGAAGCGGCGGGCCCAAAGGCGGGCCAAGGGGGGGCCGCCCCTCCGGGCGCCCCGGCGCACCGCGCAACAAGGGCTGAGGTACGCCCATGCGTATTGTCGGCGGCACCATGAAAGGGCGGGCGCTCAAGGGCCCCGCCTCCAGCGCCACCCGCCCTACATCGGACAGGCTGCGTGAAAGCCTGTTCAATGTGCTGGCTCACGGCTATGGCGATGCCTGCGATGGCGCAAGGGTGCTGGATCTGTTCGCCGGCACAGGCGCGCTCGGTCTTGAGGCCCTCTCACGCGGGGCGCGTTTCGCCCTGTTTGTGGAAGAGGCAGCCGGAGCCCGCGCCACCATTCGCGACAATGTGGAAGCGCTGGGCCTGACAGGCGCGACACGCATTTTCCGCCGCGACGCCACGCGCCTCGGCCCACATACAGGTGCCGCACCTTATGATCTCGTGTTCTGCGACCCCCCCTATGGGCAGGGTCTGGGAGAAGCGGCTCTTGCCGGAGCCCGAGCAGGTGGCTGGCTGGCCGAAAATGCACTGATTGTGATGGAGGAGCGCACCGGCCTCTTCAACACGCCGGAAGGCTTCCGCGAACTGGAGCGCCGGCCTTACGACGAGAGTGAGCTGATCTTTCTGGAGCCGAACGCCTGAAGACAGGCCCGGCACGGACCCAGCCTATTTTTCAGCCTGCATGATGACATCCATCAGCTCGGCAACCTTCTGGCGCTGCTCCTGCTCATCCCCGGAACGGATGGCCCCCTCCACGCAGTGATGCACATGATCGCGCAGCACTTCCTGCTCTGCCCGCTTCAACGCAGCGCGGACAGCGCGAATCTGCGTGATGATATCAATGCAATAGCGATCCTCCTCCACCATGCGGCAGAGGCCACGCGCCTGGCCTTCAATGCGCTTGAGTCGTTTGAGAACCTGTTCTTTCGCGGGACTGTGCATACCTTGCCATATACCCCCAGTGGGTATATTTAACAAGCCAGATACCCCCCGGGGGTTTGCACAAGCTCTCAACAGCAGCCGGATGCCCGGCTTTTCCTGCCACCCGGCTGCTGGAACCATCTGGAGCCACCATGGCACATGATCCTTCCAAGCCCGCAGCATCCCCCCATGGCTGCTGTGGTGGTGCGCATCATCACCCTGCCCCGGCGAAGGTGAAAGACCCGGTCTGTGGCATGGATGTGGACACCTCACCCGAGGCCGGTAAACCCAGCACGATATATGAAGGGCAAACCTTCCATTTCTGCTGCAATGGCTGCAAAGCCAAATTCGAGGCCGCGCCGGAGACATATCTTTTGGCCGGTTCCGCCAACTCAGCCTGCTGTGGTGGCAGCCACAAGCATGCGCCTGCCACGCTGGCGAAGGTGAAAGATCCCGTCTGCGGTATGGATGTGGACCCTTCGCCCGAGGCCGGCAAACCCAGCGCCAGCTACAACGGCCAGACTTTCCATTTCTGCTCCGCCAAATGCCACGACAAATTCGTGGCCAGCCCGGCGCAATATACCGGGAAAGCATCTGCCCGCACTGAGGAGGGGGCCTCCTGCTGCGGCGGGCATGGCGCTTCTGGGCATGGTCATGTTGCGAGCACCCCGACCGGACAGGAGAAAGACCCGGTGTGCGGCATGTTCGTGGACCCCTCCACGGCGAAATTCACCGCCACCCATGAGGGCAAAACATTCTACTTCTGTTGCGAAGGCTGCAAGACGAAGTTCGAGGCCACGCCGGAGGCATATCTTTCCGGTAGCCCACCTGCTGCGGAGCCCATGCCGGAAGGCACCATCTATACCTGCCCGATGGACCCGGAAATCCGCCAGATCGGCCCCGGCATCTGCCCCATTTGCGGCATGGCGCTGGAGCCGGAGGTGGTGACGCTGGATGAAGGCCCGAATGAAGAGCTGATAGATATGCGCCGGCGCTTCTGGTGGGGGCTGGCGCTCACCATTCCGGTATTCCTTCTTGCCATGGGAGAACATGCCTTCGGGCTGCACCTGCTGCCGCAGCAGATCTCCAATTATGTGCAGTTCGTGCTGGCTACACCCGTTGTGCTGTGGATTGGAAAACCCTTCTTCGAGCGCGGCTGGCTCTCCCTGAAAACCCGCAACCTCAACATGTTCACCCTCATCGCCATGGGTACGGGGGTGGCTTATATCTATTCGCTGGTGGCAACCTTCCTGCCCGGCCTTTTCCCTGCTGAATTCCAGACCCATGGCGGCGCGGTTCCGGTTTATTTTGAAGCTGCGGCTGTCATCACCGTTCTGGTGGCGCTGGGGCAAGTGCTGGAATTACGCGCGCGGGACCAGACCTCTGGCGCCATCAAGTCCCTGCTCTCTCTGGCCCCGAAGACTGCGCTGCGGATTCGCGCCGATGGTGCGGATGAGGAGATTGAGCTTGGCCTTGTCGCTCCCGGTGACACACTGCGCGTACGCCCCGGCGAGAAGGTTCCGGTGGATGGCCTTGTCATCGAAGGTCGTGCCGTTGTGGATGAAAGCCTTATTACCGGCGAATCCCTGCCCGTGACCCATGAGGCCGGCGAGAAGGTTATTGGCGGCACGGTGAATGCCTCCGGCGTTTTCAGCATGAAGGCCGACAAGGTAGGTGCAAGCACCATCCTCTCCCAGATCGTGCAGATGGTCGCGCAGGCCCAGCGCTCGCGCGCACCCATCCAGAGACTGGCAGATCAGGTCTCCGGCTGGTTCGTGCCCTCCGTGGTGGCGGCGGCTCTCGTGGCCTTCATCGTGTGGATGATGGTGGGGCCGGAGCCGCGCTTCACCTTCGCGCTGATGGCTGCCGTTTCGGTGCTCATCATCGCCTGCCCCTGCGCGCTTGGGCTGGCGACACCCATGTCCATCATGGTCGGGGTCGGGCGCGGGGCGCAATTCGGCGTGCTGGTGAAAAATGCCGAAGCGCTGGAGCGCATGGAGAAGGTAGATGTGGTGGTGGTCGACAAGACCGGCACCCTCACGGAAGGCAAACCGAAGGTGGTGGCCATCCAGACCGCTCCCGGCTTCACCGAAGATGATGTACTGCATGCCGCCGCCAGCCTGGAGCGGGCCAGTGAGCACCCTATCGCAGCCGCTATCGTGGCCGAGGCGCGGGCACGGAAGATTGATCTGGCCAATCCCGAAAATGTGGAGAGCCCGGCGGGCAAGGGCATTACCGGCCAGGTTGCGGGCCGCCAAGTGGTCATCGGCCATGTCCATTTTCTCACCGGGAATGGCGTGCATGTGGATGCGCTGGCGGCAAGTGCCGCCACTCATCAAAAAGAAGGCGCAACCGCCGTGTTTGTCGCCATAGATGGCCAGCCTGCCGGCGCGGTGGCAATTGCCGACCCTGTGAAAGCCACCACCCCTGCGGCCCTCAAGCAGCTGACGGAAGATGGCGTGCGCGTGGTGATGCTGACGGGCGATAACCGCGCCACAGCCGAGGCTGTCGCCAGCCGCCTGGGCATCAGGGAAATCGAGGCTGAGGTTCTGCCCAACCACAAGGCCGATGTGGTCAACCGCCTGAAAGGCGAAGGACATGTGGTGGCCATGGCCGGTGATGGCGTGAATGATGCGCCTGCTCTGGCCAGCGCTGATGTGGGCATCGCCATGGGTACGGGAACGGATATCGCCATGGAAAGCGCGGGCATCACCCTGCTGAAAGGTGATCTGGCCGGCATCTCCCACGCCCGCTCCCTCTCCAGGGCAACCATGGCGAATATTCGCCGCAACCTGATGTTCGCCTTCATTTACAATGCGGCGGGCGTACCGATTGCGGCGGGCCTTCTCTATCCGGTTCTGGGCCTTCTGCTCTCGCCCATGGTGGCGGCGGCGGCAATGGCGTTGTCTTCCGTCAGCGTCATCAGCAACGCCCTGCTGCTGCGAAGCTGGAAGCCGGAATGAACGGCACTGAAAGCTGACGCAACACGCAAAAAGGGCTCCCCTCGGGAGCCCTTTTCATAAGCCCGGCAACGGGCAACATTCATATGCGTGAAGAATTTCAATAATCCGAGAGCTTGAGATCCTCGGACCATTCGCCTTCAACCTCTTTCACAATCACCTGTCCGCAGATGACGCGGCCTTCTGCGGCATCAAAGGCCAAAGTCGGCGCGCCATAAAGCTGCCAGCCCTTGTTCAGCGCCTCTGTCACACGCTTGCAGAAGGAAGAATCGTCCGGTCCGGTCAGGTAACGATAAAGCTTCATGGCAAGATCCTTGGGGCAGATCCGAAGGGAGGCGGTGCCCCCGCCTCTCCCGAAAACAGTTTGTGTCCGCAGTCACAGAGCCACAGACCAGGGCTGAGCTACATTTCTGCAACACAGCCCGCATCTTCAGCTTCGCGCGGCGATCGCATCCGCCAGCGCAACCGTGCGCTTGGCCATTTCCGCATGGAGCAGCTCAACCATCCGCCCCTCCACGGTGATGACACCCTTGCCCTGATTTTCAGGCAGATCAAAGGCCGAGATGATGGCCCGCGCCCGTTCCACCTCTGCCGGAGGCGGCGAGAAGGCCTCATTGCACGGCTCAATCTGCGTGGGGTGAATCAGCGTCTTGCCATCCATGCCAAACTCCACGCCCTGCGCGCATTCAGTGATGAAACCTTCCATATCCTTGAACTGGTTCCACACACCATCCAGCACATCAATGCCATAGGTGCGCGCGGCAGCCACCACCAGCGAGAGCCAGCCCACCATGGGCGCGCGCCCCGGCACCAGAGCGGCGCGAGTTTCCTTCGCCAGATCATTGGTGCCCAGCACGAACACAGACAGACGGGTGAGCGGATTCTGAGCGGCCTCTGCAATCGCCTTGATATCGAGAATGGCCAATGGGGTCTCGATCATGGCCCAGACGCGCGTGGTCTGCGCCACGCCCAGAGCTTCAAGACGGCGACCTACCGTCACAAGCTGTTCCACGCTCTGCACCTTGGGCAGCAACACGGCATCCGGTGCAGCCGCAGCGGCGGCATCCAGATCTTCAGCACCCCAAGGCGTATCCAGCCCATTGATGCGAATCACCACTTCACGCGGACCGAAACCACCAGCCTTCACGGATTCGGCAACCCGCGCACGTGCCTCGGCCTTTGCATCCGGCGCAACGGAATCTTCAAGATCCAGAATCACCGCATCGGCGGGGAGCGTGCGAGCCTTTTCCAGCGCACGGGCATTGGCTCCGGGCATGTAAAGCGCGCTGCGGCGGGGACGAATGGTCATGGCTGTTTCCCTGAACAATGATGCGGCGCAACCTTAAAGCCATGGCCCGGATACGAGAAGAGCCATTACCACCCAACGGGGCCTTCTCATCCACAGGAGCACATTTTCTCGCTCATATCACTGCTCGAAGGGAAGGCGCGCCGGCAGCGCTTCCAAACCTTGTGGTGGTGGCCATGTGAAATGATCTGCCCGGCCTTTCAGCGACATGGGCGCAATGCCTCTGTGCAAGGGGGCACGCAACTCTGAAATGGCCTCATCCATGTTTGGCTCCGCCCCCGTCTTTTCAGGGCCCCCAGCCAAAATCAGAGCCTCCCCCTGAGCCTGCCCTGTAGTTATCGGGCCAGCCAGGGACGGCAATAAGCGATCCACTTCTTTTTGGACAAAAAAGGCGAGTTTACGCTGCCCCGCCCGCGTGAAGCCCACGCCATCTTCCTTGCGAAGCAAACGCTGCTGCCCATCCACAGCCGGGCCCGTCGCGAAATAGTTTCCGGCCTCATCCACGAAACCATCCCACACAGAGACAAAAGGCAGTCCAGCCTTCACAGCTCGCGTACGCAATACATCATTCAAACGAACGTAATCGCGCTTATGCAGATCGTTTGAAACCGGAGCCAGACCAACAACGACAACCCGCCCGACCTGCCCTCGTGCAGCCGCCAAAATCTTATCCACCCTGCGAGAATAGAGTTCCAGCCAGCGATCTGAAAACGGCGAGACCTTGAAGCCGGTGTCATCAATTGCCTTCAGATCATGCGCGCCCATAGCAAGAATGATCACATTCGGATCAGCCGCCTTAACATCTTCAGCCAGGCGCGCTTTCCAGTTTTCTGGTTCAGGCAAAAAGCCCCCCTGGCCAGAAATGCGCCCAATAATGGCGATTCGATCCTGCTCTCCCAGATAGGCATCCGCCAGCCCTGAAGCCAGCGCTCCCCCCATGGCGTCTCCCAACACCAGAATAAACTGCGAGGGATCCTTCTGGCGTCCCGCCTTGGCCTCTTGCGCGGTGGAATAGACCACTCCGGTGACTGGCAGAGCCTTCTTCACTCGCTTAGTTCGTTCCCCGGAAGGAGAAGAAGATCGCCTTTTCTTGGGCGCCTGTTCCCCCTTCCATCTCCTCGGAGCCGGACGCGACTTTTCCTTGGGCTGCGACAAGAACGGGCGCAGAAAAAAGAAGGGGTCGAATGTCGCCTGAGCGTGTGCCGGAATGGAAATTGAGGTGGTGGCAAGAAACACCCACACTATCCTCAACCGCCACGCCCTTCCCCCCAACCCGAAAAGCGCGGTGAGAGACACGCCTCTCGCCCGACAATTCTCCACACCTGGAGCATGCCCAGATCTACAACCAAGAGCTGTCTCTTTCCGGTTCATCCCGCAAGTGTGAAACGACAGCTCCCATTAGACAAGAGAGCCCATGCTCAACCCTCGTCATTACGCATAAAAAAAGCGACTGCACATCAATGCAGTCGCTTTTAAAATTCGCGTTTGAAGGAATTCGCAGACGAATTCACTCAGTTCAGCTTGGCGTTAACCTCGGAGATCGCACTGGCGATGAGCTTGTCACCGACGGCACCCTGAGTGGCATTGCTGAGCAAAGTGGATGCCGCGCGGGTCGCGGCATCCGCCGCCACAGCCTTCACATCTTCAAGCGCCTGCTTCTCAGCCTGAGAAATCTTTTCCTCAGCCATCTTCGTGCGGCGCGCGACGAAATCCTCAAGCTTCACCTTGGATTCAGAGGCAAGACGCTCAGCCTCAGCCTTGGCAGCCGTCACGATAGATTCGGCCTCGGCCTCGGCCTCACGCTGCTTACGCTTGAATTCGGCAACCAGCTTCTGGGCTTCTTCCTTGAAGCGACGCGCTTCTTCCAGTTCGCCTGCAATACGCGCGCCCCGAGCATCGAGTGCGGAGGCGATTGCGCGGTGCACGCCCACATACAGCAAGGTTACCACAAACACCACGAAGGCAATGGCAACCCACAATTCTGCCCAACTCGATTCGTTCATGTCCGGTCCTCAGATCCATCCGAGCCCAGCACCAGAGCCCGGATGTGGGCTACCAGGGCGACATCAGGTGGCAAGAGGGCAATGATGGTATCCATCATTGCCCCAGCCTTGTTCATTCTGCCGATCAGGCAGCATCCTTCTGGGCCAGCGCGGTATCGACAGCCTGCTCCACATCGGTCTTGGCCGGCGCGGCGCCAACAAGCGAAGATACGATAGCCTCAGCAGTATCCACTGCAATGCCACGCACATGGCTGAGAGCTTCGGACTTGGTTGCAGCAATACGCTGCTCCGCCGCTTCCAGCTTGGCCGTGAGACCTGCTTCCAGAGCCTTGCGATTGGCATCAGACTCTTCGGCAAGCTTGGCACGAGTTTCGCCAGCAATGGCATTTGCCTTTGCCCGCGCTTCATTCAAAGCCTTCTCGTAAGCTGCCTGAGCAGCTTCGCTTTCAGCCTTGTGCTTGATGCCTTCTTCAAGGTCATCCGCGATGCGATCGCGCCGCTCTTCCAGAATCCGGCCAATGCGCGGGAGGGTCACCCGGCTCATCAGCAGATACAGCAGCACGAATGTCACCACCAGCCACAGCAGCTGGGACGGGAAAGTGGTAACATCGAAAGGTGGGAAGTGCGCCGCATGCTCATCAACGACATTGCCGCCGTGAGCACCTTCGCCGTGGGCACCAGCCACAGCCTGTGCAGCACTTTCCGCCGCTTCCGGAACGATAACCGTTTCGGTGACGACTTCGTCCACCACGATGGCGGCAGGAGCCTCTTCGGAAGGAGCAGGCGCTCCATTCGAGGAAGCCGCCTCACCACCTTCGGCCTGAGCCAGCTGAACCAGCGTCGCGGAGGTCATATCCGGACGCGACGCAGAGGCACCCACCTCAGTCGCGGCAGACACCGCGGTGAGGGGAGCGGCAGCAAGCGGAGCGACCCCAAGGCCGATACCTGCAACCGCCACCGCGACAGTGAATTTCCATGGCTTCATCATGGCACGCCTGCTTGACTTGAACTCAGCCCCAGGCCGACAAAATCGGCCGGTAAGCCCCGCGCCCTTGCGGACTCGGGGCCCGATACGTGAACCCGATCAGGCCACGAAGAGCAGGATCAGCGCCACGACCAGCGAGAAGATGCCAAGACCTTCAGCAAGGGCCGCACCGATGAACGCACGAGCGAACTGACCATCGGCCGCCGACGGGTTGCGCAGCGCACCCGACAGGAAGTTACCGAAAATGTTACCGACGCCGACAGCGGCCAGACCCATGCCGAGGCAAGCAAGACCGGCACCGATGAACTTTCCAGCTTCCATTTCCATTGGACTGCTCCTTGAGAAACTTTTGGATTGAGACAACCTGATCAGACAGAGCCTGGCACCTGCGCCAGCACTCAGTGGCCGGGATTCACCGCATCATTCAGATAGATCGAGGTGAGAACCGCGAACACATAGGCCTGGAGCACAGCCACCATCAGCTCGAAGGCGGTGAGCGCCACGATCATGAAGAAGGGCAGAACCGCGCCGAACCAGCCGGCAACACCCGCAGAAGCAAGCCCCACCACGAAGAAGGCAAACACCTTCAGCGCGATATGTCCGGCCAGCATGTTGGCGAACAGACGCAGCGAGAGGCTGATGGGACGAGACAAGAAGGACACCACCTCGATCAGGACGAGGATGGGCAGAAGAAAGGCCGGCACGCCCGACGGCACAAAAAGGCCGAGGAAATGGGTGCCGTGACGAATCAGGCCATAGATCACAACCGTGAAGATCACCAGAAGGGACAGGGCCGCAGTCACCACAAGGTGAGAGGTGATCGTGAAGGTATAGGGGATCAGGCCAATCATGTTCCCCAGAAGGATGAACATGAAAATGGAAAAGACCAGCGGGAAGAAGACCATGCCTTCACTGCCAGCTGAATCCCGCACCATCTTGGCGATGAACTCGTAGCTCATCTCCGCGACAGACTGCGCCCGCCCTGGAACCAGGGTGCGCCCACGCGTCGCATAGGTGAGAAAGAGGAAGATAACGGCCACAACGATGCACATGAAGAGTGCAGAGTTGGTGAAGGAGAACTGCGCCCCGCCGATATTCACCAAATCTACGAGCGGCTTGATCTCAAATTGGTGGATCGGATCGACGATCATCCGAGCTCGCCCCCTGCCATGCGACTAATGCCGCGAGAAAAACGTTGCGGCACACACCGCGCAATTACCCGAACGGCTGACGCCGCGAGATTTCCACTGAAAGCCTTCGGCTTCAGGCAGCACATTTGCGCGCCATCACTTTCCGGCCTTTCGCTGCGAACCACCTTCGCCCGCAGCCCGCATCATGTTCAACACTCCGGCAGCAAAGCCGACCAGAGTGAAGAAAATCAAGCCCCATGGGGATACTGACAACAGCGTATCAACCCCATAACCGATGAGAGCCCCCACCAGCGTGCCTGACACAAATTCCGCCCCCAGCCTGAAAGCCAGGGCAGCGCCCGATTTGGCGGATGTATCCCGCCCGGACCGGACCGAATTCTCTTTCTGCCTTTTTGACTGGATCTGGCTCAATGATGAATCGAGCTGATCGAGCCGGTCAAAAAGCTCGGCCTCACTGGGACCAACCTTGTTTCCATGCGCGTTCGCCTCGCGCTCCCCTTTCGGGGGTTGTTCTGGCTCGGACATGGCTACCACCTTGGCCCCGGAGAAGAAGCAATGTTCTGCTCCTTGAAACCGCGGCGCACCATAGTTGCGTCAAAATTAGGTGTCAAGGCAAACAGAGTTTTCCCTATCCAATTGATAACGCTAAATAAAATTATGTTCATACTGGAACATACTCCAGAAACACCCATTCTTCAGCCCGCTTCACGCATCTGTTCGGCGCTTTGAAGGTCAACGGAAACAAGGCGCGACACCCCTCTTTCCGCCATGGTGACACCGAAGAGACGATTCATATGCGCCATGGTGATGGGGTTGTGGGTAATGGTGAGAAAGCGCGTCTCCGTCAGGCGCGTCATTTCCTCCAGCAATGTACAGAATCGCTCCACATTTGCATCGTCCAGCGGGGCGTCCACCTCATCCAGCACGCAGATGGGCGCGGGGTTGGTAAGAAACACGGCGAATATCAAGGCCATGGCCGTCAGTGCCTGCTCCCCGCCGGAGAGCAATGAAAGGCTTTGAGGCTTCTTGCCCGGCGGTTTGGCGATGATATCCAACCCCGCTTCCAGCGGGTCTTCGGCATCAGTCAGCACAAGCTGGGCCTCACCACCGCCGAACAGCGTATCGAACAATTTGCGGAAATGCCCATCAACTACCACGAAAGAGGCTTGCAGCCTCTCGCGCGCTTCGCGATTCAGGCTGGAAATGGCCCCGCGCAAACGCTTGATTGCCTCAACAAGATCATCACGTTCGGCGGAAAGCTCCCCATGTCGGGTTTCCGCTTCCTCCAGTTCAAGATCGGCCCGCAGATTAACCGCCCCCAATCGTTCCCTGTCGCGACGAGCCTTTTCGAGAATCGCCTCGGTTTCTCTCTGGTCCGGGGGGGGAGAATCAGCCTCCAGCCCGGCGGCCATGCGAGCCGTTTCCGGTGCACCATCAAGAGTTTCTGAAATCTCTCGCAGAATATCATCGCGGCGCTGATGCGCACCATCCAGCACAGCCTCGGCGCGGGCATGTTCGGCGCGGGCGGACGACATGGCTTCCAGCGCATCCTTGGCGGCCTTGTCTGCGGCAGCGAGGGCAGATTCGCCTTCGGCCAGCCTGTCGGCCGCATCACGCCGGGCAGATTCGGCCTCTTCCAGGGCGGAAAGAAGCGTGCGACGCTGATGAAAGATGGTGTTGGGCGCATCTTCAATTTCAAGCAGTTCCGCCTGCGCTTCCTCTCCACGCGCCGTCACATCCGCAAGGCGCTCCCCCGCCCCGCCGGCACGCTGACGCCATGAACGCTCTTCCGCAGCGATTGCCTCCACCCGACGCAGACGTGCGGCGCTATCCCTGCGCAGGGCATCGCAGGCGGCGCGCGCTTCAGCCAGGGCAGCCCTGCGCTCAGCGGCTTCCGCACGGGCTCGCGCCAGATCAGCCTCGAGAATCTGGGGCGCATCCAGCGCCGCGATCGAATCCTCCACCTCGGCCAGGCTGTCTTCACCCTCCTCACGCGCGGCCATAATCCGGTTGCGCGCCTCCGCCAACGCCGCGAAGCGGGCCTGATGCTGGGCGGCGCGACGTTCCGCAGCGTCCAGAGCCGCACGGCTGGTTTCGGCCTTGCGCTGGGCCTGCCGGCGCGCTTCACGGGCCTGCACCTCCGTTGCGGCGAACAGTCGCACTGCTGCGTCATGCTCATCCAGAACAGCCCGCAACTCTTCCACTGCGGCACGGGCCTCCTCAGCCTCCGCTTCAATATCGGCCAGACGGTTACGCTCGGCCAGGCGGCGGGCGGCGGCAGTGGGGGCATCGGCGGCGGCGACCACCCCATCCCAGCGCCATAGATCACCTTCCACGGAAACAAGGCGCTGCCCCGGTTTCAACACCCCAGCCAGTGCGGCACCCTCGTGACGCAGCACAATGCCCACCTGCCGCAGCCGTCGGGTCAGGGCATCGGCCCCGGAAACAACATCAGCCAGAGCCCGCGCCCCGGCAGGCAGGGGTGGATCGGATGGCAAGCTCTCGGCCCCGCTCCAGCGCGCTGGCGCAGAGGCATCCAACGGCAAATCCAGATCATCCCCCAAAGCCGCGCCGAGGGCGGTTTCATACCCCTTCTCCACCCGCAGAAGATCCGCCACCGGAGGAAAGCGGTGATCCACGGATTGCAGCAGCTTGGCGAGGGTGCGGGCCTCGGCATCCAGCCTGTCGAAACGCTTCTCGGCCTCATTCACCGCCGGTCGCAAATCCTCCAGCGCACGACGTGCCTCGGCATGGGCGGTTTCGGCCTCAGACGCCGCATCCTCGGCCTCGGCCAGTGATTCGCGGCTGATCTCGGCCTCTTCACGGATTGATTCGAGATTCTCTGTGCCTGCATCCCGCTTCAGGCGCGCCTCTTCGGCCTCCACCGAGGCGCGCTCGGCGGCATTGCGCAGCAGGCGATCACGAATCTCCTTCGCCATCTGCTCCAGAGAGTTGCGGCGTGCACCCAGATCCGCGAAATGGGCAGTCTTCTCCTCCAGCGCCTGTTCAGCTTCTTCAAGCAGAGCGGCTGCTTCCTCCCGGCGCTCATCCGCCATGGCCTCCTGCTCGGCGGCCTCCTCCAGCGCGGCGCGCAACTCTTCCGCTTCGGCCTCAAGCCGTTCCAGCACATCTTCGGCATCTGCCGAAAGCGCCTTTTCACGCTCCAGATCCTGCTGCACCTGGGCAAGGCGGCGTTCCAGCTCCTCCTTGCGGGCAGCCAGCCGCGCCTCTTCCCTGTCCAGTTCACTGCGCGCATGGTTCAGGCGCTGGAGGGCGGCAGCGGCCTCGGTCTCGGCATTGCGCAGGGGCGGCAAGGCATGGGCGGCCAAAGCCTGAAGGCGGGCCGCCTCGGCCTGCGCACGGGTCAGCTCCGCGCCATCCCTCTGGGTCGCCGCCAAAGCGCGCTCAGCCTCCAGCAAAGCTGCGCTCACCTCCTGCCAGCGCAGCCAGAGCAAGGTGGCCTCACACCGACGGATTTCGGCTGAAAGCGCCTTGTAGCGCACGGTCTGGCGCGATTGACGGCGCAGGTTTTCCACCTGCCCGCTCATCTGGCCGATGACATCTTCCAGCCGGGTCAGATTCTGTTCAGCCGCCCGCAGGCGCGTTTCCGCCTCATGACGACGCGCATGAAGACCCGCAACGCCGGCCGCCTCTTCCAGAATGCGACGGCGCGCGGCGGGCTTGGCCCCGACAATCTCGCCAATCTGCCCTTGCCGTACCAGGGCCGGCGAGCGCGAGCCGGTCGAGGCATCGGCAAACAGCAGATGCACATCACGCGCCCGCACATCCTTGCCATTCACCTTGTAGGCAGAACCGCGGCCACGCTCGATCCGGCGCACCACCTCCAGCTGGTCCCAATCATTGAAGGCGGCCGGCGCGGTGCGTTCACTGTTATCCAGTTGCAGGGTCACCTCGGCCACATTGCGGGCTGGGCGGCCCGTGGTGCCGGCAAAGATGACCGATTCCATATCCTGCGCGCGGAACGCCTTGAACGAGCTTTCGCCCATTACCCAACGCAGCGCTTCCACCAGATTGGATTTGCCACACCCGTTCGGCCCCACCACGCCTGTCAGGCCGGGTTCAATCAGCAGATCTGTCGGCTCGACGAAGGTTTTGAACCCGACGAGCCGGAGGCGATCGAATTTCATTCCGTCAGCGCAGAAGCAAAGCGCGCCTGTAGACGCATCTGCCCGGTTGCGACCAGATGCGTCATGGCAGCACGCAGCGTGGTGGCATGGATCATGACCGCACATCTGCCAGCCGCTGCCCCCGGCGTCAAATCCATGCAGACGCAAGGCACGAAGATTCGACATGAGAGCCGAAAACAATACAGCTGTCACGGGCGCTTCATGGCCGCATGTTTTTGCTGAAAACATGGCTGGAACCGTGCGGGGCCTCATGAACAGACGCGTCACTCCCGAGCCTGCCGAGCAGAACACGTCCCGGACAACAGGGGCCGCCGAAGAGCGCTCGGTACAGGATTATATCGACGAAACCCCGGTCTGGCGGGATGGCACCACCACCCCCTCCACTCCCATGACGCGCATGCAATGGCGCATCTGGGGGCTGGCTGCTGCCGGCAAGTTCTTTGAGGGACTTGTGGTGTTCATGACGGGCGTGGCCCTGCCGCTCATCTCCCGCGAGTTCGGAATGGACGCCATCCAGCATGGCGTGGTGGGGGCTGCCAGCCTGGCCGGCATTCTGGTGGGCGCGCTGTTTCTGGGCAGCCTTTCGGATTATTTCGGCCGCAAATCCATGTTCATCGTGGAGATGGTGCTGTTCATCATCTTCCTGGTGCTGCTCTCCCTCAGCCCTTCCTATTTCTGGCTGGTGCTGTTTCTCTTCGGCGTGGGCGTGGCGCTGGGTTGTGATTACCCCACCGCACATCTGGTAATTTCCGAAAGCATCCCCTCCTCCGCCCGTGGGCGGCTGGTGCTCTCCGCCTTTGGGTTTCAGGCCGCCGGAGCCCTCATGGGCACGATTGTGGGCTATCTGGTGCTCACCGCCGTGCCGGATGAAACCGCCTGGCGCTATATGTACGCCACGGCCATCATCCCCGCCCTTCTGGTGGTGATTGGCCGTTTCTCCATTACCGAAAGCGCCTCATGGCTCATGGCCCATGGCCGCGAGCAGGATGCCGCGCGGGAAGTCTCCCGCCTGCTGCATCGTGATCCGCCCTACCCCAAGGCCGTGAAGCTAAAGGCCCGCCACAAGCCTTTGGCCAAGCATGAAAAGAGCCTGGCGGCGCTGTTCAACCCGCGCAACCGGCGCGCCACCATTCTGGCCAGCGTGCCCTGGTTTTTGCAGGATCTTGGCACCTATGGCATCGGTATTTTCACCCCCACCATTCTGGCGGCCTCTCTGGGGCATGTGGCCACGCACCACCACGATATTACCGATCTGATCGCCAAGGACATCATGGCCGCCAAGGGGGCGGCTCTGATCGACCTGCTGCTGATCGCCGGCATTTTTGCTGCCGTGATGCTGGCTGACAAGGTGGGCCGCATTCCACTGCAAATCGCCGGCTTCATCGGCTGCGCCGCCGGCTTGCTCATCAGCGCCCTTTCCGGCTACTTCACCGGCAGCACGCAGATCTCGCTTATCTTCATTGGCTTCATGCTGTTCAATTTCATGACCAATATGGGCCCCAACGCGCAGACCTATCTGCTCGCCGGCGAGGTATTTCCCGTGCATATCCGGGCGCGCGGAGCGGGTTTTGCGGCAGGTTTTGCTAAGATCGGCGCGGTCATCACCGCCTTTCTGTTCCCCATCCTTCTGCATCAGATCGGAACACAGGCGCTGTTGTTCGGGCTCATCGTCACCTCGCTTCTGGGGGCGGCCATCACCTGGTTGTGCCGTGTCGAAACCAGAGGCCGCAGTCTTGACGATATCGACCCCTAGATTGTCCTTGCGGCATTCAGCCAGATCCGCCTCTGCTGAATACCGCATAGCCCATATCCGAAGGGCAGGTCAAAAGGGAGAAACCATGCTGCGCTCACTGGCTCTCAGCCGCCTCCTCCATCACCGGGCCACGTGGCTGCCCGCCGCGGGTCTGCTGTGCGCCCTTGCAGCGGCTCCCCTCATGGGTCCCTCCAGCGCTCTGGCGGCTGAAACCACCCAGCCAGACCCCACAATGCCCTATCAGGTCACAGGCGTCGCCCACAGCGATGTGCTGAACATTCGCGAACAGCCCGGCGCCTCCGCGCCGATCATCGGGACGCTGGCTCCCGATGCCACCAACATCCTCATTACCGGCAGCCGCACCGAATCAGGAAGCGACAACTGGTGGCAGGTGCTGACGCCAAAGGGCGCGGGCTGGGTGAATGCCCGCTATCTGGCCCCAACAGGCGATACATCTTCGGGCGCGCCCTCCTTCCCCCTGCGCTGCATGGGCACCGAGCCGTTCTGGAGCCTGACGACCCAGCCGGCGCAGGCCCGTTTCTCCACCCCCGAAAGCAACACCACATGGGCGGCAGGAGAAGTGAAGGCGGCCCATGGCATACGCGGCCGGTTCATCATTCCGCTGAAGAGCGGAGAACAGAGCGGCCTTCTCGCAGTCTGGCGCAATCCCTCATTCTGTACGGATGGCATGAGCGATATCGGCTTCCCATATGAAAGCATCCTCGTGGCACCCGATGGAAATGTGTATGCTGGGTGCTGCCAGAGGGGTGGATAGTCAGTTCATGCGCGCCTGAGCGGTTTGCATGACGGGAATTTGAGGGATCACGACACATGCTGTTCAACCAGCCGGGCGCCAAGGGCGCGGGAAATGACGGTGCGACCATGGGCGGCGAGGCCGTCATTGATGTCACCACCGAAAATTTCATGGCCGAAGTGCTGGAAGAATCGCGTCACCGTCCGGTGCTGGTGGATTTCTGGGCCCCTTGGTGCGGCCCCTGCAAAACCCTCGGCCCCGCGCTCGAAAAGGTGGTGAAGGCCACCAAGGGCAAGGTGCGGATGGTGAAGATGAATATTGACGAGCAGCCGGCCGTCGCCGGCCAGCTCGGCATCAAGTCCATCCCCACCGTCTATGCTTTCGTGAATGGCCAGCCGGTTGATGGCTTCATGGGCGCGCTGCCGGAAAGCCAGTTGAAAACCTTCGTGGAACGCCTTCTGGGCGGTGCGGCCGAGGGCAGCGATATCGCCGAGATTCTGGCGGCTGGCGAGGCGGCCCTGGCTGGAGGCGATTTGGCCGGAGCGGCGGAAATCTTCGCTGCCATTCTGGGTGCGGAGCCCGATAATGTGGCTGCTCTGGCCGGGCTGGCCCGCACTCAGGTGCAGGCTGGCGCGCTGGAACAGGCCAAGGCCACACTGGGCTCCATTCCCGCCGAAAAGGCGAATGATGCCGCCGTTACCGCTGCCCGCGCCGCGCTGGAACTGGCTGAGCAGGCTGCCAGCCTGGGCGACCTGACCACGCTGGAAGCAAAGGTGGATCTTGACCCGGCAGATCATCAGTCCCGCTTCGATCTGGCCCTTGCACTCAATGCCCGCGGGCGTCGGGAAGAAGCGCTTCTGCATCTTCTGGATCTCGTGAAGCGCGACCGCAGCTGGAATGATGACGCCGCCCGTAAACAACTGCTCCAGTTTTTCGAGGCCTGGGGCGCGAGCGAGCCGCTCACCTCCTCCGGCCGCCGCAAACTTTCGGCGATCATGTTCGCCTGAGCCCTTTCAACAGGTCGCCATCGGCTCCATCTTCCGATGGAGCCGATGGGCCTTTTTCAGATCCATCACCTCATGCGATGGGCGGCTTGCACCGGGTTTCCGGCATAGCCTCGCCCCTGAAACGCTTTGAGAGGCACGATTTCGTGGCATCCAACCGCACCTATCTGACACCGGCGGACATTCCGGCGGTGATTCCCGTTTTTCCGCTTTCCGGGGCCCTGCTGCTGCCGCGTGCAGAATTGCCGCTGAACATCTTTGAACCGCGCTATGTGGCCATGGTGGATGAGGTGATTGGCGGGCCGCGTCTCATCGGCATGGTGCAGCCGGATGAGAAGGCCGCAGAAGGCCCGCAGGGGCCGGGCCTCTACAAGGTGGGCTGTGTGGGCCGCCTCACTCAGTTCCGCGAAACCGGAGACGGGCGATACAATATCATTCTCACCGGGATCAGCCGCTTCCGCATTCTCCAGGAAATGGAAAGCGACCACCCTTACCGGCTGTGCCGGGTGGACTGCATCCCCTTCGAGGCGGATTTCCGCGCCGACCCGGAAGCAGAGAAGGATGTTGATCGCTCCGCCCTTCTGAACGCGCTGGCCGCCTTTCTGGAAGCCAACCAGTTGGAGACAGACTGGGAGGGCATCGACAAGGCCGGCACCGAGACGCTGGTGAACGCCCTCAGCGTCATGTCACCTTATGGCCCACTGGAAAAGCAGGCCCTTCTGGAAGCCGAAAGCCTGAAGGCGCGGGCCGATATGCTGGTGGCCATTACCCAGATGATGCTGGCGCGCATGCCGGGAGATGGAGAGGGCTCGCTTCAATAGCGCGCCCTCCCAAAGCCGGGTCTCGAAAGCAGCTTCAGCGCGCGGGCGCGGTTGCAAAGCGCAGCGTCGCGCCGGGGGCAAGGGTGCGCAAATCAAAGGTGCGGATTTCGAGAGAGCCGCCGATATCCAGTGTCACCACCACAACATCGCCTGAAACGGCGGTGGATACGACCTGCGCCCCGGCAGGCAGCATCGCCGTCACCTCTCCGGTACCGATGGGCTGGGGCTTCAACATGCGATAACTGACAACGCCCAGCACCGCCAGAATGCCCACGAACATGATAAGCATGGACGCAGAGGAAAAGCGGCGGAACTTGGCGAGAACGCGCTCCTGCTCCGGGGTCAGCGGGGCTTCAGGAGCCTCATCGGCAGGGGGTGGGCGCGAGATCATGAAGGGCCGGAGCTCCGGTAAATGGAAAACGAATGAACAGCATGGCCGAAACTGGCGCGGATGACAGCCTTGAGGCATGGCAGGAGGAAGGGGCCGAGGGCACGGAGGCTCTCCAGTCTTCCACCAGCCTGAACATCACGGCCCTGGCCGAAGATGACGGCCAGCGGCTGGACAAGGTGCTGGCCCGCCATGCTCCGGAGCTCAGCCGCACCCGCATCCAGCGCCTTGTGGCGGAGGGGCAGGTCTTGTCCGGCGGGCGTGTGGTAGTGGACGCAGCCGGGCGGGTCAATGCCGGAGACAGCTTCACCCTCGCCCTGCCCGCCCCGGAACCAGCCGAACCCGAGCCGCAGGACATTCCCCTCACCATCGCCCATGAGGATGAAGACCTCATTGTGGTGGACAAGCCCGCCGGGCTGGTGGTGCATCCAGCTCCCGGCCATGCCTCCGGCACGCTGGTGAACGCGCTCCTGCACCATTGTGGAGACAGCCTCTCGGGCATTGGTGGGGTGCGTCGTCCCGGCATTGTCCACCGGATTGACAAAGACACATCCGGCCTGCTGGTGGTGGCGAAAAATGACAAGGCGCATCAGGGCCTTGCCGCCCAGTTTGCAGACCATGGCCGCACCGGCCCGCTGGAGCGCGCCTATCTCGCCTTTGTGTGGGGCATGCCCGGTACGCGCGGCAGTGTAGATGCGCCCATAGACCGCCACCCGACCCATCGCCAGAAAATGGCTGTGCGGGGCAGTGGTCGCCATGCCATCACGCACTGGCGTGTTCTGGAAACATTCGCCGGCAAGGACGGCGCGCCCTTGGCCAGCTTGGTGGAATGTCGGCTGGAAACCGGGCGCACCCACCAGATTCGCGTGCATATGGCCCATCTCGGCCACCCCCTTCTGGGGGATGAGGTGTATGGACAAGGCTTCCGCACCAAGGCCAGCCGCCTGCCGGAGCCAGCCCGCGCCTTGCTGGAAGGACTGGGACGACAGGCCCTGCACGCCGCCCGCCTCGGCTTTGCCCATCCAGCGCACGGTGAGCATCTTTCCTTTGAAAGCGCTCTTCCGCCGGAACTGGAAACGCTGCGCGCTGCGCTTCGGGGCGAAAATGACGCATAGGCGAAATTAGACTTTCGTACTATTCTGAGGTTTGCTCTGGCGGAAGGGGAACATATCTGCGCCCTTTTTCTGCTGTCCTATTATAGTGATCTGGCGGCAGGCATCTGCGGCCGCATAACGGCTGCCCATTGTGGGGCCGGTTGAATTCAGGAGGCCACCCATGGCTCAGGCCAGGAGCGCGGCGGCCAAAAGCGCGGCCAAAAGCGCACTCAAGAGCGCGCCTGTCCCCACCCCGGAAGGCGGTTTGACGCGGTATCTCGAAGAGATCCGCAAGTTTCCCATGCTCCAGCCGGAGCAGGAATATATGCTCGCCAAAAGCTGGCGCGAGCATGGAGACCGCGAAGCCGCCCACAAGCTGGTGACCAGCCATCTGCGCCTCGTGGCGAAGATCGCAATGGGGTATCGCGGCTATGGCCTTCCCATTTCCGAAGTCATCTCCGAAGGCAATGTGGGCCTGATGCAGGCGGTGAAGCGCTTCGAGCCGGACAAGGGCTTCCGCCTCGCCACCTATGCCATGTGGTGGATTCGCGCCTCGATCCAGGAATATATCCTGCGCTCCTGGAGCCTGGTGAAAATGGGCACCACCGCTGCGCAGAAGAAACTGTTCTTCAATCTGCGCAAGGCCAAGAGCCAGATTTCCGCGCTGGAAGATGGCGATCTGCGCCCCGATCAGGTGAAGCAGATTGCCACCAAGCTGGGCGTTTCCGAGCAGGATGTGGTGGACATGAACCGCCGCCTTTCGGGCGACGCCTCCCTCAACGCCCCCATTCGCGATGATGCGGAAGGCGGCGGCGAGTGGCAGGACTGGCTGGTGGATGACCAGCAGCAGGACCAGGAAGAGCGACTGGCTGAAAGCGAAGAGCTGGACAATCGCCGCGCTGCGCTGGCTGGTGCCCTCGGCGTTCTCAATGATCGTGAACGCCGCATTTTCGAGGCCCGCCGCCTCAGCGATGACCCGCTGACACTGGAAGAGCTGGCCGGTGAGTTCGGCGTCTCGCGTGAACGGGTTCGGCAAATTGAGGTGCGCGCCTTCGAGAAGGTGCAGAAGGCCGTGATGGAACGAGTGCGCGAGACGGAAGAGCCTCACGCCCATGCGGCAGCGCTGTAAGCCTGCACATCAGGCCCGGAAACGACTGAACCACAAAAGCGCAAAGGCCCGCACCTCAGGCGGGCCTTTTTCATGTTTGAATTCCGGCCCCGTGCAGGTTATCGCGCCGGCCGTTCAGTTCTGCTCTTCCGGCAACAGCGGCAGCGGAAACACCTCCACCTCATCTTCATGCAGGGCCTTCACCTCTTCAGAGGTCGCCTCTCCATAAATGGCGCGGTGCTCCTCATCGCCCTCATGCATGCGGCGAGCGAGACGGGCGAAATCATCCCCCACATAATCCGCATTCTTCACCACATGCTCACGCACTTGCCGCATGAGCGCCTGCAACTCCTTCGCCGGCCCGGAAGTCGCCGCCAGTTGCGGCACGGCGGCAGGAGGGTCATCCACTTCTCCCACAACAGGTGCGGGAGCCGTTTGCACGCTTTTATCCGTCCGCGCCACGGAAGGGGCCATGATAGCCTTTTCCACATCCGTGGCTCCACATTCGGGGCAGGCTACGAAGCCCCGCGCACGCTGCTCCTCATAGCTGGAGGATGACGGGAACCAGCTTTCAAAGCTGTGCCCCTGTGCACATTGCAGCGTATATCGAATCACGGTGCCTCTCCCACCGTATGGAGGTAGCCGGAACCGGCCGGCCCCTGCACCTCGAAACGGCGGCCATTGGACAGGGAAGGAATGCGACGGCGCGCACTCTCCACCGCTCCCAGATCAATGTCCGCCAGCACCACGCCCGGATTCGCACCGCCTTCGGCAATCACCCGTCCCCAAGGGTCAATCACCAGCGAGTGACCATAGGTTTCGCGGCCATTCTCATGCTTGCCACCCTGCGCTGCGGCCAGCACCCATGCGCCATTTTCAATCGCGCGCGCGCGCAGCAGCACATGCCAGTGTGCCTCTCCCGTGGGGCGGGTAAAGGCGGCCGGCACCGTCAGCACCTGCGCCCCGGCTTCTGCGAGCGCGCGATAAAGGGCTGGAAAGCGCAGATCGTAACAAATGCTCAGGCCGAGATTCACGCCATCCACATCTGCCAGAACCGCCTTCTCACCTGCCTGGTAAGCGGCTGATTCGTTGTAGCTTTCACCCTGCCCAAGATCCACATTGAACATGTGGATCTTGTCATAGCGGGCCGAAAGCTCACCTGCCGGATTGATGACGAAAGCCCGGTTCACGGCCCGGTTCTCACTCACCTTCAAGGCCAGTGAGCCGATATGCAGATGAATTTTCAACTCACCCGCCAGTGCACGCAGCGCGGCAAGTGTCTTGTCTTCTTCCTCAGTCGCAAGAGCCTCGAACAGCGCCCCCCGATCCATTTCCATGAGATTGGTGGTTTCCGGCGTCTGCACATAACGGGCGCCTTCCTGCGCCGCCTCACGGATCAGGGCGATGGCCGTTTCCAGATTGGCGGCCACATCCCGCCCCGTGCGCATCTGCACCAGGCCGACACGCAGGCTCTTGTTGGTGGCATTCGGGCGGGCGGTATCGTGAGACGTCATCGGCTCGCTCTCTTTTGAACGGGTTCTCATATGAAGGCATTCTGCCATGAGAACCGTGCAAGGCCATCACACAACATCAGAAGAAGAGATCAGATCCACGCATCGGCCCTCAGGCCGCGATCAGTTCATCCAGCTTGCCGCTCTGATCCAGCGCATAGAGATCGTCGCAGCCACCCACATGGGTCTCGCCGATGAAGATCTGGGGCACGGTGCGGCGACCGCCGGAACGATCCACCATTTTCTTCTCGGCTTCACGATCCATGGTCACATCCACTTCGGTGAAGGTCCTGCCCTTGCGCCGCAACAGTTCCTTGGCCGAGTGGCAATAAGGGCACCAGCTCTTGGTGTAGATTACAATGGGTTTCATGCAGTCCGTCACAACAGTGTCGCGCGACAGTGGGCGTACTGTCACGCAATTGCTTTAGCATAAGCGCTGGCGTGGAATCGACAAGCTGTACGCGAGATTCCGCGCCACTCAATTCACCAGACTGTGAGGTATCATCTTCATTCCCCAAGGGAAGATGATACCGGCGCGGTGAATTCGACATCCGGCACATGCGCAAAGGTCAGCACATCCACCCGCCGCGCACCGCTTTTGCGCAAGGCCCGGACGCAGGCATCCAGCGTCGCGCCTGTTGTGTAGACATCATCCACCAATAGCACTGTGCGCCCTTCCAGCCCGGCCCATGCGGCCTGCGGCACAATGAAGGCCCCCTCCATATTGGCCCGGCGCTGCGCCTTGCTCAACCGCGTCTGTGAGCGAGTCATACGCCGCCGCCGGAGCAGATCCGTACGGACAGGCAGGCTCAACCCGCCATCTTCAAGAAGAGACTGGATCGACCGGGCCAGAACAGCCGCCTGATTGAAACGCCTGCGCCACAAGCGCGCCGGATGCAGCGGCACCGGCACCATCATGTCCGCCTCCCTCAGAAGAGATAGCCCCGCTTGCACCATGAGCCGCGCCATGGGGCGGGCCATATCCAGCCTATCCGCATATTTCAGGCCATGCACCATACGTTGCGCCATCTCATTGAACAGAACCGCCGCACGCGCGCTGTCAAAAGCCGGCGGCTCGGCAAGAGCGCGTGTGGACAACAGCTCCGCAGCCATCCCGTCTCGCCCTGTCAGAGGCTCACCCGTCCTCTGACACACGGGCGGGGTGATGAAATGCAATTCTCTCCAGCAGGATGGACACAGCCCTCCCGTTTCCGCCATCACCCGCCCGCAGACCGTACAGGTCGGCGGCAAGGCCAGATCCAGAAACGTGCGCCCCAAACGGATGGCACCCCATCCCGGCAGGCGGGCTTGCCGCCAAAGTCGCAAGATTTCGGCCAGCCCCCGCCTTTTGCGATCCGGCGCTTCAGGCACGCGCCCTTCAGCCGGCATGTTGCACCACCTCGCAGAACCGCCCGCGCAGATGCAGGCCCCTTTCGAATGCACACATCCGCCCCTCTTGTCCAAGGACGTGTTGCGCTGCACACATCGCCTCTGCCAACATAGCGCACTGCTCCGGATCAGACAGTGTTCCGGCGTAACTGGCGCGCCGCACGGTTGCACTCAAACGATGCACCCCAAGGCATGCACCAGGACTGGTCTTCCGCCCCCGCAGGGCTTATGGGCTGAAGACCGGCAGAAAGACAGACCCTGGGGAAGAATGATGAACAAGACCAACAAGGGCAATTTCTTCGAGGATTTTCGCATCGGCCAGGTGATCCGCCATGCCACGCCGCGCACGGTGACGGTGGGGGATGTGAGCCTTTATAGCGCCCTTTACGGCACCCGCTTCGCCGTGCAGTCGGCAGACAGCTTTGCTCAGGCCATTGGCTATCCGTGCGCGCCCGTGGATGATCTGCTGGTCTTCCATGTGGTGTTCGGCAAGACCGTGCCGGATATCTCCCTGAACGCAGTGGCCAATCTGGGCTATGCCGGCGGGCGCTTCCTTGCCCCGGTCTATCCCGGAGATACGCTGACGGCAGTTTCCGAAGTCATCGGCCTGCGCGAAAATTCAAATGGCAAGAGCGGCGTGGTCTATGTGCGCTCCACCGGCTTCAATCAGGATGGCATTGAAGTACTGGATTATGTGCGCTGGGTAATGGTGCGGAAGGGCGATGTGAACGCCCCCGCACCTGAAACCGTTGTGCCCACCCTGCCCGCCGCCCTCGCCCCCGACGCCCTTGGCAGTGCCGTGCCGGTGCTGGATGTGGCAAACTGGCGCAACGATCTTTCCGGCTCCACCGCCCGCTGGGGCGATTATGAGGTCGGCGAGCGTATCGACCATGTTGACGGCATGACAGTGGAAGAGGCCGAGCATATGCTCGCAACCCGCCTCTACCAGAACACCGCCAAGGTGCATTTCAACCAGTTCACTGAGGGCCAGGGCCGTTTCGGCCGACGGCTGATTTATGGCGGGCACGTGATTTCACTGGCACGCGCACTCTCCTTCAATGGGCTGGGCAACGCCTTCCAGGTTGCGGCCATCAATGGCGGCCGGCATGTCTCCCCGCTGTTCGCCGGGCTGACGGTGCATGCCTGGAGTGAGATTCTGGATACTCAGCCTCTGCCCGGCCGCGAGGATGTGGGCGCCCTGCGCGTACGCACCATCGCCACCAAGGACCAGCCAACCAGCAACTTCCCCGGCAAGATCAATGATGAGTATGACCCCAGCGTGATTCTGGATCTGGATTACTGGGTTCTCATTCCGCGCTGATCCGGTCCGGTCACAGCTCCAATGCGCGAAACGGAAAAAGCCGGCCAAGTCGCCGGCTTTTTCTTTCTGGCCTCACCACAGGGATGAGCCGCCAGCCTCTCCCCCGGACATCTGGCCGGCGCGTCCATCCGTCTGCGGCGCATAAGCGGAAGGCGCTTCGGGCGTTGACTGAAGAGGCACTGCCAGAGGCGATGCGGCAACCGGCCGCTCTCCGCCTTCCGGCTTCGGGCGCGGCAGGGAAAAGGCGGACATGAAGCGCCAGGCTTCCTCGCCTGCATCAATGTCGCGATTTCTCAGGCCCAGGAAAGGAGTCGCCGCCGCCATATCCGTATCCACCCGTGCAGGCGACTGGTGCCCCCCGCGCTCAACAGTGAGGAAGCGCACCTTGCTGCCTCCCCGGCACGCCCCCCAGCTCCGTTCTGTCACGCTGGTGCCATCCCATTTATCGCGATTGGGTAGGCTGCGCCGGGTGGACGCCCCACATCCGTTCAAACGCGCAAACAGGGCGGCGCTGTCCGGTGCGGAAAGGGTCGCACCCAATGGGGTCCAGAAGCCGGAATAGGCAATCACCGAATCCGCAGTGCCATGGATGAACATGATGGGTACCGGACGAGACGGATGACACGTCTTCCGATAAGTGGCCGGAGCCGTAGCCATGATGACAGTATAGGCGGCAAAGACATGCGCGAATTCGCAGGCCATGCGCTCCACCATGAAACCGCCATTTGAAATGCCCGCCAGATAGATGCGGGAGGGGTCGGCAATACCTTCCTTCACCAGCCTTTGCGCAAGCGTGACGAGAAAAGGCACATCATCACCCGGCCGCAGCACGCCTGTCAGCCGCATGGCGGCCGGGCGACCATCATTCCACACCCGCCCGCCGCCTTGCGGATAGACCACAACGAAATCATTCGCTCGAGCAGTTTGATCCAGCCCGAAATAACCGCGAAACCCTTCTGCCGATTGCCCGGCCCCGTGAAGGGCGATCACCACCGGCCGCGGCCCCGCGCCCCCCTGAGGCTGCAACATGAGATAGGAGCGGCTCTCCCCTCCAACCTTCAGGCGATGCTCGCTCAATTCCCCTGCACCGGCCGGAAGCAGGCCGGCTGCCCATGAAAGACACAGCACCTGCACAGTCAAAGCCAGCCCGCGCAGAGCCAGACTGCGACAAAATCGCCACAGTTTCCCGAAATGACACATCGGCCCCACCCACTCGCAGAGGTACCATATACCCGTAATATGCCCGGCCAATGTCCGCATATGTTCCGAAACCCTTGTAAAAACAGACTATGTTGCACACCCTGCATCGGCCGCAGCTAGACTTAATGATTGCGGCAGCCCCGCGGCAAGCCTGTGGCAGTCAGGCCACAGATTGTGCATGATCTGATTAAGAGTTGATTCAGATCAAACTGAATTTGAGGCAACAGCGCGAAAGCTGCACCTCAGACATTCATCCACTTTTCGGAGTTCAGGGGCATGAAAAAGTACGTTCTGGGCGCGACGCTCGCAGCTGGTCTTGGCGCTTTTGCGGCTGGTGAAGCGGTTGCCGCCGATATGCAGGCTGCCCCTGTCTACAAGGCTCCCGTGGTGGAAGAGCAGCAGAGCCCCTGGCAGATCCGTATTCGTGCCCTCGGCGTGCTCCCTGAAAATGGCGGCCATGTGAATGGCATTTTCGGTTCCGATCTGGATTACACCAATTCGATCACGCCTGAACTCGACATCACCTATTACTTCACCGACAATTTCGCGGCCGAACTGATCCTCGGCACCACCCGCGCGAACATTGACGGGGCCGGCACCATTTCCAGCCTCGGCCAGATCGGCAAGACTTGGATTCTGCCGCCGACCCTGACGCTTCAGTATCACTTCACCAATTTCGGCGCGTTCAAGCCCTATGTCGGCGCGGGCGTGAACTACACCTTCTTCTACAGCCAGAGCGCCAGCTACCCGACGCTGGACCTGAAGGTGAAGGACAGCTGGGGCTTCGCTCTCCAGGCCGGCTTCGACTACATGTTCGACAAGCACTGGGGTATCAACTTCGACGTGAAGAAGATCTTCCTCGAGCCGGAGTTTGATGTCGTGGTGGCCGGTGTCGGCGCTGCCAGCGGTCGCGCCAATCTGAACCCCTGGCTGATCGGTGGTGGTATCACCTACCGCTTCTGAGCCTCGCTCCCTATTCAGAATAGATACAGCGCCGGCCTATGCCGGCGCTGTTTTCATTTCTGGCTGCACACCAACCAACAGGCCGACAGAGCATTCGGTTCAACTACCGAAATATATTTTCCCATAATTCAGGCTTGCGGGATCACCCTGCTCCGGCGCATGGTGCAGCGTCATTACAGGCATTCCAGCCTGTCAGCCCAAGCCATTTGCCAGGCTGGCGGCAAAATGCCCAGCGCCCGACAGTTCCCACTCCAACCTACGGACAATTGCAAAATTGTCACGCAGGGCGCATGAAACCGAAGCATTTCTGCTTTGGAATCGTTGCGAACTGGCCTCGATTGGGATACCTGATCGGTCAATTCTTGGAGGAGGCCCATGGCCGATAGCCCTTCGCGCGTTCAGCGCCCCCTTTCGCCTCACCTGCAGATCTATCGCCCGTTGTTCACGATGATAATGTCCATCGTGCACCGTATTACGGGCATCGGGCTGTATTTCGGCATGGTGATTTTTGTGTGGTGGCTGCTTGCTGCTGCATCCACCGTTTCAGCGTTTGATACGTTCAGCGCCATTGCCGGTTCCTTCATCGGTGTGCTTGTGCTGCTCGGCCTTACCTGGGCCCTGCTGCATCATGCCCTGGGTGGCGTGCGCCACTTCATCTGGGACTTCATCCGCGGTTTCGGTCCGAACGAGCGCATCCTGCTCGCCAAGCTGACCCTCGCCGGTTCCATCATTCTGACCATTGTGGTCTGGGCCATCGGCCTTGGACTGAAGGGCTGAGGAGAGCGCCATGAGCCGTCCCACCCACCCGACTCACACCCCCATGCGCACGCCGCTCGGCCGCGTGCGTGGCCTGGGCGCCGCCCGTAATGGCACCCAGCACTTCTTCATGCAGCGGGTTACCGGCTTTGCCAATCTGCTGCTGACGGTGGCTTTCATCATCATCGTCATCCGCCTCGCCGGGGCGAGCTACGCGGAAACCCGCGAAGTGATCGGTCAGCCGCTGGTGGCCATCATCCTTCTGCTCACCCTCGTTTCCGTCTCCACCCATATGCGTCTGGGCATGCAGGTGGTGATCGAAGACTATGTGCACGCTGAAGGCTGGAAGGTGTTCTGGATCATCTGCAACACTTTCTTCACCACCGTGATTGCCCTTGCCGGCGCCTTCGCCGTGCTCAAGATCAGCCTGGGAGGCTGATGATATGGCCGATACCGCAAACGGGACCGCTGCCCCCTCCAAGAGCGGCGCTGCTTACCCCATCGAAGACCACACCTATGATGTGCTGGTGGTCGGCGCTGGCGGCGCAGGTCTGCGTGCTGTCGTGGGCTGCTCCGAAGCCGGCCTGCGCACCGCCTGCATCACCAAGGTGTTCCCCACCCGCTCCCATACCGTAGCGGCACAGGGAGGCGTCGCCGCCTCTCTCGCCAATATGGGTGAGGACAAGTGGGAATGGCACATGTACGACACCGTCAAGGGGTCGGACTGGCTGGGTGACCAGGACGCCATCGAATATCTGGTGCGCAACGCGCCCGCCGCTGTTTACGAGCTGGAACACTGGGGCGTGCCCTTCTCCCGCACGGAAGAAGGCAAGATCTATCAGCGCCCCTTCGGCGGCATGACGACTCACTTCGGCAAGGGCACCGCCCAGCGCACCTGCGCCGCTGCGGACCGTACCGGCCACGCCATGCTGCACACGCTCTATGGTGCAGCGCTGAAGCATAATGCCGAGTTCTTTGTCGAATATTTCGCCATTGACCTCATCATGGATGATGAAGGCAAGTGCCGCGGTGTGGTGGCGCTGAAGCTGGACGATGGCACCATCCATCGTTTCCGCTCTCACCTCACCATTCTGGCGACAGGCGGCTATGGCCGCGCCTACTTCTCCGCCACTTCCGCCCATACCTGCACGGGTGATGGTGGCGGCATGGTGCTGCGCGCCGGCCTGCCTCTCCAGGATATGGAGTTCGTGCAGTTCCACCCCACCGGCATTTATGGCTCGGGCTGCCTCATCACCGAGGGCGCCCGCGGTGAAGGCGGCTATCTGACCAACTCCGAAGGCGAGCGCTTCATGGAGCGTTATGCGCCTTCCGCGAAGGATCTTGCCTCCCGTGACGTGGTGTCGCGCTCCATCACGATGGAGATTCGCGAAGGCCGCGGCGTCGGCAAGAACAAGGATCACGCCTTCCTCCATCTCGACCATCTCGACCCCGCCATTCTCCATGAGCGCCTGCCCGGCATCTCGGAGAGCGCGAAGATCTTCGCTGGCGTGGACGTGACCCGTGAGCCGATCCCGATTATCCCGACCGTGCACTACAATATGGGCGGTATCCCCACCAACTATTTCGGTGAGGTGCTGGACAAGCGTGGTGACAACCCGGATGCCGTGGTGCCCGGCCTGATGGCCATCGGCGAAGCTGCCTGCGTTTCGGTGCATGGCGCGAACCGCCTTGGCTCCAACTCGCTGATCGACCTTGTGGTGTTCGGCCGCGCCGCCGGCCTGCGCGCTGCGGAAGTCGTCAAGCCCGGCCAGAAGCATGAGCCTCTGCCCGAGAACAGCGCCGAGCTGGCCCTGTCTCGCCTCGACAAGTATCGCTATGCCAAGGGCAGCACCCCGACCGCTGAACTTCGCCTGAACATGCAGAAGGTGATGCAGAACAACTGCGCCGTCTTCCGCACAGGTGAAGTGCTTGAGGAAGGCCGCCAGCTGATCCACAAGGTGTTCGAGAGCGCCTCGGATATTGGTGTGAGTGATCGCGGCCTTGTCTGGAACTCCGATCTCATGGAGACGATGGAGTTCGAGAACCTCATCGGCCAGGCTGTCGTGACCATGGAGAGCGCGGCCAACCGCAAGGAAAGCCGTGGCGCCCATGCCCGCGAGGATTATCCCGAGCGTGACGACGCCAACTGGATGAAGCACACTCTGGCCTATCTCGATACCGAGAAGGGCACAGTGCGCCTCGATGATCGCCCGGTGCACACCTACACCATGTCGAGCGACATCGAATATATCGAGCCGCGCAAGCGCGTGTACTGATCCCGTTTCCTACAGACCGCGCGCTCTTCATGATGCGCGCGGTCGTGGCAAACAACTGTGGGCGGTTACCGCTCCAGAGACCGAGGGCCTCCCATGGCTGAGTTCTCTCTTCCCAAGAATTCCCAGATCACACCCGGAAAGGTGTGGCCGAAGCCGCAGAACGCCAAGCGTCTGACTGAGTTCCGCATCTATCGCTGGAACCCGGATGATGGCCGCAACCCGCGCGTCGACACCTATTATGTGGACCGTGAGGATTGCGGGCCGATGGTGCTCGACGGCCTCATCTACATCAAGAACAAGATCGACCCCACCCTCACCTTCCGCCGGTCTTGCCGCGAAGGCGTGTGCGGGTCGTGCGCCATGAATATTGGCGGCACCAACACGCTGGCCTGCACCAAGGGCATGGATGAAGTGCTGGTGAAGGGTTCGGTGAACGTATATCCGCTGCCACACATGCCGGTGGTGAAGGATCTCGTTCCCGATCTTACCCGCTTCTATGCGCAGCACGCTTCCATTGAGCCTTGGCTCCAGACGGATAGCGCCCCGCCGGAGAAGGAATGGCGTCAGTCCAAGGAAGACCGCGAGAAGCTCGACGGCCTTTATGAGTGCATTCTGTGCGCCTGCTGCTCCACCTCCTGCCCCAGCTACTGGTGGAATGGTGATCGCTATCTCGGCCCGGCCGCCCTGCTTCAGGCCACGCGCTGGCTGAAGGATACGCGCGATGAGCGTACCGGCCATCGGCTTGATAATCTGGAAGACCCCTTCCGGTTGTATCGCTGCCACACCATCATGAACTGTGCCCAGGCCTGCCCCAAGAGCCTGAACCCCGCCAAGGCCATTGCCGAGGTGAAGAAGATGATGGTGGAACGTCAGCTCTGATCCTGGCTGACCCCGTTTTTGAAAAGGGCGCTTTCAAGCGCCCTTTTTGTTTGTGCCGAGGCTGATGCCTCTCAAAGCTGTGCCAGAAGATCCTCAAACTTCACGCTGGAAGCCTGCCCCAGATGGGTGCCATGCTGCTGCAAGAACCCCTCCGCTGCCTTGCGGCCCTCCGCCTTCAGCCAATCAATAAATGCCTGCTCGGCATTCAGCTTGGATGAGAAATCCAGCGCATTCATCACCGGGTTGGAAACCACATGGATGCGCATGCGCGCCCAGTCTGCCGCCTCATGATTATCGCCGGCCCCGCCAGCTGCCCGCTGTAGCAGGTCAATCATGTAAAGCTCCTTCACCAGCACGGCATTGAAGGACACTTCATTGAGCCGGTTCAGAATTTCCGTCGGGGTCCGCGGCGTTCCCTGCCGCTGTAACGGGTTCACCGGCACCAGAATCGTGTCATCGGAATCCAGCTCCGTCACGAGAGGCGTCAGAGTGGGGTTACCCGAATAACCGCCATCCCAATACGGGTCGCCATCAATCTCCACCGCCTGAAACAGAGCCGGCAGACATGCCGAAGCCATCAGCACATTTGGCGTGATTTCAGCATTGCGGAAAATCCGCGGTCGGCCTGTCCTCACATTTGTGGCTGTGATGAAAAGTTTGATCGGCGATGTACGCAAACGCTCAAAATTGATCTGCCGATCCAAAATAGGCGCCAGCGCATTCTGCCCTGTCGGATTGTACTGATAGGGCGAGAACATCCGCGTCATGAAATCCACGAATAGATATCCGGGAGACTGCTCCAGAGACCAGTGCCCCATCATGCGCTCCAGAGGTGTGCGCTGAAAAGGGCTGAACTGCGCGGCTTCCCATACATGGCGCCAGTAGCTGTCCAGCGCCTTTCGCGCGCCGTCCCGCCCACCCGCAGCATAGCCATCGGCCAGAACGGCGGCGTTCATCGCGCCGGCCGAGGTGCCGCATACCCCCTCAATCTCCAGCCACTCTTCTTCCAGAAGCCGATCCAGCACCCCCCATGTGAAGGCCCCGTGAGAGCCACCACCCTGCAAGGCCAGGTTCACCACCACACGCTCTTTGTGCATGACTGCTCTTTCTCCTGGGGCCGCCCCTTGGCACACACTTGCACAGACTGTTTCCGCCCATTGCTATCGCATCATTTTTGTTGCAATGCAGCAATAATGAGTGCTGCGCAGCATTATGCTGGCGGAATGATGGACTTCATTTCGTCCGCACGGATACACTCGCTGCGTTGCAAATGCGTCAGGGCGCGAGGAGCACAAAATGAAACGGGTCAAAGTCGGCAATCTGGAATTTGCCTGGCGTGAGTGGGGGCGCGGCGATGTAACTGTGCTCTTCATTCATGGCAATCTTGCCAGCAAGGACTGGATCGAGTTGGCGGCCCCCCATTTTGCGAAAGGCATCCGTACCATTGCGGTGGATTGGCGCGGCTGCGGTGATAGCGACAAGCCCGCCCCCCTGCCGGATTTCTCCAATTATTCCATAGCGCGCCACGCCGACGACATGCTGGGTGTTCTGGATGCGCTGGATGTGCCCTTCTGCCATCTGGCCACCCACTCCACCGGCGGTATCATTTCCAGCCGGATGCTGTTGAAGCAGCCCGAACGCTTTGGACGGGTTCTGGCTCTGGATCCTGTCGCACCGCAAAGCTTCATCTTCCCGCCCGACAAGGCTGCCTTTTTCGGACAGATGAAGATGAGCAAAACTCTCACGCGCCAGGTCATGGCCATGACCGCGATCAGCCTTTTTGAGCCCCAAAGCCTGACATCCGGCGCCGCTCGTCTGCGCCCGGATGTCGGCGCACGTGCCGGGCTGTTTGAAAAAATTGTCGATCAGGCTTTTTCAGTCTCCGATGGCATCTGGTTCGGCACGCCTTATGCTCTCACCGTGGAAGCGCGCACCGGCTGGTTGAAAGCGCATATGAACCAGCTCCATCACCCGCATCTCGTCTTGTGGGGCATGAAGGATAACCTCATCGAGGAAACGGACCTGCGCTATATGGCCAGCCATATGCCCGATTGCCGCCTCGTGACCGTACCCGGCGTGGGCCATTCCATGAATCTGGAAGCTCCAGAGCTGTTCGCCGGACATTACAATGCCTGGTTCGGTGGCCTGCCCCGTTAATAGACAGAAGAACGGACACGATTGTTATAAATGCGCGATATTCTCATCTTCCGTAACGGCAGATGACATGCTGTCTCTGGTATTCCGGCTCAAGAAATGCCATTGCTGTGTGGTATCCGGCGGAGGCAATGCTTCCGCCGATCTCCCAAGGTGGGCAGGCGCGCGCAGACGCGCCACCTGGAAACAAAACCGTAAGTGCACGCGATAGCGGCTGCTTAAACTGAGTTGCCGCCGTGCCTTCCGGGAGGGCACATGACCGATATTGCCACGCGCGTCTATAACCACACCTGGAAGATAGACCCCATCGTGCGCTCGGTGCTCGACACCGATTTTTACAAACTCCTGATGGGACAGATGATTTTTCATCGCCATCGGGAAACGCGCGTCACCTTCGGCATCCATAACCGCACCACGCGCGTGCGGGTGGCTGATATTGTCGATATCGGAGAGTTGCGCGAACAACTGGATCATGTGCGTACGCTCTCTCTCAGCCGGGGAGAGTCCACCTGGCTGCGTGGCAACATGTTCTATGGCAAACGCCAGATGTTCTCGCCGGAATATATCGCCTGGCTAGAGAATTTTCGTTTTCCTGCCTACCACCTTGAAGCATATGACGGCCAGTATGAGCTGACCTTCGAGGGGCCATGGGTGGAAACAACCATGTGGGAAATTCCCGCCCTGGCCATCATCAATGAGCTGCGCTCGCGCGCCGTGCTCAGAAGTCTTGGCAAATTTGAGCTGCAAATTCTCTATGCGCGCGCCATGGCGCGGGTGTGGGAGAAGGTAGAGTTCCTTCGCACCCTCGGGCCCATCAATATCGCAGATTTTGGTACCCGCCGCCGTCACGGCTATCTCTGGCAGGACTGGTGCGTACAAGCGCTGATAGAGGGGCTGGGCGATGGCTTCATGGGCACATCCAATTGCCTCATGGCCATGCAGCGAGAGGTGGAGGCCACAGGCACCAATGCCCATGAGCTGCCCATGGTTTACGCCGCTCTCTCACAAGATGAAGCAACCCTGCGCTATTCTCCCTACAAGGTGCTGGAGGACTGGCAGCAAGATTATGATGGCAACCTGAAAATCATTCTGCCCGACACCTATGGCACCACCGGCTTTCTGGAACAGGCGCCAGATTGGGTAGCGCAGTGGACCGGCATGAGAATTGACAGCAAAGACCCACTGGAAGGTGGAGAAGAAGCTATTCGCTGGTGGCAGACCAGAGGGCAGGACCCACGCCAGAAGCTTCTCATTTTTTCCGATGCACTGGATGTGAACGAGGTGGCGCGCATCAATCAGGCCTTTGAGGGGCGCATCCGTCTCGGCTTCGGCTGGGGCACATTGCTGACCAATGATTTTCGCAGCCTTGTGCCCGATGGGGCTCTGGACCCCATTTCAATTGTCTGCAAGGTGGTTTCAGCTGATGGTCGCCCGGCTGTGAAAATTTCGGACAACCCCACAAAGGCCATGGGACCGGCTGAAGAAGTGCAACGTTACATGCGCGTCTTCGGCATCGGAAAGATGACCGCCCGCCCGCAAATGGTCTGAAGGCACAGGCCCACTGCCCGTCCGGCGATTGCAGTGGGCTATGCTATATGCCCCTCTCAGTGGCCGGCGAAGCTGACAAGGCTGCGCATTGGCACATTCAAGGCCTCCAGCCGCTTGTCGCCACCCAAATCCGGCAGCTCCACCACAAAGCAGGCTCCTTCTACAACAGCGCCACACCGGCGCAGCAGTTTTACAGCCCCTTCTGCGGTGCCGCCCGTGGCCAGAAGATCATCCACGAGAAGCACACGTTCACCGGGCTTGATGGCGTCCACATGCATCTCGATTTCGTCCTGGCCATATTCCAGCGTATAGGCCATGCGCACGGTTTCATGTGGCAGCTTGCCCTTCTTGCGAATGGGCACAAAGCCGGATGAAAGCTGGTGCGCCACGGCGCCACCCAAAATGAAGCCCCGCGCCTCTATACCTGCAACCTTGTCAATCTTCGCGCCCGCCCAAGGCTGCACCAATTCATCGACAGCGCGGCGAAAAGCTCTGGCATCACTCAGCAATGTCGTGATGTCGCGGAAGATGATGCCCGGCTGCGGATAATCGGGAATCGCCCGGATTGTCGCGGCAAATTCATTTTGCGTCATCTGCTTCCTTTCCGAGCTGAGCCCCTGTCCCAGGGGCGCCCTTCATGAACCGTTCGGCCTTGGGCGGCTGTGAAAACAGCCATGAAAAAAGGGCCCGCAGGCCCTTTGATCTGTTTATTCCAGCTCTGCCCCAAGCACAGCCCAGAACCGGAAACCGGCTCAAGCGGTGGCCGAGAACCAGCCGGCCGCATCAGTGCGCGACGTTCTTCCAGATCTTCTTCTTCGTGAAGTAGAGAAGACCGGCCAGCACGATGAGGAAGATCATCACCTGGAAACCAATGCGCTTGCGCGTTTCCAGATGCGGCTCCGCCACCCACATCAGGAAGGCGGACACGTCCTGAGAGTACTGCTCGACCGTCATGGGCGAACCATCTGTATATTCTACCAGCTCATCGCTGAGCGGGGCAGGCATCGCGATCTGATTGCCCGCAAAATACAGATTGTAGTGCAGACCGGGCTGCACCGTCACACCTTCAGGCGCATCCTCATATCCGGTCAACAGGGCGTGGATATAGTCCACACCATGCTCCTGATACTGAATGAACGCATCGGTGATGAAGCCCGGAAAGCCCACATGGTAGGAGCGTGCCTTGGCGATCACCGAAAGATCCGGCGGCAGAGCGCCACCATTGGATGCGCGCGCGGCCTGTTCATTCGGGAAGGGGGCCGGCCAGTGATCCGAGAGGCGCGCAGGCCGCTCGAACATGTCACCGGCATCATCCGGCCCATCCTGCACCTGATACTCGCTGGCAATCTGCTTGGCCTGATCCTCGGTGAAACCGGGGCCGCCGGGCTGGGCAAGATTGCGGAAGGCGAGAAAATCGGCGGAGTGACAGGAGGAGCAAACCTCCTTGAACACCTTGAATCCACGCTGGAGCTGGGCCTGATCGTACATGCCGAACGGGCCGGCGAAGGACCATTCCATGCGTTCAGGGCCGTGACCGCCTCCCGCCGCCTGGGCGGAGAGCCCCGGTGCGGCTGCCAGAAGCGCCGCACCAGCCACACCGAAGAGAATCTTACGAATATTCATCTGCTTCTCTCCGCACCGGCTCACTTCGTCTCCGGGGCGGCTGCCCCTGCGACTACGGTTGCCCCACCCTTGGACCGGGCCAGAACCGCATCATTGATGGAGGCCGGCATGGGCCTCGGCTTCTCGATGAAGCCCAGCAACGGCAAGATCACCAGGAAGTGGACGAAATAATAGACCGAGAAGATCCGCGACAGGATCACATAGATGCCTTCCGCCGGCATGGCACCCAGATAACCAAGGCCCACGGCCACGATGGCGAAGATCCAGAAGAAGACACGATACAGCGGGCGATAGCGCGCCGAACGTACCTTCGAGGTATCCAGCCAAGGCAGGAACGCCAGCACCACGATGGCCGAGAACATGGCCAGCACGCCGCCCAGCTTGTCCGGCACCGCGCGCAGAATGGCGTAGAAGGGCAGGAAGTACCATTCAGGCACGATATGCGCCGGCGTCGACATCGGATTGGCCGGGATATAGTTGTCCGAATGCCCCATATAATTGGGGATGTAGAAGATGAACCATGAGAAGAAGATCAGGAACACCACAATGGCGAAGATATCCTTCATCGTCGCATAGGGCGTGAAGGGAACGGTGTCCTTCTTCATGTCCTTCACGTCGATACCGTCAGGATTGCCCTGACCCACATGGTGCAGCGCCCAGATATGCAGGCCAACCACGCCGGCAATCATGAAGGGCACGAGATAATGCAGGGCGAAGAAGCGGTTCAGCGTGGGATCACCCACTGAATAACCACCCCACAGCCATTCCACGATCACCGGGCCCACCACCGGAATGGCGGAGAACAGGTTGGTAATCACGGTGGCGCCCCAGAAGGACATCTGGCCCCATGGCAGCACATAGCCCATGAAGGCGGTCGCCATCATCAGCAGGTAGATGATGAGGCCGAGAATCCACAACACCTCACGCGGGGCCTTGTAGGACCCGTAATAGAGGCCGCGGAAAATGTGGATATAGACCGCGATGAAGAACATCGAGGCCCCGTTGGCGTGGATATAGCGCAGCAGCCAGCCATAGCTCACATCACGCATGATGTGCTCGACCCGGGCAAAAGACACCGGGGCGTAAGCCACATAATGCATGGCCAGCACGATACCCGACACGATCTGACAGACCAGCATGAAGCTGAGGATCGCGCCAAAGGTCCAGAGATAATTGAGGTTCTTCGGCACCGGGTAAGCGATGGCCGAAGAATGAACCAACCCCACGATCGGCAGACGGCTTTCAAACCACTGCGCAACCTTGCCCTTGGGCTCGTAGGTTGAGTGTCCTTCCATGGGTCCAACCTTTTATTGATTTAAGGCGACGCGCGCGCGTCAGCCGATCACGATCGAGGTGTCGCTGACAAAGTTATAAGGCGGCAGCTCAAGATTGAGCGGGGCCGGCCCCTGGCGAATACGCCCGGAGGTGTCATAGACCGAGCCATGGCACGGGCAGAACCAGCCGCCATAAGCCCCCTGATGACCGAGCGGCACACATCCCAGATGCGTGCAAATACCGATCACCACCAGCCACTCATCCTTGCCTTCCTTCACGCGCTCGGCGTCGGACTGCGGATCGGGCAGCTTGGCGACATCCACTTCACGCGCGGCCTCGATTTCCTTGGCCGAGCGGTGGAACACGAAAATGGGCTTACCGCGCCACTGCACGGTAATCATCTGCCCTTCCGAAACAGGCGAGAGATCCACCTCGGTGGTGGAGAGCGCCAGCACGGAGGCGTCGGGCTGCATCTGCGACACGAAGGGCCACACCATGCCCGCGACACCAACCGCGCCCACTGCGCCCGTCGCGATGTAAAGAAAATCCCGACGCGAAGTCTGAGGAGTCTGCGAGGTCTGCGAATGTGCCACGGCGTAAATTCCTGATCCTGATCGTCCGCCCATTCGCGCACCCAGCGCGACACCACAGCTGCGGGGCCGAACGGGCGCGAATATGGCGGCTCTGTGAAGCCTAAGTCGCCACCTTCGAGGGCCTCTAATTGCACCCTCTCCCCATCTTGTCCAGATCATGGCGATGCGGCAGGGCGTCATTTAGCATACAGAGTTTGGCTTATCCCCGCCCGGAAAAGGGCGTTCAGCCGGATACAGGATATGATTCTCGCTCTCTATTGCCCCGATATCGCCCAGAATGCGGGCACCTGTCTGCGCACCGGCGCATGCCTTGGGGTGCCCGTGCATATCATTGAGCCGGCAGGCTTTCCGGTCGGAAACGCCAGCTTCCGCAGGGCCGGAATGGACTATATCGACACTGTGGACTGGCACCGTCACGACAGCTTCGAGGCTTTTGAAAGCTGGCGCAGCAAGGCTTCGGGGCGACTTGTGCTCTTCACCACCACGGGAGGGCAGCCTTATACGAATTTTTCGTTCCGGCCGGATGATATTCTCCTGTTTGGGCGGGAATCGGCCGGCGTGCCGAATTCTGTCCATGCTGTGGCGGATGCGCGGCTGCTCATTCCCATGCAGCCGGGCCAGCGCTCACTGAATGTGGCAGTCAGCGCGGCGATGGCTCTGGGCGAGGCCCTGCGACAGACTGACGCTTTTCCCTCTCCCCTTCCGTAGATACCACCATCCGGGAGTTGATCCCGCCCCACGCCGGATTTGCCTTTCCCGCTCGGGCGCGACACAAAGCAGACTGCGCTTTTGGAAACGCGCGCCCACCGGAACAGGAATGTCATGACAGCCGCGACGCAGACCCCCGAAGCAGAACCCCAGCCGGCGACCTCCATCTCCAGCGCCGTTCTGGAACAGCGCAAGGCGACAGCCCGCGCCTGGTTCGAGGATCTGCAACAGCGCATCATCTCCGCTTTCGAAACGCTGGAAGACGAGGCGGACCCGGCCCTTTATGGTCAACAGGCCGGACGCTTCGAGCCTCGCGCCTGGCAGCGTACAGACCATAGCGGCCAGCCCGGCGGCGGCGGCACCATGGCGCTGATGCGCGGACGGCTGTTTGAAAAGGTGGGCGTGCACACTTCTACCGTTTTCGGGGAGTTTGCGCCTGAATTCCGGGGCCAGATTCCCGGCGCGAGTGAAGATCCGCGTTTCTGGGCTTCCGGCATTTCCCTCATTGCCCATATGACGAATCCGCATGTGCCTGCCGTGCACATGAACACGCGGTTTGTGGTGACCAGCAAGGCCTGGTTCGGCGGCGGGGCGGATCTCACCCCCGTGCTGAGCGCCCGACGCACCCAGGTGGACAAGGATACGGTGGCCTTCCACGAGGCCATGCATGCTGCCTGCGCGCCTCACAAGGTGGCGGATTATCCGCGCTACAAAAAATGGTGCGACGACTATTTTTTCCTGAAGCACCGCAATGAGATGCGCGGTACCGGCGGTATTTTTTATGATTATCTGGACAGCGCCCGCGATGGCAAAGGCACATGGGAGGAGGATTTCGCCTTCACCCGTGATGTCGGCCTTGCTTTTCTGGATATCTACCCCCGCCTTGTGCGCGCCAACATGCACACACCCTGGAATGAGCAGGAGCGTGAAGAGCAGCTTGTCCGCCGTGGCCGCTATGTGGAATTCAACCTGCTGTATGATCGCGGCACCGTGTTTGGCCTGAAAACGGGCGGCAATGTTGATTCCATCCTCTCCTCCATGCCACCCGTGGTGAAATGGCCCTGAGGCGAAAACACATCCCGGCCTTGTGTCTTGCCTTTTCCGGCGGGGGCCCCAACTCTTGAGCCGTCAAGGCCCGACGCTTTGGGGCAAGGCTTGTTGGTCTTGTGATCGTGGCGTCACCAAACCCGGCTATGGCTCCTTGCGACATCAACGGGCCCAGCCCCATCCGGGAGTGACCAATCATGGCGTTTGAACCGGGAGAAGTTGTCCAGCTCAAGTCTGGCAGCCCTGCTCTCACCGTTGTTGCGGTGGAAGGCAGCCATGCCAGCGTTGTGTGGTACAGCGACGATATCGCCGAATTCCGCACCCACACCATCCCCACCATCGCTCTGGAAACGCTCGATCTCACCGAATTCGATGACGACGACGATGACGATGATTCCGATGCCGATGATTCCGATGCGGATGAGGACTGAACGTTCCGTTCCACGGTACGGATAACGTGAAAAGCTGAAGGCAAAGGCGGTGGACACAAGTGCCATCGCCTTTTTCATTGCCAGCATGTCATTGAAACCATCAACCGGGCGCAGATACCCGCTCCGGCGACATGGACAGATTCGCCAGCTCCTGCGCGACAAGCCGCGCCAGTACGTCTGGAGCCATGGGGAAATCCGCCTCGACCCAGGCTTGCTCCACCTGCTTCAGCGCCCGCCCCAGATCCGGCCCAGGCTTCAGGCCCTGCGCCATCAAATCTGCTGCGGTGACAGGCAGGCGCGGGCGCACCCAATCTCCCGCCTCATGAAACGCCTCCCTGAGATGCCGGAGTGTGCTTTCCGTCGCATCAAAGCGCGCGGCGGCCAGCAAGGCCCTGTCTTGCGCGGCCTGTTGCCCCACCGCATAAAAAAAGGCCCGTCGGGCTGAGGCCCCAGCAAGATCCGGCACAGGGCCAGCCATTTCGTCCAGTTGCCGGGCCTCGGTATTGGAGAGCCTCAGCCGCTCCCGCAGGCGCAGAGCATCTGCCCGTGTCCACAGGGCCAGCGCGCCCAGATGGCGCATCGCATCCGCCTTGGCCCCCCATTCCGTTTCCAGTGTCACCAGCCGGCGCAGCCGCGCCAATGCGCCTATACCCCCCAGAAGGGGCTGCAACAGCCCGCTGTCACTCATGGTCTGCAATGTTGAAACCGCGCCACGCGCGATCAGCAGCTTGCGCATTTCCGCGCCCACCCGCTCTCGGGATAATCGCACCAGCCCGGCGCGCTCATGCTCACAGGCGCGCAGTGCCGTCACATCCACCGCACCAGCGCCATAGGTGGCGTGAAAACGGAACAGGCGCAGAATACGCAAATAATCTTCCCGAATGCGCTCATGCGCATCCCCAATAAAGCGCACATGCCGGGAAGGAATATCCGCAAGACCGCCAACAAGATCCCTCACCGTACCATCAGGGGTAGCGTAAAGCGCATTGATGGTGAAATCCCGCCGCGCAGCATCCCGCGCCCAATCCCGGCCGAACACCACCTCGGCATGGCGACCATCGGTCTGCGCATCCTCGCGCAGGGTGGTGACTTCATAGGGCGTGTGCTCCACCACCACGGTGATGGTGCCATGGGCAAGGCCGGTAGGCACGGCCTTCATGCCCGCAGCCGTGGTGCGCCGCACCACCTCCTGCGGCAAGGCTGTGGTGGCGATATCCACATCCGCAACCTCAAGGCCCATCAGCGCATTGCGCACAGCGCCCCCCACCACGCGGGCTTCCTCGCCATCGCGGTTCAGAAGAGCCAGCAACCGCCCCAGCCCCGGACGCGCCCAGAAAGCCGCATCCGCCAGCATGCCAGGCACAATCCGGCCCTGATCTGTCATGCTCATTCAAAACGCCCCGGAATGAAGACGCCATCCCGCACTTCAGCCGGCACATAGCGGGTGCCGGCCGGGGCGCTGTTGCCGCTCTCAAACAGCATCAGCCCGCCCACCATCAGGGCCAGCGCCACAACGCCCAGAAACGCCAGTACGCGCGGAGACCAGTGCGCCGGCACCACGGAACCCTTCGTGGCCAGAAGCAGCGCGCCATACAGCACGAAGGGTGTGAGAAACAGGGTGGTTTGCAACAGAATCTGACGCCACATCAGGCATAAACCCGTTCATAAAGATTACGCAGCATTCCGGCTGTCACCCCCCAGATGAACCGCCCTTCATAGGGCATGGCATAATAATGGCGCAGCGTACCCTGCCATTCACGCGAGTGGCGCTCATGATTGGCCGGCGTCATCAGGAATTTCAGCGGCACTTCAAACACCTCATCCACTTCGGAAGGGTTGGGCGTGAGTGTGCAGGCAGGGTTCACCAGCCCCACCACCGGCACGATCCAGTAGCCGGTGGATGACAGATAGCCTTCCATATAGCCAAGCGAACGGATGAAACGGGCCTCCAGCCCCACCTCTTCCCACGCTTCGCGGAAGGCGGCATCCTGTTCATCACGATCCTCCGGGTCCATCCGGCCACCGGGAAAGGCCACCTGCCCGGCATGGTGGGACAGATGCGCCGAACGCAAGGTCAGCAGAACCGTCGGCTCTGGCCGCGCCATGATGGGCACCAGAACAGCAGCCTTGCGCGGCATATTCGCCGGCGCACCCTGCCCCGGAAGGGGAGATATGGCGTGATCTCCGTTCAGCCGGTGAAAGGCATCCGGCGAATAGGGCGGCGGCGGCGTATGGGAGAGATGCGTGTGAGCGCGCGACAGGAAATCCGCAAGGGCGGAACCTTCAGGCGCGTTCAGCCACATCTCATCCTCCGGCGCGGGCAGATTATCCCGCACCGCGCTCATCCCGCCCCCACCGGGCCAGCATCCACTCCGGTCAGCCGGTCCAACTCCGCCGCCGGCATGATGGGGAAGAACAGGCTGCCGGAGGCAACGCCGAACATGCCGACGCCCTCCACATCGCGCACCTCACCACGGGCGACGAGATCGAAAGCCGTGGCGCGGGTCAGCCGGGCTTCCAGCCCGTTACGCACCAGCACATAGGGACGAAACTCACCCGGCGCGCCGCCGGGCGCAAAGCGCATCGGGTTTTCCGGCCCGCAGCGCACCACATCGTCCAGATTGGTGCGGAACACCAGTACAGGCCCCTCCGCCCCCTCCTCCACCGCCAGCTCAACGGCCAGAAACGGGGCATCCTCCACCTGAATCCCGATTTTCTCCACCGGCGTCTTGAGCACATATCGCTCACCCTCACGCGCCAGAACGGAGGCGAACAGACGCACCAGCGCCTGACGACCAATGGGGCTGCCCATATAGTACCAGCGGCCATCGGCCGCGATCCGCAAATCCATCTCACCGCAATCCGGCGGATTCCACAGATGAACCGGAGCCGGGCCGCGCGTACCCGCCGCCTGCACCGCCGCCATCAGCGCATCAAGGCGCGAAGGCGCCGCTTCGGTTTGTTCTGTCGTGTGTTCTTCGCCAGATACAGCAACCATGAAACCAACCATCCACATGAAGGGCCTGCTGGCGCGCCATTGTGCAACCAGACAGGCGGCATCAACTTGTCTTCAACACCATCGTACGCATTCTTGGTGGCCGGGGCGAGGCCAACGGCCTTATCTGAAGAGAGAAAACCGGCGCGGGAACGAACAGGGCGTGATATTGCCGCTTTTGGCGACGAGCCTGCCCATTCCGCCCCATGGCCCCGGCCATGATACAGATTACAGCAAGGAGAAGGCCTGATGGTGCCTGCCGGCGAGACTCATGACACCGATCAGAAGCTGATCCGCGATGCACAGGCCGCCACGGATGCCATGCAGAAGGCCCATGCGGCCATTGGCGAGATCATCTTCGGGCAGGATGATGTTGTGGAACAGGCGCTTGTCACCCTTCTTTCCGGCGGCCATGCGCTGCTGGTGGGCGTGCCGGGCCTGGCCAAGACCAAGCTGGTGGAAACGCTGGGCACCGTGCTGGGGCTGGACAGCCGGCGCGTGCAGTTCACGCCGGACCTGATGCCATCCGACATTCTGGGCTCTGAGGTGCTGGAGGAAGGCGAGGATGGCCGCCGCCATTTCCGCTTCATTCAGGGCCCGGTCTTCACCCGCCTGCTCATGGCCGATGAAATCAACCGCGCCTCGCCGCGCACCCAGTCCGCCCTGCTGCAATCCATGCAGGAATATCACGTCACGGTGGCCGGTGTGCGCCATGATCTGCCGCGCCCCTTCCATGTGCTGGCCACACAGAACCCGCTGGAGCAGGAAGGCACCTACCCCCTGCCGGAAGCTCAGCTTGATCGTTTCATGATGCAGATCGACGTGGATTATCCCGACAGGGCAGCTGAAAAGCGCATCCTGTTCGCCACCACCGGAGCGCAGGAACGCAAGGCCGAACCGGCGCTGGATGTGAACGGGTTGATGGAGATTCAGCAATTCGTGCGCCGCATGCCGGTGGGTGAATCGGTGGTGGAGGCCATTCTCACCCTTGTACGCTCGGCCCGCCCCGGCGAAGAAAACCCCGAACAAAAACTGATCGCCTGGGGCCCCGGCCCGCGCGCCAGCCAGGCGCTGATGCTGGCGGTGCGCGCCCGCGCCCTGCTGGACGGGCGTTTCGCACCCTCCGTGGATGATGTGATCGCGCTCGCCGCCCCGGTGCTGAAGCACCGTATGGCGCTGTCCTTCGCGGCCCGTGCGGAGGGTGGAAACGTCAATACCATCATCCACCGCCTCGCCGCCCGGCTGGGCTGAAGCAACGCCTGAGACCCTGAGAAGAGAGCACGCCGGATTTGGCCGCACAGCCCACACCGCCAGACGCCACGCAGCCCCCGGATTTTCAGGAGGCAGCCAGCCGCCACGCCAACAGCCTGCGCACAGCTTCCGAACGCGCCCAGCATCTGGCCGCCGCCATGCCGCGCCTGATGATGGAGGCCGGGCGCATTGCCGCCAGCGTGCAGCATGGCCTGCATGGCCGCCGACGCGCGGGCACGGGCGAGACCTTCTGGCAGTATCGCCATTTTCTGGATGGCGAACCGGCCGCGCGTGTGGACTGGCGACGGTCCGCGCGGGACGATCATCTCTATGTGCGCGAGCGTGAATGGGAGGCCGCCCATACGGTGTGGCTCTGGCCGGATCTGTCCACCTCCATGGACTATGCCTCGCGTGGTCATGCCCCCAAGGCGGAACGCGCCCTGCTGCTGGCGCTCGCCCTTGCCGAACTGATGGTGAAGGCCGGCGAACGGGTGGGCTTGCCGGAACAGATGGCCCCCACCGCCAGCCATCACATCATGCAACGCATGGCGCGGGCACTGCTGCTGAATCTGCAAAAGGGCCGGGGTCAGGATAGCCTGCCGCCCGCCTTTGCCCCCGGCCCGCGCGCAGAAATGGTGCTGCTGGGCGATTTCTGGAACCCGGCGGAAGAAACCCTTTCCCGCATCCGCCATTTTGCCGCCTCTGGCGCGCGCGGCCATGTGGTGCAGGTGGTGGACCCGGCCGAGGAGAGCTTCCCCTTCTCCGGCCGCATTACCTTTCATGAGCCGGAAGGCGGGGGGGACATTGTGGTGGGTCGTGCCGAAAGCTGGCGCGAGACCTATCAGCTCAAGCTGGAAGAGCACCGTGAAACCCTGCGCCGGGCAGCCATGCGCGCAGGGTGGAGCTTCCTGATTCACCGGACAGACCGGCCCGCGAGTGAAGTGCTGCTGGCCCTCTATGCCCGTCTGGGGCAACCCGGCGGGGCCGCAAGCCATGTGAAGGAGGGCCGCGCCTGATGTTCGGCCTGCCTCTTTCCGCCTTGCCCCTTGGTTTCACCACCCCGGCGCTGCTGGCCGCCCTGCTGCTGCTGCCGGCCCTGTGGGTGCTGCTGCGCGTGGTGCCACCGCGCCCGCGCGATATCAGCTTTCCGCCCACGCGTCTGCTGTTTGGCCTATCTCCGCGCGAGGAAACCTCCTCCCGTTCACCCTGGTGGCTCACCGCCCTGCGCCTGCTCCTGGCAGCGCTGCTGGTTCTGGCGGCCGCCGGCCCCATCTGGAACCCGCCACCAGCCGGCACGAAAGCCTCCGGCCCGCTGGTGCTGGTGGTGGATCAAGGCTGGGCCGCCGCCGCCCAATGGCAGGCCCGCATGTCCGCCGCCCATGCGCTTGTTGATTCCGCCGAGCAACAGGGGCGCGGCATCGCCCTTCTGCCCACCGGCGATGTGCCGCGTGACACGACCCTGCTGACCCCTGCCGCCACGCGCGACAGGCTGCGCTCGCTCGCCCCCCTGCCCTATGCCCCGCCCCGGCAGGAGGCACTGACCCGCGCCGCGGATATTCTGGCCGCAACGCCTGAGGCCAGCCTCGTCTTCCTCTCCGATGGCGTGGATGCCGCGACGGACGCCACACCTTCCAGCGCCCTCGCCGTGCTGAAAGATGAGCGCGCTCAGGTCATCAGCGGCGGGCTGCCCACACCTCTGGCGCTGGCCGCCCCTCATAATGCGACGGATGCGCTGACGGTGAAGGTTCTGCGTCCGCTCGGCGCGGCCTCCCTGCCCCGCAACGGCAAGGTGGAAGCGAAAGACCGGCGCGGCCTCCTTCTGGGAGAGGCCCCCTTCTCGCTGGGGGAAGGCGTGACAGGGACCGAAGCCCGTTTCACCCTGCCGGTTGAGATGCGCAACGACATCACCCGGCTGGAGATTGCCGGCGAACGCTCTGCCGGCGCGGTGCAGTTGCTGGACAGGAACGCACGGCGACGCACGGTGGGCGTCATTTCTGGCACCAGCACGGACAGAGGCCAGCCTCTGCTTGCGCCCACCTATTACATTACCCGCGCCCTTGCCCCCTATGCAGACCTGCGCGTGGCTGAGACCGGTTCGGCGACGGATAATATCAACCGCTTTCTGGATGAGCGCCTGCCCATTCTGATCCTCACCGATGTCGGCACCATTCCTGAAGCCACGCGGGCGCGGCTTCAGCATTTCGTGGAACAGGGTGGCGTTCTGGTGCGCTTTTCCGGCCCGCGGCTGGCCAATACGCGTGATGACCTTCTGCCGGTGCGCCTGCGCCATGGCGGGCGTGTTCTGGGCGGCTCCCTCTCCTGGGAAGAACCGCAGAAGCTGGGAGCCCTGCCGGCGGAAGGCCCCTTCCATGAGCTTCACGTGCCGGGTGACGTCACCGTGCGCCGGCAGGTTCTGGCCGAGCCGGATGGCACATTGCGTGAGCGCACATGGGCCACGCTGGCCGATGGCACGCCGCTTGTCACCGGGCGACGCATCGGCAAGGGCGCGCTGGTGCTGTTTCATGTCACCGCAGATGCCTCTTGGTCCAGCCTGCCGCTTTCCGGCACATTTGTAGACATGCTGCGCAAGATCATCACGCTGGCGGATACGCCGCCCGCAGCCCCCCCGGAAAGCCCTGACGCCGCGCAGAATACCCAGAATGCACCGGCCGCCCCGCCCCTTGCCCCCCGGCAGGTGCTGGATGGTTTCGGCGCTTTCACCACGCCCGGCCCTCTGGCGCGCGCCATTCCGGCAGATTTTCGCGGCGAGGCCAGCGCCCACCATCCGCCCGGCTTCTATGGGCCGCCGGAATCTCTGGTGGCGGTGAACACGCTGGGCCCGGATGCGCAGCCTGTTCTGCTGGATTTCACAGCTCTCGGCGCAAGGGTTGAGGCGGTTGAAAGCGGGACGCCACAGGATCTGCGCGGGCCAGTTCTTCTGGCCATCATGCTGCTGGTGCTGCTGGATTCTCTGGCCGTATTGTGGCTCACCGGTGGTCTCTCCCGGCGAGGCGGGCGCAATGTCGCGGCCTTGTTTTTGGCCGGCCTTCTGGTGGCAGGCAACGCCACGCTGTGGCCCGCAGCTCCGGCGCATGCGCAGCAACTGCCGGCGACAGATACCACCTCGACAAAACCCGCCACCGAAGCCAATGCCTTCGCCACGCAGGCCACCAGCCAGACCCGTTTCGCCTATGTGCGCACGGGGGATGCGGCGGTGGATGACATTTCGCGTCAGGGCCTTGATGCCTTGGGCAGCTTTTTGCGCCAGCGCACCGCCATCATGCCCGGTGACAGCATGGGTGTGGATCTGGAGCGCGATGAACTGGCTTTCTTCCCGCTCATCTACTGGCCCATTTCACCGGATGCACCCCCGCCCTCTCCACAGGCTCTGGCGCGGCTGGATGCCTATATGAAACAGGGCGGCACAGTCGTGTTTGACACGCGCGACGCCATTGAGGGGGCAGACCAGCCAGGCATGCCACTCACACCGGCGCGTGCCCGGCTGCGCGAGATTCTCTCCAGCCTCGACATTCCCGCCCTCACCCCCATTCCGCGCGACCATGTACTGACAAAAGCCTTCTATCTGCTGCGGGATTTTCCCGGCCGTTTCACCGGCGGCACCACATGGGTGGAAGCCCTGCCGGAAACGCTGGAAGAGGCCGAGGATCGTCCCGCGCGGGCGGGTGATGGGGTTTCGCCCATCATCATCACCTCGAATGATCTGGCCGGAGCATGGGCGGTAGGTGAGGATGGCGTGCCGCTTCTGCCCCTCACACCGGGCGCACCGCGCCAGCGGGAGATGGCCTTTCGTGCCGGCGCCAACATGGCGATGTATGTGCTGACAGGAAACTACAAGGCAGATCAGGTCCATGTGCCTTCGCTGCTGAAGAGGCTGGGGCAATGAATTACGGCCTGTCCTTCTTTCCCTTCGTGCCATGGGAGGTGCTGGGCGCACTGGCCTTGCTGGCGGTGTTGCTGGCCGGCCTGCTGCTGGTGCGGCGCACACGCGGGGCGGGCCTGCGGGCACTGGCCATGGCCGCCGGGCTTCTGGCGCTGGCCAACCCCTCGCTGACCGAGGAAAAGCGCGAACCGCTCAGCTCCGTCGTCGCCGTGGTAGTGGATGACAGCCCGAGCCAGACCTTCGGCGACCGCCGCGCCCAGACGGATGCGGCGCGCAAGGCGCTGGACAGCGCCCTTGCCGCCCTGCCCGGCGTGGAGGTACGCCATTTCACCGTGGATGGGCGCAGCGGCGCGGCAGATGGCACAAGGCTGTTCTCTGCCCTCGGCACCGGCCTTTCCGATGTGCCGCCCGAGCGGCTGGCCGGGGCCATTCTCATCACGGACGGGCGGGTGCATGATGTGCCCGCGCGGGTGGAGGATCTGGGTTTCAGCGCTCCTATCCACGCCCTCATCACCGGGCAGAAGGACGAAAAGGACCGGCGCATCACGCTGGAAAAGACACCCCGCTTCGGCATTGTGGGGCAGGAGCAAGCCATCACCTACAAAGTGCTGGATGAGGGCCTGCCACCCGGCGCGCGCGTGCCTGTCACCATTCGCCGTGATGGCGAGGTGGTGGCGCGCCGCACCGTGACGGCGGGCGAAACTGCTACCGTGCGGGTCGAGATCACCCATGCCGGCCCGAACATTGTGGAGCTGGAAGTTCCTCCTGTCCCCGGTGAGCTGACCGAGGTGAACAACCGCACCGCGCTTTCCATTGATGGCGTGCGGGACAAGCTGAAGGTGCTTCTGGTTTCCGGCGAGCCCACGGCCAGCGAACGCACATGGCGCAACCTGCTGAAAAGCGATGCGAATGTGGATCTGGTGCACTTCACCATTCTGCGGCCGCCGGAGAAGCAGGACGCCACGCCGCTGAATGAGCTGTCGCTGATCGCCTTTCCCACACGCGAACTGTTCCAGACCAAGATCAATGATTTCGACCTCATCATCTTTGATCGATATGCGCAGATGGGCATTCTGCCTCTGGCCTATTTCGACAATATCGCCCGCTATGTGCAGGGTGGTGGGGCGTTGCTGGTGGCCTCCGGGCAGGATTATGCCGATTATGGCTCGCTCTATTATTCCCCGCTGGAAGAGGTTCTGCCGGCCGTGCCTTCCGGCGCGGTGACGGAAGAGCCCTTCCATGCCCGGCTCACCCGTGCCGGCAAACGCCACCCCGTCACGCGGGATCTGCCCGGCAGCACCAGCGAGCCCCCCCGGTGGAGCCGTTTCTTCCGGGTGATTGACACTCAACCGCGCTCCGGCACATCCCTCATGGCGGCCCCCGGCGAGAAATCCGTACTGCTGGTGGATCATGTTGGTGAAGGCCGTGTGGGGCAGATCCTCACCGATCAGATCTGGCTCTGGGCCCGTGGGTATGAAGGGGGCGGGCCGCATGTGGAACTGCTGCGCCGCCTCTCGCACTGGCTGATGAAGGAACCGGATCTGGAAGAAGAGCGCCTGAAGCTCACCATGTCCGGCCCGGATCTGGTGGTGGAGCGCCAAACCATGGAAGACAGCGCACCGCCCGCGCAGATCACCACCCCCACGGGTAAAACCCGCACGCTGGAACTGAAGGAGGCCAGCCCCGGCCTGTGGCGCGCCACCACCCCGGCAGATCTGCCCGGCCTGTGGCGGGCGCAGAATGGCGACTTGACCGCTCTGGCCAATATCGGCCCGCTGAACCCGAAGGAATTCGCCGAAGTTACCAGCACCACGCAAGTGGTGGCGCCTCTTGTGGAAGCAACCGGCGGCGGAGTGTGGCGGCTGGCGGAACGCGACGGCGTATTGCCGCGGCTGGTTCAGATGTCCTCCGCCAGCCGCATGGCCGGCTCGGAATGGATGGGCCTGTCCACACGGGATGTGTCCGTAGTGCGGGGCATCAGCCTCATGCCTCTTTTTGCTGGGCTATCCGGCCTTCTCATCGTACTGGGCCTTCTGGCGGCGACATGGGTGCGCGAAGGGCGCTGAGCGCAAGGTGCCTCTTGAGGCAAAAGAGCCTCTGGGGCAAAAGGGGCTTGCGCTTCCGCCCTTCTCTCGCCGCTGATACAGATGCACCGCAAACGCAGAAAGGGCCTCCACCGCAGTGAGGCCCACCCTGCATTTTTCAGTACTGAGCGCATCCCCGACACGCACCCTTTTCAGGGCTGGCCGGTGGCGATGGCCAATGCGCGGACTACGCCTTCAGTGGCGCAGCTTCAGTGGCGCTGGCCAATCAGGGTGTAATCCCCCGCACGCACGCGCTCCACAAGGCGGGAGACATAATCGGCGCTGGGCTCTTCGCCATAGGTGGCCACGAGGCTGCGCAGCGCCGTGAACAGGGCAGCCTGAACCAGGCAATCCTCTTCCAGCCCGTCGCGCACGGCCTCCACCCAGGCATCGTTCAGATAGGTCAGCGCGACGAGACGTTCGTCGGCTGCCATATCGGCGATATCGGGAAGGTCAATGGCGGAAATGGGCAATGTTGACACGTTTGGCCTCCGGACACGCTACAGCGTCGACGCAGGATCTCAGTAGCACGTTCATCCACGCTCTTCGCGTCAGTTCTTACCAAAGGGTTAATGGCCGTACAGACAGAACCACTTCTAGTTTCCGCCATAACGCACCACAACCTCGTGAGCGAGGTGAGCGCCCTCCTTCAAATGGCGCTGCACGGCCAGCCGGGCGGAAGGGGTGCAACTGCGGTAAACATCTGCAAAACCGGCATAACCCCGGTTGAAGCTGGCAATCAATTGCCCCCGGCGATGGGCCGGAGGCTGCTCCGCCTCCAGCAGAGCTGTCATCTCGTCGCGCCAGCGCTGATCTTCCCCCTTCGCGCCACACAGCGGGCGCAGATAGTGCAGACCACCCAGAATTTCCGCGAGCCGGCGGAGTTCATCATCATAAGGCGGCGCGCCCCCCTTCGAGGCATCTGGCACCGGTGCGGTTTCGGCCATGGCCGGGGCACTCCCCTGAAGCCCGGCGAGCAGGGCCCCGCCCAGTACACAAATGGCCAAGCCGTGGCGCAATGCGCACCACAGGGCGCGAAAGCTTCGGGACATCAGGCCATGCCACATGCGCTTGTCTGTCTCACAGCTTGGTTCTGTCATATGGGTTGTGGTGCGCGCCCTCAGCGGAAGGGTCAAGCGCCATGGCAGCACCTCTTCTGTCCAGACGCCCCGGCTCGGGAGCCTGAGCGTGACAACAGGCGGCGACCACCACCTCCGCCAGCCCTTCTGTCGCTGGCAGGGCGGAAATCTCCTGCGGCAGAAACCAGCCAACCTCCTGCGCCTCCCCGGAGCATTGCGGCGTGCCCCTGCGCCACTGGGCGGCATGGGCTACCACCACATAATGCGCCGTCAAACGGCCGGATGCATCCCTCAAGATAACATTCCGAACGGCCGCCAGGCCGGTGATTTCAGCCTCGACCCCCACCTCTTCATGCAATTCGCGCAGGGCTGCATCCGCCACGGTTTCACCCGGCTCAACCTTGCCGCCCGGCAGGCTCCACAGCCCCGCATTGTCACACCCTGATGCGGAACCCCGCCGCACCAGAAGCACATGCGGGCCCCGAAACACCGCGATACTGGCCGCAACAACCGGGCGAACACCACCGCCAGCAGAAGGATTTTCCGCCCCCTGTCTCATCATGTTCCTCTCATCGCGATGCTTCCGTCCCGTTATGGAGCTCATCCAGCCCATCATCCACAAGCCGTCCCCATGCGGAAAACACCGCCCTTGTCGCATCGGCATGAGAGCCTAACTTCCCCTCACACAGGGAGCATGCGATTCGTGACAGCCGCACCCGCAAAAGCCGGAACATCCAGAACCACCACCAAGTCGGGCCCCGTCCGCAAATCCGCATCGCGCAAGCCACCGCGTGCCTGGCAACGCATGCTTTCCGGCCGTCGGCTGGATCTGCTGGACCCCTCCCCGCTGGATGTCGAGATCGAGGATATCGCCCACGGGCTGGCCCGCGTGGCCCGCTGGAACGGGCAGACCCATGGCGACAACATCTATTCCGTCGCCCAGCATTCCCTCCTGACAGAATTTCTGGTGCGCCGGGCGCATCCGGAAACCGAACGCAGCTGGCTGCTCTGCGCCCTGCTGCATGATGCACCCGAATATGTCATCGGCGACATGATCTCCCCCTTCAAGGCCGTGCTGGGCGATGATTACAAGGGTGTGGAAGCCCGGCTTCTGGCCGCCATTTCCATGCGCTTTTCTCTGCCCGCGCACTGGCCCGCCACGCTGGAGCGGACCATCAAGGCCGCCGATCGGGCCTCGGCCTATTTCGAGGCCATTCATCTGGCAGGCTTCTCCCCCGCGGAAGCCAAAACCATTTTCGGTCGCCCGCCCCATCTCGACCCGGCCGATGAGCGCGACTATCTTGAACCATGGACCGCGCAAACAGCGAAAACCCGCTTTCTGCAACGCTTCGAGGCGCTTCAGCCATGATCCATGTCTGCTCTCTCGCCCGCCTGCATGAAACAATAGAGGCAAGCGGCGCGCGCCATGTCATCAGCCTCATCAATCACAATATGGAGGTGATCCGCCCTCCCCGGATTGATCCTGAAAACCACCTCACCTTGAACTTCAATGATATCGCAGAGGAAACAGAGGGGCTGGTTGTGCCCGGTCTGGCGCATGTGCAGGCACTGTTTGATTTCACGCACGCCTGGCCGCGCCAAACACCTCTGCTGATCCATTGCTTCGCGGGCATTTCCCGGTCTACGGCGGCCGCCTATGCGGCACAATGCGCGCTGAGGCCGGATGCCGATGAGATGGAGCTTGCCCTGTGGCTTCGGCGGGCCTCTCCCTCTGCAACGCCCAACCCGCGCATCGTGGCCCTGGCGGATACATTGCTGCAACGGGAGGGCCGCATGGTGAAGGCCATAAACGCCATTGGCCGGGGCGCGGATGCCTATGAAGGCACGCCCTTCCACCTTCCCTTGGGCTGAACCCTCGCATCGTGCCGGGGCAGTTCCCATATCAGGACTGTTCAACACGGCCCTGATACCCTTTGCCCTGATGCTCCCTTGCCCTGATGCCCTTGCGCCCTGAAGACCTGCTGCACCCCACACCGAAGGGGCTTTATTGCCCGGTGGGTGATTTCTATATCGACCCGGTACGGGTGGTGCCGCGCGCCATCATCACCCATGGCCATTCAGACCATGCCCGCAAGGGCCATGCGCATGTGCTGGCCACCCGTGAAACGCTGGACCTCATGGCTATTCGCCTTGGCGCGCGGTTTGCCGGCAGCAGTGAGGCGCTCGCCTTCGGGCAGAGCACATCTCTCAACGGTGTACGCATCAGCCTGCATCCGGCGGGCCATGTGCTGGGCTCGGCTCAGGTGCGGCTGGAATGGCGCGGCATGGTGATGGTCGTCTCCGGTGATTTCAAGGATGTGCCGGACCCGACCTGCCCCCTCTTCGAGCCGGTGCGCTGCCACGTTTTCATCTCCGAGGCCACATTTGGCCTGCCGGTATTTCACCACCCAGACCCGGTGCGGGAGGTGGGGCGGTTGCTGCATGCGGTGCAGATGTTTCCCGAACGCACCCATATTATCGGGGCCTATTCGCTCGGAAAGGCCCAGCGCATGATGGCGCTGCTGCGGCAGGCCGGGCAGGATGACCCCGCCCGCCCCCTGCTGCTGCACGGCGCGCTGGAACGCACCACCGCCTACTATGCCGCACAGGGGCTGGATCTCGGCCCTGTCGCCCCGCTGCCGGAAGAGGCCCCGAATGGCTTTGCCGGACGCATCGTGATGGCGCCGCCCATGTCCATGACGGACCAGTGGCTGCGGCGCTTTGCAGAACCTGTACTATGCCATGCCTCTGGCTGGATGCGGGTGCGGGCCCGCCAGCCGGGCACCGGGCTGCCGCTCATCATTTCAGACCATGCGGACTGGGCCGGCCTTACCCATGCCATCCGCGCCACGCAATGCGAGGAGCTGTGGGTCACCCATGGCGCAGAGGAAGCCTTGCTGCACTGGGCCACAAGCTGCCAGTTGCGAGCACAGGCTCTTTCTGCCGTAACTGCGCCCGGCCCATCGCCTTCAGGGCCTGATGCTGTATAAGGCGTGCTGATACCGGAGGCCCCCGTCCCCAGATCGAGTGAGCATGAGCGAGATTCTCTTCTATCATCTGGAGCGTCGCCCGCTGGAAGCGGTACTGCCCACCTTGCTGGAGAAATCTCTGGAACGCGGCTGGCGCTGCGTGGTGCAGTGCGGTTCTGAAGAACGCCGCGATGCGCTGGATTCCCATCTGTGGACCTATAATGAAGGCTCCTTCCTGCCCCATGGCACGAATGCCCAGCCCCAGCCCGAGCGCCAGCCCGTGCTGCTGACCACCACGCAAGACAATCCCAATGGCGCACAGGTGCGCTTTCTGGTGGATGCCGTGGCGCTGGATGATTCAAGCTCTTATGTGCGCGTGGTGCATCTGTTCAACGGGCATGATGAGGAGCAGGTGCAGGCCGCCCGCCAACGCTGGCGCGAAGCCCGCGAAGAGGCCAAGACCCACAATCATGAGCTGACCTACTGGCAGCAGGAAGAAAGTGGCCGCTGGGTGCGCAAGGCCTGATACAATCTGCAACCGCCTGAAGCTGGCGGGCGCAACAAAAAGGGCGGCGTTTGCGGGCCGCCCTCTTCACGTCTTCGCCTCTTGAACCGGCGGGCCGGATTTCAGCCTTCCACGCGCCAATGCAGCGGGAAGCCGGGGTCGAAAATGGTCAGCATACCATCCGGCGTGGCGATCTTGCCCGGATGCGCCTGCGCCTCGCCCTTCACCAGGGTGATGCGCTCCTCATTCGCCGGCAGGCCATAAAAGGCCGGGCCATTGAGGGACATGAAGGCTTCCAGCCTGTCCAGCGCACCATCCTGCTCGAATACTTCCGTCACGGCAGCAAGGGCGATGGTGGAGGAGAAGCAACCCGCGCAACCGCAGGCGCTTTCCTTGGCCGGGTCCAGATGCGGAGCACTGTCGGAACCGAAGAAGAAGCGTTTCTCGCCGGAAACCGCAGCCGCGCGCACCGCCACCCGGTGTTCTTCACGCTTGGCCACCGGCAGGCAATAATAATGCGGCTTGATACCCCCAACCAGAATATGGTTCCGGTTGATGATGAGATGCTGCACCGTGATGGTGGCGCCCAGATTGTCATCGCCCGCGCGCACATATTCCACCGCATCACGGGTGGTAATGTGCTCCAGCACCACCTTCAGTTCCGGCAGATCCCGGCGCAGCGGGTCCAGAATGGTGTCGATGAAGACGGCCTCGCGGTCGAAAATATCCACCTCCGGGTCCGTCACCTCCCCATGCACGCACAAAGGCAGGCCAATTTCAGCCATGGTTTCCAGCACCTTGCGCACCTTGGCGAAATCCCGCACACCAGAGGCGGAATTGGTGGTTGCGCCAGCCGGATAGAGCTTCACCGCCTGCACAATATTGGCTTCCGCCGCAGCACGCAGATCGGCCGGATCGGTCTCTTCGGTGAGATAAAGGGTCATCAGCGGGGTGAAGGCCGCCCCTTCCGGCAGGGCGGCGCGAATACGCGCGGCATAGGCTGCGGCCTGCTCTCCACGCACCACCGGCGGCACCAGATTGGGCATCACGATGGCGCGCGCGAAATCCCGCGCTGTCTCGCCCGCCACGGCCTTGAGCATATTGCCGTCACGCAAATGCAGATGCCAGTCATCCGGGCGACGCAGCGTGAGTGTGGTGGGGGCAGTGGCGGACATCGAATGATCCTCGCAGGGTTGCGGCGCTCAGCGCAGGCAGGCCAGCGCATTCAGACGCCACACTGAGAACAGGCGCAGACAGCCTCTTACGCGAAAAGCCAGCCATGCAACACCCATTTCCATGCGGCCACGCACCCGACTCACTTTCATTGATCCCGCTCAAATGATAAACTGGAAGTTAATATCTGTTCATCTTCTTGTGGAGGGCACCATGGCTCTTCGTCGTTTTGCCCTTTTTGCGGCTGTGGTGCTGAGCCTTCTGTTTGTCGGCACGCAATTTCCTGAAGAAAGCTTCCAGCTTTTCGCGGGGACGCTCATCACATTCAGCACAGGCAGCACACTGATCTTCTTCGCCCTTATCGCCGTCATGTCGGTTCTGGGTTTTGATCGCGCGGCCAACCGTCCGGTCCAGCAGGCTGAAGCCATGCATTATCGCGCAGCGGATGAAGACATCATCCGCTGACGAGCCTTGGGCATGTGAGCAGCAACACCTTCAGGAAGCGTAGCACACATAAGATGTACGCCGTCTGTCATCCAGAACCGGCCGCAAATCCATTTGCTTGAAATAGCGCCACAATTTGTGCTTGGGCGGCGGGCAGAAACGCATGACGCCTGTTGTCGGATTACCCCGCCAGCCATCTGGCAGATGCACTTCCAGTGTGATGCTGTGGCCCGCCTTGTAATCCGCCTCCCGCGCCCACCAGCCTGTGGGGAGAATCTTCAGCAAATAGTTGATCGCCTCCTGATGCGGATCAACACGCACATATTTGCGATGCGCCGGCGGGTTGCGCGGATCTTCCACAAGGGTCTGATCCAGCGTTTCAATCTGGGCATATCCGGCTTCATTCCACAGCAGACATGCCGCCACACATGCCGCCCACACGCCAATGCGCTGAAATTTCACGACCAGCCTCATCAACCCCTTATTTCACGAGCATCTGTGGCACATTCCGCCCAAGGGGGGAAGACAAGCCCCGCCCGATGCTCCATACTCCGTCATGATGCAATGGCAGCCATGGTCGTGCCATGGAGGCCCACGGAACGCCATCCCTCCAGCCCGCATCCGCCGGGCCACCCGTCCCCTCCCGAAGTTTCAAGGCTCGTGCCCCTCACCTTCTGGCCGAGCCGTGACCTCACCGCCATCCAGAGCAGCATGACGCGAAAAATCCCGTCCCTCGCGAGCCTTATCCGCAACCACTGGGCTTTTGGTGCCGCCATGATTGTGCGCGGCATAGAGCTGGTGGGCAAGCTGGGGCTGTACATGCTCACCGCACGGGTGCTGGGCGTTTTCGAGGCAGGCCTGTTCTTCCTGTGCAACACTTGGGTCGGGCTGGGCGCGACGCTGGCGCGCGGCGGCTTTGAAAAGGCGGTGATGCGCCATATTGCAGCGGAACTGGCCACCGGAAACGGGCCGGAGGCGCGCCGCGCCCTGCTGACAGGCACCTTGTGGACCCTCGCCGGCGGCATTCTCGTCAGCCTGCTGACCCTGCTTTTCGCCCGGCAGCTGGCGGATCATGTCTTCAACGAACATGCGCTGGTGCATCCGCTGATGATCGCTGCGGCATCCATCTTGCCGCAAACCCTGTGCATCTTCGTGGCGCACGCCCTCACCGGCTTTGGCAGGGGCGTGGCCGGACAGTTCGTGCAAAATGGCGTTTGGCCGGTGCTGACACTTGCTGCTCTGGCCGTCGGCATTCATTCTCTGGATGGCATTCTCTACGCCTTCGCCTTCGCCAATCTGGTGGGCGCGGTGCTGGGTGCAGTGCTGCTGCTGCCCGAGCGCCGTCGCTTCCGCGTGGTGCAAACCGGGCATGTCTCCACAGAGAAACTGCCCGCCCTGTGGCGCACGGCCTGGCCTCTGGCCATTGTGGAAATGTCCCAGTCCCTGCTCAATTCCATCCCCTTTCTTGTGCTGGCCGTTTACGCCACCGCTGAGGTGATGGGCGCTTTCTCGGTGGCCTCGCGCATTACGGTTCTGATCTGGGTGGTCATCATCGCCATTTCCACTATTGCCGCGCCTTCCTTCGCCGCAGCCCATCGCCGGGGCAGTTGGGATGAATTGCGCGCACAGAACCGCAAGGCCCGCCTGGCCATCGCCCTGTTTGGCGTGCCCGCCATCCTCGTCATGATGGCGGTGCCGACATGGCTGCTCCATCTGATTGGCCCCGGCTTTGAGATTGCAGCCACGGCCCTTGTCATCATGGCCGTCGGGCAGCTCATCAACTGCCTGTTGCCCTGTCAGGATGTGATGCTGGCCATGACAGGCAAGGGCCACATTCTGCGCTGGCTCAGCGCCGCCCAGCTGGTGACCTGCTTCATTCTGTGCGCCATTTTGATCCCCGCTTTCGGAATGACCGGCGCGGCGCTCGCCACCACCATCTTCATCGCACAGGGCGCAATCGGCACAACGCTTGTTGTCCTGCGCCTCATGCCCCGCGCCTACTGATGCCAGCCGTGGAGAAGAAACCTCCAATTAACGGTAGGGTAAGGCAAAATCAGCGATCTTGGCGTGCAGTGACTGGAAATGGACCGGATTCGGCCATGGATGAGCCTTATGCGGGCCTGAACGGCGCTGCGTCTTCGCCGTGAGCATGAATGGCACGATTGCCGGACATGCACAGGCCCGATAACGGCGCAATGCATATGGCTCTAAGGAAGGGGCGCGGGGAAACGCATGTCGACGCCACATATGGCAGGCCAGATGAATGATGCGGCACCGCCCGCCCCCATGCCGGAAGGCGGGCTGCCCAGCTTCACCCTGCGCGACTTTCTGATTTTTACATTCTATCACCTGCGCATCGTACTGCTTGCGGCGCTTCTGCCCCTCATCATTGGCGTGATCGCAGCGCTGGCCGTCAAAACGGAATATACGGCCAACAGCCTTATGCTGGTCATCGTCAACCGCGAGACCTCCACCTCACAGGATGTGACCGACAGCGGCCCCGCCGTGCTTTCGGTGGAAGGGCTGAAGCAGGTTGAATCCGAAGTGCAGATGCTGGAAAGCGCGGATGTCATCCGCGCCACCATTGAACAGGTCGGCATCAACAGACTGTTTCCACCCAGCCCGCTCTCTTCCGTCATGGCCTTTTTCAGCCGGGATGACGAAGACAGGATGGACAAGGATATCGCCCGCTTCCGCAAGCGCTTGCGGGCCGGTGTTCTCTCCGGTTCGAACGTGCTGGAGGTCAGCTTTACCAGCCCCGACCGCGACATCGCCATCAAAACGACCAATGCGCTGGTGCAGAACTATCTTTCCATGCGCAAGCGGGTGTTTGAAAACCCCACATCGCAGATTCTCCAGCTTGAGGTCGAGCGCTTCAGGCGTGATCTGGGCACGGTGGACAAGGAGATCGAGGCGCTGAAGGACAAGGTCAGCGTGATTGATTTCAATCAGGACTCCATCCTGGCCTCCAACCAGCTCGATGCCATTGTCCAGCGCATGCGGCAGGTGGAGGAGCGTGAAGTCACGCTGAAAGCCCAGCTTGCCGAGGCAGAGCGCCAGCTCAAGGCCACACCGGAATCCGTCTTCGACTTTTCCGAAAAGACCGACGCGCTCAGCGGCGATGAAACCGGCAACATCCTTTCCCGCCTGCTGATGGAGCGGGACAGGCTGGCGGCGCAATATGCCCCCGGAAGCCCGCTGCTGCGTGAGATCGACAAGAAGATCGCCACCATCAAGCAGCGCATCAAGGACCGCGGCAATACAGCCTATTATACGGACCGCGCCGTGAGGAATCCGGCGGTGGCCTATACGGAAAACCTCATCATCAATCTACAGGTGGAACTGGATTCCATCGCCAATCAGAAGCAGGAACTGGAAGGCCAGCTCCAGACATCACAGGAACGGCTGGATGTGCTGAGGGCGGCTGAAACCCGCCTCATCGAGCTGGAACGTCGCCGCACCTCTCTGAATGACGGTTTCCGCGAATATGAGCGCCGGGCTGTCGCCGCCAAGATTGAGGAAACAGCGGCGCAGACGCGTGAATCCAATGTGCGGCTTGTGCAAGAGGCCGGCGCCGCCGTCACCAAGCGCTCGCTCACGCTGCCGCTGTTGCTGGCGGGCCTGTTTGGCGGCCTGCTGTTTGGCGCGGCCGCCGGAACGATCGCCTCCGTTCTGCGCTCCATCTATATTGTCCCGCGCGAGGCGGAGCGCATGCTCGGCCTGCCGGCACTGGTGACGCTGGATGCCGGCGCAGAAACCGCCCCCACCCAGAAGGTGGAGCAGACCATTGGCAGCTGCGCCACCTTGCTGCTGGACACCAGGGTGGATGACAAGCCCCTGCGCGTGATGCACTTTATCGCCACCTCGCCGGATGATGCACTGGTGTGGTTCAGCCACCGTCTGGCCGAGGAATTTGCCACGCAACGCCAGATGCGCACGCTGATGGTGGATCTGTGCTCCCCCAGCCCCTACCCCATCAAGACGGCTGATGTCCGCTCCGTCGGCGGCCTCGCCATTACCCCGACCCCGGTCGACAGGCTGTGGTCTGCGGCGGATGTCGAGAACTCTCCCCTGCTCAGCGTGCGTCTGCCGGTGGCCGAGGGCGAGGAGATGCTGACCCAGTTGCGCAAGGACTTCGATTGCGTGGTGATCTGCTCCGTCCTGCATGGCACGGCGCTGGTCACACGCCGCCTGTGCCATCTGGTGGACGGGAACGTGCTGACGGTACATGCGGAGGAAACCCGCAAAGCCGCCGCCGTCAATCTGCGCGACACCGTGGCCGAGAGCGGCGGGGCGCTACTGGGGCTGGCCTTCTTCGGCCGCCGTTATTATCTGCCGCACTGGCTTTACAAGGTGACCTGAACGACACCTTCCCTCTGCACAATAAAAAGGGCCGCTCCCTCACGGGCGGCCCTTTTGCAATCCATGGCAGCGTCAGGGGATCTAACTGGAATGGCTCCACTGCCCTTGCCGACAGCAATCCGGCACGCAGCCCTATGGATCAGCGTATCTGCCAGCGGGCGGCTGCCACATCGTCACGGGTCCTGGCCTCAACCCACTGCCCTGCGCCGGCAGCGCATTCTTCCTTTTTCCAGAAGGGCGCATTGGTCTTCAGCCAGTCCATCAGAAATTCGGCGGCCTCAAAGGCTGCGGCCCGATGCGCCGAGGCCGTGACCACCAGAACAATCGGCTCGCCGGGCGTGATGCGCCCATGACGATGCACGATGATGGCCCCCTGAAGCGGCCAGCGCCCGCGCGCCTCATCCAGATGACGCGAAATCTCCTCTTCCGCCATGCCGGGATAATGCTCCAGCACCAAAGCGGAAAGGGCTGCGCCATCCGCAGCCTGATCCGCCCGGCACAGGCCGGTGAAAGTCACCACAGCGCCCACGTCCGTGCGCCCGGTGCTCAGCAGGGCGCTTTCCGCAGCAAGGTCGAAAGGCTCCGCCTGTACGCGCACCTGAAATATCTCACGGCCCGCCGGCTCGTCCTGCATGCCTCAACCTCCCGTCATGGGCGGGAAAAAGGCGATTTCCCGCGCGCCCGCAATGGGCGCGTCAGGTTTCACATGGTGGCGATCAATGGCGGCGCGCACCACCTGCGGCTTTTCAAAGGCGTAAGCATGGGCCTCATCCCGCCCGGCCAGCCAGGTGGCGAGATCTGCGACGCTCACCACCTCTTCCGGCGGGAACACCTCTTCTTCCGCACAGCCCACACGCTCACGAAGCCAGGCGAAATAGAGCACCTTCACCCCTGATCCTCCACCAGATGACGCGCCCCGGCGCGGAAATAATCATAGCCCGTGTAAAGGGTCAGCACAGCGGAGATCCACAACAGCACGATGCCCGCCAGATTGAGCCCCGGCAGCAACTGCTCCCCCGCCTGCCCGGTAATCAGCACGCCAACGGCCACAAGCTGCAAGGTGGTCTTCCACTTGGCCAGCCGCGACACCGGCACCGAGACCCGCAATTCCGCAAGGAACTCCCGCAGGCCGGAGACCAGAATCTCGCGGCACAAGATCACCACCGCCGCCCAGAGCGACCAGCCGCGAATGGTACCGTCGGAGGCCAGCATCAGCAGGCAGGTGGAGACCAGAAGTTTATCGGCGATCGGGTCCAGCATCCGGCCAATGGCGGATTGCTGCTGCCACGCGCGGGCCAGATAGCCATCAAAGAAATCCGTAATGGCGGCCGCGGCATAAAGCCCAAGCGCCACCCAGCGCAGCCACAGCCCGCCGTGCAGGATATCCGACCAGAACAGGCAGCCAGCCACCAGCGGCACCGCCACGCAGCGGGCATAGGTGAGCAGATTGGGCAGGGCGAGCGCATGACCCCTGTTGGCCGTTCCCCTGTTGGCCGGCCCGGAGGGAGGAGAAGTGCGCGACGCGGCGTCAGACATGATCTCAACTTTACGCGGTGGGCGCGCAGGCGCACCCGGATGAAACTGATTCTGAGGCGCAGAATGCCTGCTCGGCCCCATGCGGTCGAGCCCTCTCACCCCGAAGGTCGCTCATGAAAATAATCATAAACGGCCTTTGCGGTTGCGGCATTGATGCCAGACACCTGCTCCAGATCAGCCAGAGACGCATTTTCGATGGCTTTCAATGTGCCGAAATGGCGCAGCAGCGCACGTTTGCGCGTGGGGCCCACACCAGGAATGGCCTGCAAGCCCGCCTCGGTCATATCCTTCTTCCGGCGCGCCCGATGAGAGCCAATGGCAAAGCGGTGCGCTTCATCCCGCAAGCGCTGGATGAAATAGAGCACAGGATCACGCGGCTCCATGCGGAAGGGCGTGCGCCCCGGCAGAAAAAACTGCTCGCGCCCAGCCTCTCGATCCAGCCCCTTGGCGATACCCACCAACGGCACATCCTCAATGCCCAGCTCATCCAGCACCTGACGCGCTGCATTGAGCTGGCCAAGGCCGCCATCAATCAACACCAGATCCGGCCAGGGTGAGGCCCCGCCATCGCCCTTGAGATCCACCGGCGCATCAGCCGCATCATCATCCTCAGACACACCGGCTTCATCTGAAGCAGATGGCATTAACGCAGAAGACATGGCGGAGCCATGCTGAAGCGTCTGATCGGCCCGCTGCGTATTCTCCGTCTCAGCATCCGTCCCATGCCGGGGCGCTTCCTTCAGCAGCCGGGCGAAGCGACGGTGAAGCACCTCGCGCATCATGCCGAAATCATCCCCCGGCACGATATCTGCGGACTTGATGTTGAACTTGCGATATTGCGCCTTGCGAAAGCCCTCTGGCCCGGCCACGATCATGCCGCCCACCGCATTGGTGCCCATGATGTGGGAGTTGTCATACACCTCGATGCGCCGGGGCGGATGCGGCAGGCCGAAAGCCTTGGCCACACCTTCCAGAAGCCGGGCCTGTGTTGCGCTTTCCGCCAGGGTACGGCCCAGAGCCTCCTTCGCATTCTGCGCGGCATGGGCGACGAGATCGCGCTTTTCCCCCCGCTGGGGCGCGGCAATCTCCACCCTGAAGCCGGCCTTCTCAGAGAGCGCCTCGGCAATCAGCCCCTGCTCTTCCACTTTATGAGACAGCAGGATGAGACGCGGTGCCGGCTTGTCATCATAAAATTGAGAGAGAAACGCCCCCAGCACCTCGGCTTCATCCAGAGAGCGATCGGCGCGCGGATAATAGGCGCGGTTACCCCAGTTCTGCCCGGTGCGGAAGAAGAACACCTCGATGCAGGTGGCCCCACCCTCCTGATAGCAGGCGAACACATCGGCCTCTTCCACCGAGCGGGGATTGATGCCCTGCGCGCCCTGAATGGCTGACAGCGCCGCCAAGCGATCACGCAGGCGGGCGGCGCGTTCAAACTCCAGCTCTTCCGCCGCCTCCTCCATTTCCCGCGCCAGTTCATCCTTGATGGTGCGGGAACGACCGGAGAGAAAGGCGCGCGCCTCGCGCACCAGTGCGGCATAATCCGCCTTGTCGATCTCCCCCGTGCAGGGGCCGGCGCAACGCTTGATCTGGAACAGCAGGCAGGGGCGCGAGCGATTTTCGAAATAGCTATCCGAGCAAGAGCGCAGCAGAAAGGCCCGCTCCAGCGCATTGATGGTGCGGTCAACCGCCCACACGCTGGCGAAAGGGCCATAATAATCCCCCGGCCGGTTCCGTGCGCCGCGATGCTTGGCAATCTGCGGAGCGTCATGATCCGCCGTGATGAGGATATAGGGGAAGGACTTGTCATCGCGCAGCAGCACATTAAAGCGCGGCTTGAGCTGCTTGATGAGGTTTGCCTCCAGCAGCAGGGCTTCGGCCTCGGTGCGGGTGGAGATAAACTCCATGCGCGCCGTGGCCGCAATCATCCGCGCGATGCGGTTGGTATGCCCCACCGGGCGGGTATAGCTGGTGACGCGCTTGCGGATGCTCTTGGCCTTGCCGACATAGAGCACGGTATCATCCTGCCCCAGCATCCGGTAAACGCCCGGCCCGGCGGGTGCATGCTTCACGGCGCGAATGATGGCCGCCCGGCCCAAGGCCAGAGGCGAAGCGCCCTGCTCCCCTTCCTCCGGCGTCATCTCAACCGCCGCGCCATCCTCCCCCGCCAGATCGGGCACCAGATCCTCGGGAGCCTCCCCCGCATTCACGGCACCACCGCCATCCGCCACCACTTCCGGTGGGCCTTCCGGGTGCCGGGAGCCCGCAGGCCTTGTGGAGGTTTCAGGAGGGGGGACGGATCTGGCGCTCATGGCTGCAATTTAGGGAGTGGCGGGTGGAAGAACCAGAGCCAGAGAACCAGATCAGACAGAAGACCGGAACAAACGACAGATCTGTTCACAGTTTGGCAACCATACCCCTCACCCGCGGCACGGACGAAGTGTGGACAGAATGGGACAGCACGCTTCCTGTCCAACAAATTCCAGCAACTTCAAGGCATTGTAAGATTAACCCCTGATTCAGCATGGCCTCGCCGTTCGCCGCTCGGCAGGAATTCAGCAAGATTCCCCCCTCATGCTTGACCCCAGCGGCACATCGAAGGGCTTCGCCCTGATGGCGCCACAGACAGACCATGAAACGACGGAGGTTTTGCGCCCCTGCATCTACAAGTTGTTTTTCTCAACCCGCCGCTCGACGCTCCCCCGGACGCAGAATGGCGCAAACAAATGAAAAACAACAGGAAGCAGATGAGCAGTAAGATAGAGATGTCGTAAGGGAATAGAATGAGGCAAAATGGTGAATATCGCCACATTTGCCTCCAACCTGACAACCATTTCTGCGGACTGGTAAATACTTATTCAGAATTTGCCACATCCGCGCCTCTTTTGATTTTCCCGGTGTGGCGCGTTCGCTACAGACGACCGGCCCGGCGGGATGTAAGACACACCCATCGAATTGGCCCTCCGCCCCAAATGCGGAACAGGCCCTGTGTAAAGAAAAGGTATTCATCATGTTGAAGCGTGCCCTTCTGGGCGTCTCCGCCCTTGCTCTTCTGGCTGGTTCGGCATCGGCTGCGGATCTGGCTTATCGTTATCCGGTGAAGGCCGAGGTCGTTCCGGTCCAGACCTTCTCCTGGAGCGGCTTCTACATCGGTGGCAATCTGGGTTGGGGCTGGGCCTCCAACACTCTTGATTACAACATCTTCATGGGCCCCACCGTGTCTTATGACATGGGCAGCTCCAATGGCTTCATCGGCGGCTTCCAGGCCGGCTACAACTACCAGTTTGCCAATAATGTCGTGATCGGCGTGGAAGCTGACATCGACTGGGCTGATGTGAGCGGCGACGCTATCCTGTTCCGCGGCCCGCTGAATGCCGGTTCCGTGTCGCAGAAGCTGGACTATTTCGGCACCATCCGCGCCCGCCTCGGCTATGGCATGGATCGCTTCCTGCCCTACATCACGGGTGGCGCGGCCTGGGCGCACCTGAAGACCTCCGATATGTGGGGCATGTCTCAGGACAACACCAACTGGGGCTGGACCATCGGCGCCGGCATGGAATATGCCCTGACCAACAACTGGACCGTGAAGGCCGAGTATCTCTATCTCGACTTCGCCGACAACAAGAGCACCTATATCGACGGTTCGCAGATCAAGTCCGGCACGGATATGAGCACCCTGAAGGCCGGTATCAACTACAAGTTCTGATCCCCGCTTTCGGCAATTGCCGAATCTGCCGCAAGAGGGCCCTCCTTATTCGGAGGGCCCTTTTTCATTTCACAACCTCGCCACACGCCTGAAATTTCCGCCCAAACCCAGGGTTTGCTGAGAACAAATCAGGAATATTGACAAAATAGGACATATCCTTGCCACTTGCGGGGCTTTGACGAATTGTCATATGACCCGAAGCGTGGAAGAACTCCAACGAAAGCTTCATGACGTAAAGGGGAGCCTGTGAGCATGAGCGCGGCGGAACTGCCTGAACGCGAGGGCATGGATTATGACGTGGTGGTGGTGGGCGCGGGTCCTGCCGGACTTGCCACGGCCATCCGCTTGAAACAGCAGGCTGCCGAACGGGGAGAGGAGATCTCCGTCGTGGTGGTGGAGAAGGGCTCCGAAGTTGGTGCCCATATTCTCTCCGGCGCGGTGGTCGACCCCATCGGCCTTGATACCCTTCTGCCCGGCTGGCGCGAAGATGAAGCCTGCCCGTTGCCCCAGCAGGTGACGGACGATCACTTCTTCCTGCTTGGCCCGGCTGGCGGCACCAAGCTGCCACACTTCATGATGCCGCCTTTGCTGAGCAATCATGGCAATTATGTCGGCTCTCTGGGCAATGTCTCCCGCTTCCTCGCCGCCAAGGCGGAAGAGCTGGAAGTGGAGATTTACCCCGGCTTCGCCGCCAATGAAGTGCTCTATGATGACAAGGGCGCGGTCATCGGTATCGCCACCGGCGATATGGGTGTGAACCGCTCTGGCGAGCAGAAGCCCGAATATACGCGCGGCATGGAGCTGCGCGGGCGCTACACCGTGTTCGCCGAAGGCGCGCGTGGCCAGCTTTCCAAGCAGATCATCGCGAAGTACAATCTGAGCGAAGGGCGCGAGCCGCAGAAATTCGGCATTGGCCTGAAGGAACTGTGGAAGGTGAAGCCGGAGAAGCACAAGCCCGGCCTTGTGCAGCACTCCTTCGGCTGGCCGCTGGATGCCAAGACCGGCGGCGGCGCCTTCCTCTATCACATGGAAGATGAGCAGGTGATGGTGGGCTTCGTGGTCCACCTCAACTATCAGAATCCGTATCTGTCCCCCTTCGATGAGTTCCAGCGCCTGAAGACGCACCCCGTCTTCCGCGACACTTTCGAGGGTGCCAAGCGCATCAGCTATGGCGCGCGCGCCATTACCGAAGGCGGCTGGCAGAGCGTGCCGAAGCTGAGCTTCCCCGGCGGTGTGCTGGTGGGCTGCGCGGCTGGCTTCGTCAATGTGCCCCGCATCAAGGGCAGCCACAATGCCGTGCTCTCGGGCATTCTGGCGGCGGATCATCTGGTTGAGGCGCTGGCTGCCGGTCGGGCGCAGGATGAGCTTTCCAGCTATGAAGATGCCTGGCGCAGCTCGGCCATTGGCGATGACCTGAAAAAGGTCCGCAACATGAAGCCGCTGTGGTCCAAGTTCGGCACCTATGTCGGTATTCCGTTGGGCGGGCTGGATCTGTGGGCCAATACGCTGGGCTTCTCGCTGTTCGGCACCATGAAGCATGGCAAGCCGGATTATGCCTGCCTGAAGCCCGCAGCTGAGTGCAAGCCCATCCCCTACCCCAAGCCGGATGGTGTGCTGACCTTCGACAAGCTCTCCTCGGTGTTCATCTCCAACACCAATCACGAGGAAGATCAGCCGGTGCATCTGCAAGTCGCCGATATGGAATTGCAGAAAACCTCCGAGCATGATGTCTATGCAGGCCCCTCCAACCGCTACTGCCCCGCAGGTGTGTATGAGTGGGTGGAAGAAGGCGAAGGCGCGCCCCGCTTCCAGATCAACGCGCAGAACTGCGTGCACTGCAAGACGTGCGATATCAAGGACCCGAACCAGAACATCACCTGGACAGCCCCGGAAGGCGGCGGCGGGCCCAATTATCCCAATATGTGAGACAGAAATGGCCGGTCTTTTGACCGGCCATTTTTTATGGCTTGCACCTTGCCAACTTCACCGCCCCAAGTGGCTCACCGCCAAGAAGAGGCACCACCTCAAGCCGGTTTGCGCCGCGACCAGGGCAGCGACACACGCCCCGCCCGTGTCGCCTTCCGCCCTTCTGGCTCATGCTGCCGCCCCACACCGCGATGCACATAAATGGCAACCGCCAGCACCACCCCCAGCTCACCCGGCAGGAAGACAAGCGGGTAGATGGGCGAAGTCACCAACAGATAGAGCACATAATCGCCCAGCACGATCTGGAAACGGTCTCCATCCACCCGCCCATTGCGGTTGATGGTGAGGAAAGCCCACACATAAACGCTCAGAATGAGGAAGGTTCCAACCAGCCCATATTCAAACACGGTGCCAAGCAACCCCAGATCCGCGATAAAGAACTGATCGTAACCGAAAATATCCTTGAGCGTGACAGAGCCGAAGCGGGTCGTCGCCCCCACACCGAAGAGCCAGCGCTCCACATCCGTCCCCAGAAAGGAAACGGCCAGCGCGGAGGAGTTCTGCCGCACGGAGAGCGAACCGCCCAGCTTCTCGCCCAAATTCGCCCAGCCAGCCCCTGTAAACAAACCCAGCTTGGCCATAACGGCAATGAGAAGCCCGGCCCCCACCACCGCACCTGCACCAATGGCGAACCGCCGCGCACGCGCTGGCAGGGATGTGACCATGCCAAACATAGTGACCAGAAAAACCGCCCCAATTGCCGCGCGCTGTTTGTAAATAAAAAGCAGAATGAGAAAAGCGGCTATGAGCCCCGCCAGGTAGATCACCTTCCGGGTCTCAATAAAACTGCGCCCCAGATAAAAAATATAGATCATGCCGAATATGGTGGCCATGTAGATGCGATTTCCGCGCTCCACATCATATTGCAGCATCTTCCCTTCATCAGGGCTGGAGCCATACCAGGAGCCAGGTACCAGCACCCATAAAAGCACAAAGAGAATGAAGGTGCCCTGCCCGAAACCGAGAAAGACCTTCCGTACCTTCTGGGCCGGCAAGGCCAGCAGGGCCAGCACCCCGGACAATGCGAAATAATAGGTATAGGGCCAAGCCTTCACCGTCGTAATCATGGCGTCGGAAAACCAGTTTCCAAGCTGCATGACGGAGATGAGCGGTGTAAAGCCCAGCACATAAGCCAGCAACACCAGAAAAAGACTCTGCCCCGGCAGATCAAGCCGGAGCAGAGCATAAAATGTAAAGGGCAGCACCAGAATGGGCCAGGCCTTGGAGAGGAAATAAGGCGGCGGCAACTCATTCAGATAATGGAAGACCTGCGCAAAAAAAGGCAGGCACAGAATGAAGACCAGCGTCGCCATTGTCCGGCCTGAAGGCGCTCTCAAGCCCGGCCCCTCACCGGGCCGCTCGCGTTGCAAGGGCATCTCTACCCTGTGCGCGGCGCGGGCCCGCATGGCCCCGTGATTAATATGGTGCTTGCTTTTCATGGGCACGGCTTCGCTACATTTGCAAAGGGCGCAACCCTCATGATTTGCGCGGCTTTTTCGGCCCTGCCATGCCATAGGCAGCAGGCTTCACCTTTGCCTTGGTTGCGGTGAGAAAAATGGGCATGGAATCCACCAACACACGGCGCACCATTTTCGGGTCCTGCATCATGCGGTGCAACCATTCCAACCCGCGCTTGCGATAGGCTTCCGGGGCGCGCACAGAGAGCCCGACCAGAAAATTGAGAGAATTACCCACGCACAGGCCCGTCCCCACAGCTTCGCCATGCTGATGCACGATCTGGGTGACATATTCCGACCGCGGTGAACCCGTCACGAAAAAAACGTAGCGCGCGGGATGATCCAGCACGAATTGTACACATTTTTCAACCTCCTCCGGCTTCTTGATGAAGCCCATGGGAGGCACATGCATATGCACATTGGTGAGGTGATAGCGCGCCCGCAGGCGCTGCAACATCTCCTCACCCCCACCAATAATGGTGATGGGGTCATCCGGCTGGATAAAGTGATTGAACAGCTCAGACGTGATATCGCTGCCGGCCGCCAGAGGAATATGCAGGCCAAACACCTTGCGCGCCAGCGCGCGCGGAATGCTGCCATCCAGCGTATGCAGCCACGCATGGCGGTAGATCTCGATGAATTTCGGATCTTTCAGCTCATTCAGCCGCACGAGATTGGAAGCGTTGGGCGTCACCACATATTCAAAAGGTGCCCCGGAAGGACGCGCCGCAATCAGCCCGGCGGCGCCATGGGCATCCACACAGGCAAAGGGCACCCCCAGAAAAGGAACAACCTCATAAGAATGCCCGTTGACGCCATTCTCAGACATGCACGCTCCATCTCATGCTTGGCACCCCGAATATAAGAGATGCATGTTCGCCGGCTGCGCCGGACATCCTGCCCCACCCGACGGCCATCTTCATCACATGAAAGACATCACATGGCGAACGGAGTGGCGCCCCCGGTCTGCGTATAGGAGCCGATAGTATAACTGAAGGTGCGCTGGAACGGCACGACCTTGTTGATGAACTGGTCAATCCACAGATTGACCTCGGCAATCGCGCTATAGGGCACGAAAATGATATCGCCGCTCATCAGGGGCACATCACTGTCCGAAGCACCGGTTTCGATGATTTCCTTCACATCGACGACCCGCAGCATGGGCAGATTATCCGGCCCACGACGGATCACCGCCACCTGTCCGGTGCGCGCCACCTCCTGGAAGCCACCCGCCATCAGGATGGCCTGAAGCACGCTGATGCCATTGCTCTCCAGCTTGTAAACGGCCGGGCTCTGCACCATGCCGCCGACATAGATCTTGGGTGCGGCTGCTTCCGCCAGCCCCACCACCACCTTCTGATCCACCAGCTCCTTGCGGGATTCACGGCGAATGGCTTTTTCAAGCGTGCCCAGCGTCATGCCATCCACGCGCATCTGGCCGATGGCCCGCGGGGCGATGGAGCCATCCGGCCCCACCATCAATTCCTCATCCATCTCGCGGGTGATGAAATATTTCACCTGCAACTTATCCCCCGGCCCCACGCGGTAGGAAATGCGCGCATTGCTCCATGGACGAAAGCGATCGGCATTGACCTCGGTGAAGCGGTAGGAATGCCCGGTTGTCAGCGGCGGAGTGCCGGTATCCATCAGCGTGCCTTCGCGCTGATTGGTGGTGCAGGCTGAAAGCGCCAGCGCACCCATCGCCAGCCCGATCAGGGCCCGGCCACGACCACCCATCTCACCCTTGAAGCGCGCCTGCACCGCTACGGGCCCAGACTGCTTCGGAGTGCGAACGGATGAAATCCAATCGCAAAAAGGCGAGACCATAGAAACCCCCCGAAACGGCGCAAAACTCAAAAACAAACAGTAAAAGCCCCACCCCTGAAGCTGAATGCCTACAGGGAACGGCCAAACGAATCACTGTTTTGGTAAGCTAACCTTGAACGCATATGGTTAACATAGGCTTTACACCCTATGGGAGCACCACCCACATCTCTCACCAAAGCTGTGGCACGCTGGCACCAAACATGTGCCATGCGCGCTTCTGGCATCCACCTTTTTTGATAATCATTCTTGAAAGCATGAAAGAGTGCGCGCCTGAACCATACCGGGATTTGACTTACAAACCCCAACTCGCTAACCCTTCAGGTATCGGGGAGTAGCCACCGCTCAGAGCGGGATCGCGTCAACAGGCTCGCGCTCAGCGCGTGGTGCGATCAGCCGAAACATCTCGGCCCGGCAAGACCGTCGCGTTCCAGACCTTCTGCGGGCAAGGTGAGGGGATGCGCGGTTGCTTGTCCGCATGGCTATTTTTCATGAGCATTCTGGCCGTCATTGTTCTTGCATTCAGCATGTCGATGGATGCGTTTGTGGTTTCCATCGGCCGTGGCGCGGCAATGAAACAGCCGCGGTATGATGAGGCTTTGCGCACCGGGCTGATCTTTGGTGCGGTAGAAGCCACCACCCCCATCATCGGCTGGCTGGCCGGCATTGCCGCCAGCCACGCCATGCAGGCTGTTGACCACTGGATCGCCTTTGGCCTGCTCAGCATTGTCGGGCTGCACATGCTGATCGCCGCCTTCCGCGAAGATGAGGAAGACGGGCAGGAACAGAACCGACGCTCACCAGCGCATACGTCTTTCTTCGTACTGGTCGTCACCGCCATAGGCACCAGTCTGGATGCCATGGCTGTTGGTGTTTCTCTGGCATTTCTGGATCAGAATATTCTGGTGGTGGCCCTGGCGATCGGCTGCGCCACCTTCATCATGTCCACCACAGGCATTTTGCTGGGCCGCATGATGAATGCCCGCTGGGGACATATTGCCGAAGCCTGCGCCGGCCTCATTCTTATCGGGCTGGGCATCACCATACTGGCAGAACATCTGCTGAGTTGAGGCCCGCCCCGGAACCATGCTGAATCCGCCGCCCGCACCGGGCATTCATGCAAGCACACCCCAATAAATACCACTTTATAGAAGTTCTAAACTTGTACTTACATCAGATATAAAATCAGTACAGCTCCAATATCTGATAAATATCAAGGAATACATTCGCGTTTTCAGGCAAGGCATGTACATAATACGTGTCTTTGGCTGAGCCCCCTGCGCGCATGGCCTCAGGCATGGCGATCCGAGAGGCATCAAGAATGGCGCAGATCAAACTTTTTGAGGTGACCAGCGGCAAGGTTCGCATCCGTTCCCTCAAGGGTAGCGCAGATGAGCAAAAGCGCCTGAGCGACCTCGGCCTGCATCCGGGCTCCCGCGTGGAAGTTCTTCAGCACAATGGTGAAAATGGCATCGTGGTTGCGGTGAATGATGATGGCCGCATGGTGCTGGATGCCTCTTCATCCGAGCAGGTTATTGTCACCATTCAGCAGCCTGTCACTGCCGGGCTCGCAATTTCCGCCCTCAAGCCCGGAGATCGCGCCCGCATTGTGGGGCTGGGGCGCAGCCGGCCGGAATATCGGCAAAAGCTCATGTCCATGGGGCTCACGCCGGGAGCGACCTTTGAAATCACCCGCATGGCCCCGCTGGGTGATCCGGTGGAAATTCGCGTGCGTGGCTTTTCCCTGACTCTGCGCAAGAATGAAACCGAGATGATCGCCGTGGAGAAGCTGTGATGGCCACAGCCAGCATGTCCCGCCACACTTTCACGGTCTGCGTGGCCGGCAACCCGAATTGCGGCAAGAGCACCCTTTTCAACGCCCTCACCGGCGCCCGGCAAGATGTGGGCAACTGGCCCGGCGTGACAGTTGAGAAGAAGTGCGGCACCTATTCTCACAAGGGCACCAGCTATGAGGTCGTGGATCTGCCGGGGGTCTATTCCATCGGCGCCACCTCGCAGATCTCCGAAGATGAACGCGTCGCGCGCGATTATATTCTTTCCGGCGAGGCTGATCTTGTCATCAACATCCTTGATGCCTCCAATCTGGAGCGCAACCTCTATTTGACGACCCAGATTCTGGAGATGCAAGTTCCCATCATTGTTGCGCTCAACATGATGGACATTGCCCGAAACCGCGGCCTGAAACTGGATACGGAAGCACTGAGCGCCGCCCTGGGCTGCCCGGTTCTGGAGCTGGTGGCCGCCCGCAGCTCTGGCGTGGACACTCTGAAAAACGAAATCGCGGAACGTACGGCCAACCCGCAGCCACCGGCCATCAAGCCGGATTATGGGCCGCTGATTGCAACATGCGTTTCAGATATTGCCGCCAAGTTGCAGGAGATGAATGCGCCACGTGCAGAGTGGCGCGCCCTGAAGCTGGTTGAAGGCGATGCCCTGAATGCGGAAGAACGGCGCGCAGGGCTTGAGTCCGCGGTGCGCACGGCGCGTGAAACCATCAGCGAGACTGAGGAGGAAGATACCGATATCGTGGTGGCGGACGCCCGTTTCGGCTTCATCACCGCGATTGTGGATGCCGTTCTCACCCGCCCTCGTGAAGCCTCGCGCACCCTGTCCGATCATATCGACAAGGTGGTGCTGAACCGCTTCCTTGGCATCCCCATTTTCCTGTTCATGATGTACCTCATGTTCGTGTTCACCATTTCAGTGGGCGGCGCGTTCATTGATTTCTTCGATCAGGCGGCGGGCGCGCTGCTGGTGAATGGCGGCACACAGGCCCTTTCCGCCATCGGCCTGCCGGAATGGCTGGTGGTGCTGGTGGCCGAAGGGGTGGGTGGCGGCATCCAGACGGTGGCGACATTTATTCCCATTATCGCCTTCCTCTATCTCTTCCTCTCTTTTCTGGAGGATTCCGGCTATATGGCCCGCGCCGCCTTCGTGATGGATCGGGCGATGCGCACCATTGGCCTGCCGGGCAAATCCTTCGTGCCACTGATTGTCGGCTTTGGCTGCAATGTGCCGGCCATCATGGCCACGCGCACGCTGGAAAGCCGGCGAGACCGCATCCTCACCATCATGATGGCTCCCTTCATGTCCTGCGGGGCGCGGCTGCCCGTCTATGCGCTGTTTGCGGCCGCCTTCTTCCCGCAGACCGGGCAAAATCTGGTGTTCCTGCTTTATCTTATTGGCATTCTGGCCGCCGTGGGCACCGGCTTTCTGCTGAAGAACACGATGCTGAAGGGGGAGGTATCCTCCTTCGTGATGGAGCTTCCGCCCTATCACATCCCCACCCTGCGCACGGTATTTCTGCGGGCATGGAACCGGCTGCATTCCTTCATCTTCCGCGCCGGGCGCTTCATCGTGCCCATGGTCGTGGTGCTCACCTTTCTGAACGCGCTGGGCACAGATGGCTCCTTCAACAACCAGGACAGTGAGAAATCCGTTCTCTCACAGGTGGGGCGCACCATCACGCCGGTGTTCGAACCCATGGGCATGCATGAGGACAACTGGCCGGCCGCGGTCGGCGTGTTCACCGGCATTCTGGCGAAGGAAGCGGTGATCGGCACGCTGAACGCCCTTTACAGCCAGCTTGGCGCAGCCGACGCTGCCAAGGCAGGCAATGCGCCGGCAGACGCCTTGGTGGATGAAGAGAATGTAGGGGCCCTGCTTGCGGCGGCCTTCGCCACCATTCCCGCCAATCTTGCAGATGTGGCCGCCAACCTCACCGACCCGCTGGGCATCAATATTTCCTACACAGCGGAAGGCCGGGATGCTGCGGCCGAAGAGCTCGAGGTCGCGCCTTCCGCCTTCACCGCCATGGCAGCCCGGTTCGACGGGCCGGCCGGAGCCTTCGCCTACCTGCTGATGATCCTGCTCTATATGCCATGTGTCGCGGCGGTCGGCGCGATTTATCAGGAAACGGGCTGGCGCTGGACCTTATTTGCCGCAAGCTGGACAACGGGGCTGGGCTGGTGCGGGGCCGTGCTGTTCTATCAGGCCATGCGCTTCACCCGGCACCCGGAAACCTCCACCTTCTGGATTGCCATTTGCCTGCTTGCGCTTGTCGCCGCCATGGCCGGGCTGCATCACGCCGGAAAGACCGTCGCCGCCCAGCGTGAGAATGAGCGGGATCTGGCGTTGGCCGGCAATAGCGGGGAGGTGTAGCCATGGCCACACTTTCAGATGTGAAGCGATACATGCGCCAGCATCATCGGGCGAGCCTTCAGGATCTGGCGATTGGCCTGTCCACCACGCAGGACGCCGCGAAAGCCTTGCTGGAAATGTGGCGGAGCAAGAAGCGCGTGCGCTCCATTGCCGCCAACTGCGGCAGCAACTGTGGAAAATCACGATGGGGCGGCTGCAACTGCGCCTCAGCCGCACTGCCCCCCGAAATCTATGAATGGATCGAAGACGAGGAGCCTGCGAGGCATGATTCCTGATTTGTCGCCTTTCCTGCATCTTCGCCGGTTTGTGACCATTGCCCACCATGTGCCCGGACGTATCCGGATGAAGCTGGACATGAAGGCGCTTGCCCATCTGCCGAAAGTGGACCCGAGCCCCTTCGTGGATCTGATCGCACGCGTGCAGGGTGTGCAATCCACGCGGGTGAACAAGGCTGCACTTTCGGTTGTGGTGGAGTACGATCCCAAGAAGATCGCTTTTCCCATATGGGAAAAGCTTCTCAAGGCAGATGCGGCAGAGGTGACACAGATCCTCCAGCAACACACCGCATGATCCCCCTCCCGTTTTGCTGCGGCATGGCCCGGCATATCTGCGGAAGAGGCTTGCACATCCATCAGTCCCCCAATTGTCTGAGGAAAGACCGATGTCGAATTACAATCATCAATGGGGCGCACAGCAATTCGGCCCAAATGGGAATCCGGGACCGGGCAGTTCCCGTGGCCCGAATGAACAAAGCGGTTATGGCCAGAATGCCTATGGGCAGGGTGGCTACGGGCAGACGGGCTACGGGCAAGGAAATTTCGGACACGGAAATTTCGGGCAAGGCGCCCATACCCATCAGGCCGGCTATGGGCCGGGCGCGGGTCCTCAGGGCCCCTATGGCGGCCCCGGCCGGATTGATGCGCTGGATGTTCTGGAAGGTATGCTGCGCGATGGCTTCAGCCTCTCCAACTTCACACGCATTGCCCGCGCAAGTGGCTCCAATTTCTGGATTGGCGCAGCCATCGGCGCAGGCGCCGTTGTGTTGCTGAACCGCCCGGATGTGCGCAACGCATTTTCCAGCGCCTTCCATAAGGCCAAGGATACCCCGCAGGAGTGAAACGACGGCCCCGGCCGGCGTACATCTCGCAAAAACATGCCTGACGGACGGTTCTCCGTCCTCCTTTCCCTTCAGGAGCAAGAAGATGTCGGATCACAAGGGTAGCGACCAGGGTGTTCATTACCACTACCATTTCTATGGCTATGGCCAGCCAGCTCCAAATGACGATGCAGCCTCCACACAAGGGGGCCAGGGCACTCAGGGCGGCCAGGGCGCGCAAGCTAATCAGAGCGGCCCTTATGGCCAGCAGCCTCCCTTCCCCGGTGCGGGCATGACCCCGCCCCCCGGCTTCCCCTTCCCGCCCGGAGCCGGCTTCGGCACAGCTTCCGGCACCACGGACGGCGGTACGGCCAATAGCAATGCGAATGCCGGCACGAGCGGCCTGAACTGGCATCTGCACCCCAATGCGGATTCTCTGGTGAAGGGCCTCGCCGTGGGTGCGGGTGCGGCCTATCTGCTCACCAATGAGAATGCGCAGCGCGCCATCATGCGCACGGCCGTTCAGGTCTGGGCCTTCCTGCAAAATGGCCTTGAGGAAATGAAGGAGCGCCTGCACGACGCCGAGGCCGAAGTGGCGGCTGCTGCTGCACAGGAGAGCCCGGCCCCAGAAGCGGACACGCCCGAAGCCACCTCTGCTGAAGAGACTGCCCCCTCCACCCCCAGCGCCGGGAACTGAAGCCGCCATGAAAGTCCGTGTCGCCCATGAGGTCGCCGATCGCCTGCGCTTGCGGATCGACGCGGACCCGGAATTCCTGTCGCGGGCCGCAACGGCGGTCCGCGATCTGCGCGGCGTGACGGGCGTGCGGATCAATCCCGGCTGCCGGTCCATCATCGTCAATCATGATGGGACGCCGGGCCTGCGATCTGCAATACTGACCCAGGCAGCCAACCCGCCCAGCAATGTGCCACCGCTGGCCCAACCACCGGGCACCGACAGCTCGGAGCTTATTCTCGCCTCTGCGGCACTGGCGGCCGGCATGGTGCTGCCCAAGCCTGCGGCCGGAGCTGTCACATGGCTCAACATCGCCCCCACTCTGGTGAAGGGTGCTATCGCCGGCCTTCAGCACGGGCTGAAGGTGGAAGTGCTGGACGCCCTCTCCATGGGACTGCCCAGCCTGCGCGGAGATTACACCACCGCCAATTTCACCCGCTTTCTCGTGGAGCTGGCGGATTATATCGAATCCACCACGGCCGAGCGCTCGGATGAGCTGTTGCGCTCCCTGCTGCATCACAAGCCGGATGATGTGTGGGTGCAGCTTGAAAATGGCGAACAGGCGCAGGTGCCCTTCGATACGCTGAAAGGCGGCGAGCATGTTCTTGTTTCCAGTGGCGAAACGATCCCCGTGGATGGTCTCGTCATTGCTGGCGACGCCTATGTGGACCAATCTGCGGTGACGGGTGAAAGCCTGCCCATGCCGCGTTCCGCCGGCAGCCCGGCGCTGGCGGGCGGCATTGTCACCCATGGTCGCCTCACCATCCGGGCGGAACGTGTGGGCGAGGCTACCACGACGGGCCGCATCACCCGCTATATTCAGGATGCACTGGAGCGCCCGGCTGAAATCGAAGCCATTGCCGACCAGCTCGCCGACAAGCGCGTGGGCATTACCCTGGCCTCTGCGGCGGGTGTTTATGCGCTGACCCAAGATGTGCAGCGCATGGAATCCGTTTTCATGGTGGATTATTCATGCACCGTGAAACTTGGCACTCCCATTGCGCTGAAAACAGCCATGTATCAGGCCGCCCGTCAAGGATGTCTGGTCAAGAACGGGCAGGCCATCGAGGCGCTGGCGGATGTCGACACAATCGTGTTCGACAAGACCGGCACCCTCACCCACAACACGCTTCAAGTCACGGATATCTGTCCGCTCTATCCCGGTGTGACCGAGGAAGAAGCGGTTGCGACCGTGGCCTCTCTGGGCGAGCACACCACGCATCCTGTTGCGCGGGCCATTGTGGCGCTGGCACGGGAGCGGCGGCTGGCCCATGTGCCGCATGAAGAAGTGAACTTCATTGTCGGCCATGGTGTGGAAGGCATGATTGACGGGGCCATGGTGCGCTTTGGCAGTCGACATTTTCTGGAAGATGATGAAAACATTTCCTTCGCCAAAGAGCGGGAGATGGTGCGCAACTTCCAGGCTCAGGGCAAATCGCTGCTCTATGTCGCCCGCAACGACAAGCCTTTCGCGGTGTTCGCCCTGCGGGACGAATTACGAACCGATGCCATGACCACCCTCAATCACCTAAAAAAACTGGGTGTCAAGCAACTTGTCATGATTACCGGAGATGAGAAGGCCAAGGCGCTGGCCTTTGGCGAGGCTCTGGGGCTCGACAGGGTTTATTATGAAAAGCAGCCAGAAGATAAGGCGCGCATTCTTCAGGCTCTGCAAAAAGGCGGAGCGAAGGTCGCCTTTGTGGGCGATGGCGTGAATGACGGGCCCGCCCTGATGACCGCCCATGTCGGCATCGCCATGCCCAAGGCGGCCGATATTGCGCGGGCCACCGCCGATATTGTGCTGACGGAGGACCGGCTGGGATCTCTGGGAGCGATTGTGGATATTTCGCAACAGGCCATGAAGCTTATCCGCTCCAATTTCAAGGTCGCGGTCGGGGCCAATTCGGCCATTCTGGCGGCGGCGGCCGGAGGCTATCTTTCTCCAATCGCCACCTCTGTGCTCCACAATGGCACCACCATTGCCGTGCTCATCCGCTCGCTTCTGGCCGGACGGGCACAGGCGGAACAGGCGCATCTGAATTCGCGCTGAAGCCCCCGGCAGCCAAGAAAACCGGCCCCGCCGGGCCGGTTTCGCCCTCCCCCACAAAAAGCCTTCAGGCGCGATGATAGGGATGGCCGGAGAGTATGGTCATGGCACGGTAGATCTGCTCGGCCAGCATCACCCGCACAAGCTGATGGGGAAAGGTGGCCGCACCAAAGGCCAGAAGCAGGCTGGCCTTGCTGCGCACGGCATCGCTCAGCCCATCCGCCCCGCCAATGACAAGGCAGATGGCCGGACGGCCATCATCACGCTCTCGCGCCATGCGTGCGGACAGTTCTTCGCTGGGCAAATTGCGACCACGCGGGTCCAGCGCCACCAGAAATGTGCCGGGCGGGCAAGCCGCCAGCAAAGCAGCCCCCTCTTCCGCCATGCGATCTTCCGCCCGCCGGGCAGAGGATTCAGCAATCTCCAGCATCTGCACATCGCCGAAGCCGAGTGCGCGTCCAGATGCACGCGCACGCTCCAGATAACGAGCAACGAGATCACGCTCCGCACCGGCCTTCAGCCGGCCGACACACGCCAGAAGAATACGCACCCGCCTTCAGCCTTCCTCTGCGCCAGTCAGGCCGGCGTGGTCTGGGTCCACATCTTCTCGATATTGTAGAAGCTGCGCACCTCGGGCTGGAACACATGGATGATGACGTCATTGGCGTCGATCAGCACCCAGTCACAGGCGGGCTGGCCTTCAACGCGCACATGGCGCACGCCGGCAGCCTTCAGGGCCTCGATGAGGTGATCGGCAATGGCGCCCACATGCCGCTGGGAGCGACCGGAAGCAACAACCATGTAATCCGCAATGGCGGTCTTGCCACGCAGATCAATGGAGACGATGTCTTCCGACTTATCGTCCTCCAGGCGCGAATGAATAAGTGCGAGTGTTTCTTCCGCGCTCTCGAGCGGTTTAGAAACGGGAGCGGTGTTTTCGGTCTGTTTGGCGACCTGATCTTCCGCTGAAAGAGCCGTCGTGGACAGGGCTCTGCTTCCTCTTCAGTTATGGGGTGCGGGACCATGCACCCTTGCCCTTATAGAGTGCAGGCAAATGCGTCATTTTTCAAGGGAGACGAGAAAGGAGTCCGTCCTCTATCGCACGGAGGATGGCGGGTCGCCCCCGCATTTCCCCAACTGAGCGCGAATTTTGGAAGAAGAAAGGGTCGATTTCATGCCGTGTAGAAAAACCCATGCCGGCGGCTTCAGGCCCGGCAGGCGCGCGGCTTCATGCTCTGCTACCCGTGCATGGGCCAGCGTGCGGGCCGCGGGAGAAGACAGCGCCGAAAGGCTTGCCCCCATGCGATCAACAACCGCAATGGGCACCAGGGCGGCAATGCCCCGCCACCGCTCCCAACGGTGAAACTGCACCAGATTATCCGCCCCCATGAGCCACACGAAATGCACACCCGGCCGGCGGCATCGCAGTTGCCGCACCGTGTCATAAGTATAGCGCACACCCCATTGCGCTTCGCAGCCCGTGGCGATGATGCGCGGATGACGGGCCAGTTTCTGCGCCGCCGCCACACGCTGCTCCAGCGGCGGTAAGGCGCTGTTGTCCTTCAGGGGGTTACCGGGTGTCACCAGCCACCACACAGCATCCAGTTGCAGCCGTTTCATGGCCAGAAGCGCCGCGGCGCGGTGCGCGGCATGAGGCGGGTTGAAGCTGCCCCCCATGAGGCCAATCCGCATGCCCGGCAAGGCCAGAGGCAAACGGCGAACCTCAGCCCCTCCCGCTGGCGGGAGAGGCTGCGGCGGAGGCTCGGATGAAGAGGCCCCCGGCACTGTCACGGACGGGTCTGCCCCGCGCCATGGATGCGATACTTGAAGGAGGTGAGCTGTTCGGCTCCCACCGGGCCGCGCGCATGCATGCGCCCCGTGGCGATGCCGATTTCCGCACCAAAGCCAAATTCGCCACCATCGGCGAACTGAGTGGAGGCATTGTGCACCACAATCGCCGAATCCACCTCTGCCAGAAAACGATCTGCCGTGGCCTGATCGCTGGTGATGATGCTGTCCGTATGGTGAGATCCATGCGACTCGATATGGGAGATGGCATCCGCCAGACCATCCACCACCTTCACCGAGATGATGGCATCGAGATATTCGGTATCCCAATCTTCGTCAGCGGCCGCTTTCACGCGCGGATCAATGGCCTGCACATCACCATCGCCGCGCACTTCGCAATCCACATCCAGCAGCATCTGCACCAGAGGCTTGAGATGGGTGCCGGCAACCGCGCGATCCACCAGCAGGGTTTCAGCCGCGCCGCAAATGCCAGTCCGCCGCATCTTTGCGTTCAGCACTACGGATTTCGCCATGTCGAGATCTGCCGCCTTGTCCACGAAGATGTGGACGATGCCCTCCAGATGCGCAAACACCGGCACGCGCGCATCATTCTGCACACGGGCCACCAAGCTCTTGCCGCCACGCGGAACGATCACATCCACATTACCGCCAAGGCCCGCCAGCATGAGCCCCACGGCGGCGCGATCCGCGACATTCACGAACTGCACCGCATCACCCGGCAGCCCTACCGATTCCAGCCCCTTCACAAAGGCCTGATGAATGGCGCCGGAAGAGGCCAGACTATCGGAACCGCCACGCAAAATCACAGCATTTCCGGCGCGCAGGCACAGGGCTGCGGCATCGGCGGTGACATTGGGGCGGCTTTCATAAATCACGCCCACCACGCCCAGCGGCGTACGCACGCGCTCAATGGTAAGGCCGTTGGGGCGGGTCCAGCTTTCCAGAACCTTGCCCACCGGGTCAGGCAGTTCGGCCACGGCCTCCACACCGGCAGCCACGCCTTCCAGCCGCTCCGGCGTCAGCGTAAGGCGATCAATGAAAGCATCCGAAATGCCTTCGCCACGGGCGCGGGCCACATCCTGCGCATTGGCAGCCAGAATATCGGCCGAAGCTTCGCGGATCGCCGCAGCGGCGGCGCGCAGGCCCGCGCTCTTGGTTTCGGCATCAGCCAGCGCCAGAGTGCGGGCAGCCGCGCGGGCGCGCTTACCCTTTTCCATCATGGCGGCCTCCAGCTCCGCCGGTGGCACCTTCTCCGCCGTGGCGGGGGCATTCACACGGGCGGCGGCTACAGGTGATGTCATGATGTGATGTCTCTCTTTTCCTGAACACGGGCCATTCCTTTGGGGGAATGGAGCCCTTTCTTAACATGAAGCCCCGCAGGGCAAAACCGCACCCTGACGAGGCACAGGCAAGCAGGCCGCAGGAGGGATCACAAATCTCCTCCCGCCCCGCCATCATTCCGAGCTTAACGCCATATCGTCCCGGTGCACCATTTCGGAGCGCCCCTTGATGCCCAGCAGTTGCTCGATATCACTGGTGGGGTGGCCAATGATGCGCTCGGCGTCGGGGGCATCATAAGCCACAAGGCCACGCCCAACCTCCCCACCATCCGGCCCACGCAGGATCACGGCGTCACCACGCTGGAAATCGCCTTCCAGCCAGCGAATGCCGGCCGGCAACAGGCTGGCGCCCCGCCGCAACGCCTCGACAGCACCCTTGTCCAGATGCAGCGTGCCATGAGGCTCCAGCGCACCGGCGATCCAGCTCTTGCGCGCGCTGCTGGAACTGACCGACGACAGAAACCATGTGCAGCGTCCGCCTTCCTGAATGCGGCGCAGCGGGTTCTTCACATGGCCGGTGGTAATGAGCATGTGGGTGCCCGCCGCCGTGGCGATCTTGCCCGCTTCGATCTTGGTGAACATGCCCCCGCGCGAAAGCTCGGAGGCCGCCGCCCCCGCCATGGCCTCGATTTCCGCCGAGATGCGCGGCACCACGGGAATATGCTCGGCCTTGGGGTTCAAGGCCGGCGGCGCAGTATAAAGGCCATCAATATCCGACAGCAGAATCAGCAGATCGGCGCTGGCCATGGTGGCCACGCGGGCCGCAAGGCGATCATTGTCGCCATAGCGGATCTCATTGGTGGCCACGGTGTCATTTTCATTGATGATCGGCACGGCGCGCAGCTTCATCAGCCGCTTGAGTGTGGAGCGTGCATTGAGATAGCGCCGGCGCTCCTCGGTATCGCCCAGCGTCAACAGCACCTGTCCGGCCTTGATATCCTGATAGGCCAGCGCTTCGGCCCAGGTGCGCGAGATGGCCACCTGCCCCACAGCGGCGGCGGCCTGCCCGTCTTCCAGCTTCAGCTGGCCGGGCGGCAGATCCAGCATGGTACGCCCCATGCCCACGGAGCCCGACGACACCACCATGACCTGACAGCCCCGCCGGTGCAGCACGCCAATATCTTCAACCAGAGAATAAAGCCATGGCAGGCGTATCCGGCCCCTGTCCCGGTCCACCAGCAGAGCTGAACCAACCTTGATGACGATGCGGCGGAAATCCGCCAGCGCGGGTACGGAAAGGGGAGAATCCATGGCTCTCACAATATTGAGGACAGGAAAGCGCCACCATGCCAGGCATGGGCAACAGGCGCGGATGAAAGGGCACAGGCGAAAAAGCGGCTGCGTGATACAGCCTTTTCCCACAGGCGTCGATGCGGAAGCGCGGCGTGGATGCACTCACTTCCGTGTCTGCCTCTCGGACGAGGCACGCTCAACTCCTTTTGCACTCGCCGACATATGACGCGGCGACAAGGCGCAATCGTGGTTTCCCGCTGGCCCCTTGTTGCCAGCATGGGCATTCTATCACAAGAAAACCGCGATGACCGGACCTTGTCGCTAAAGATGTTAGGGAAGACCCGAACATGCCGTTTCACATCCGTGCCGCCACGTCCCGCGATGAACCGCGCTGGCGTGAATTATGGGCCGGCTATAACCGCTTCTATGAAGCCCATGTGCCACCGGATGTGACGAACCACACCTGGCACCGCATTCTGGACCCCTCTGTCCCCATGTTCTGCCTGGTGGCAGAGATGGAGGGAGATGATGCCACTTCAGGCATTGCCGGCTTCTGCACCTATATTCTCCATGAAGGCAGTTGGGTGAAGAACCCTGTCTGCTATCTGGAAGACCTGTTCGTGGACCCGGCCTGTCGCGGCCAGGGACTCGGGCGGGCGCTGATACAGGAACTCGTGGAACGCGGCCGGGCCCAGAACTGGTCCACCCTGTATTGGCATACACGAACGGACAACCCCGCCAGAAAGCTCTATGACAGCTTTACCCAGGCAGATGATTTTGTACGCTATCGCCTGCACTTCTGAACCACAGCCCCCCCACGAGACCATATGAGCCGCAGCCCGGCCGCCGCACTATCCATTAGTCTAACAGGCTCCGCATAGGTCACATGCATGCGCAAAAGGTGAAGCGTTCTCAATTATTTACGCCGCCCTGCACAAAATGGCCTTTCTGTGTCAAAGGCATTGGAAATTCATGGCTTTGCAGGTATATCAGCTTTTGCGTGCTCAATTTTTCAGTATAAAGGACGAACTTACCCAAAGTTTGCCCCGCCATGCATGTCGGCACCCCCTTCATGTGTGGGAATGATCTGAAACCATTTGCCGGGCAGCAAATGGAATGATGTATGCTGCTCTAAAACAATAATATATACGAAAATTCCAAGCCTTTGGGAGGCACTCAATGCTCAGACAACGTGAGCACGGGGCAGAACAGCCCTACTGGCCGCTCGGACCCTTCAAGGTTCGCCTGCCGTTTGTTCATTATCGCTGGGAATTTCCTGAAATGATTCAGGCCCTGCTGATGTTCGTCGTCAGCCTGGGCATGATTCCCCTTCTGCAACAGTATCTTGGCCTGCCTTATGAGGCCGCGCTGGCAGGCGTGGTCATCTGTGGCATCGGCTTCATGCTGCCGGCCCTTCTGGGTGTGCCGCTGGTGCCGGGCTGGATTACGCCGGCCATTCCAATCGTCCTTCTCTATCTGCAAAACTTCGAGCCCGGCCCGGAAGCCATGAAGGCGATGATGGCCTTGCAGATCGAGGTCTTCGTCATCTTCCTGTTTCTCGGCATCACCGGGCTCGGCAACAAGCTGGTTACGGCCATCCCCAATTCGCTGAAGGCCGGCATCATCATTGGCGCAGGTATTGCCGCCATGATGGGCGAGCTGAAAGCCGGTGGCCGGGTGGAAGGCGCACCTGTCTCCATCATCATCGGCGCCGTGGTTGCCGCCTACATCCTCTTCTCCATCTCGTTCAAGAACGTCGTTCTGAAGAACAAGGTGGCCAAGATGGTGGCCAATTTCGGCATGGTGCCGGGCCTGCTCGTGGCCATGGTTGTGGGCTGGATTCTCGGCGAATTCCCGCTTCCCGCCATTGAGTGGGGCATCACCAATCCGGACTTCGCCCTGCTCTTCAGCCACCTGCCCATCGTGATCGGCTGGCCCTCCTGGGACATGTTCCTGCTGGCCATCCCCACCGCCATCATCGCCTATGTGATCGCATTTGGTGACATTCTGGTGGGCTTCACGCTGGTGCAGCGCGCTGACCATCTGCGGACGGATGAAAAGATCGAGCTGAACGTCACCCGCGTGCATCTCGTCACCGCCATCCGCAATGCGCTCCACGGCATCATTGCTCCCTGGCCCGGCCTGGCCGGCCCGCTGTGGACCCCCATTCAGGCCACCACCGCGGAACGTTACGCCCTTGGGCGCAAGGCCATGGATTCGCTCTATGGCGGTCAGGGCACCTTCTGGATCGCCGGCTTCCTGGCGCTGTTCATCCTGCCTCTGGTGACGATGTTCCGCCCCGTTCTGCCGCTGGCGCTTTCGCTCACCCTCATCCTCACCGCCTATATCTGCATCATGGTGGGTATGGAGGAGCTGAAGAACTCCACGCAGCGCGGTGTCGCCGGCATCGTGGCCGTGACACTGGCCATGCCGGACCCGAAGGCCACCATCTACGCCATCGTCGTGGGTCTGGTGCTCTACGTCCTCATCGAACGGCAGAATGCCGCCGAGCGCAGCGAAGAAGACCTCTCCCTCATCTCGGACGCCACCTCGGATATTGAGGCCGGTGACGAGCAAGGCGTCGCCACCCGAAAGACGGCTCCCGCAGGCGAATAGCCCTGCCCCACGGGACAACCGCTCAATGAAAAGCCCGGCAGGGAAACCTGCCGGGCTTTTCATATTCAGATCCGATCTACAGGCCATGCAGCCCCCTAGGGACGCCAAGGCTCCTGCGCCGAAGCCTCTTCCTTCTCGCTGCGCCGCGCTTCCTCGACGATAGACAGCAAGGCCCGCAGCGCATCCTGCACCCCCCGCCCGGATTGGGCCGAGAGCAGCAGCGGCGTCTTCCCGGAAGCTGCCTTCACGCGGGCGATCTGTTCTTCCAGCAATTCCGGTGTCAGCGCATCCACCTTGGAAAGAGCCACGATCTCGGGCTTTTCATCCAGCCCGTTACCATAGGCCTCCAGCTCGCCCCGCACGGTTTCGTAGGCCTTGCCGGCATCCGGGCTGGACCCATCCACCAGATGCAGCAGTGCACGGCAACGCTCCACATGGCCGAGGAAGCGATCACCGATGCCCACACCTTCATGCGCCCCTTCGATGAGGCCGGGAATATCGGCCAGCACGAATTCACGCGCATCCACCTGCACCACGCCGAGACCGGGATGGAGGGTGGTGAAGGGGTAATCGGCAATCTTGGGCCGGGCCGCCGTTGTGGCCGCCAGAAAAGTGGATTTGCCGGCATTGGGCAAACCCACCAGACCCGCATCGGCAATCAGCTTCAGCCGCAGCCAGATCCAGCGCTCTTCACCCTCAAGGCCGGGATTGGCCCGCCGGGGCGCCTGATTGGTGGAGGTTTTGAACTGGGCATTGCCAAAGCCGCCATTGCCGCCCTTCAGCAGACAAATACGCTGGCCCACTTCTGTCAGATCGGCAAGCAGGGTTTCCCCATCCTCGTCGAAAATCTGGGTGCCGGCCGGCACCTTCAACACGGCATCCGACCCCTTGGCGCCGGTGCGGTTGGCGCCCTGTCCGTGGTCGCCCTTCTTGGCCTTGAAGTGCTGCTGATAGCGATAATCAATGAGTGTATTGAGGCCATCGACGCACTCAATCCACACATCTCCACCGCGCCCGCCGTCCCCGCCATTGGGGCCGCCGAACTCGATGAACTTCTCGCGCCGGAACGAGACGCAACCCGCCCCTCCGTCGCCAGAGCGCACATAGACCTTGGCTTGATCAAGAAACTTCATGGCCGAGCAGGTAGAGGCGCGGCCCGCACAAAGCAAGAGGGCAAAGGGGCGCGCGCGCTGATTTGATCCGTTTTCATGGCCAATGCTCCCTTTCCGAAGGGCAAAGAGGGCCCCCCGCCTCAAAAAGCCCTTTCCCCAGCCATCAAGCCTTGCCGGAAGTCTGCCTCTTCCGGGCCATGCGCACCAGCGCCCCCACACCCAGAAGCGCGGCTCCAGCCAGAGCCAGGCCGGCCCCCACGCCCGTTCTCGATGCGGAGGCCGCAGCCGGGCGAACATCAGCCTGATCGGTGAAGGACGCCCCCTGATGCGCCTGCATCTTCTTGTGGCTTCCGCAGTTGCCACCACCCTGGCCGCGCCTCATGCGATGCCCCTGTCCATGCCCGCCGCCTGCGCCCTGCCCTCCGGCTCCGCGCATCGGCCCCGCGCCATGTCCTGACCCATGTCCCATATCGCGTCCCTCCTGTCGGTTTTGCCCCATGCCGGAAAGGCAGCGCTGAAAAGCCGGCAGATGATTATTCTGGGAGGCATTTTTCAGCCGCTCGAATAGCCGCGCCACCTCTGGCGGCAGGGGATAGGAAAGAAAGTCATCATACATGGCGGCATTATCAATCTCGCCGGCCACACCCTCGGCACAGCACTCCTTCAGGGTCGCCGGAAGACGGACCTTCCCGGCCCAGTCATTCACCGGCCTCTGAAAGCCATAACGCTGCATCTGCCGGATGATGGCACTGGCGTGGTTCGCCTCAGCCTGCACAATATTTACAAAAGGCCGCACTGGCCCGAAACGCGCAATCACCGCCTCATAAGTGGCCATGGCATGCCACTCGTCATAAAGGGCGATACGCAAGGCCTGTTCCAGCGGACTACGTGGATCCCGCGCATTGATACGACGGGATTCAAGCAATCCTTCATCCGTGTTTCTGGCGAACATGGCGCGCCTCCTTACAACATCAGCTTCCCCCGCATCATCCCACCCTGCATTGGCAATTCGCAATGCCGCGCCACGGCACGCCCCACCACGCCGCCCTTGCAGAAAAGCCATGTTGAACCCCGCAATACTCGCAAGAGTTGTACAGAAATACAGGAGGGATAACCAATAAAGCACAGCATCGTCATGAAGCTGTTGCGGAACGCGCATATCAATTGCGCCTGGACGCAACATCAGGCAACGCCACTACTCGCTCAACTGGAACAGAGTGCGCGTTCGCCTCCACAGCAGGCATGATCGGCCCCCATGCAAGAGATCGGCGCGTTTGACCCGGAAGAATTGCTGCATCCTGTCAGCGAGGATGCGCCATGTGGGACAGACCCTCGATCAGACCCCAACCCCAATTCGCTCTATTATCAGGCCAAGGATGGACGCGCAGCCGCGCGGCGTATCGAGCGCTCCAATGATGTTGAGGGCGACACTTCCATTCCCTACACCGAATGGGAAGGCGTGGCGGATGCCTGTGCGCAGATCCTCGCTGATGGGGGGAAGGATCTGGAAGTCGCCACATGGCTGATCGAAGCCTTGGTGCGTCTTCGCGGATTTGCCGGCCTCCATTCCAGCCTGCTGGTCGCGGCAGGTCTCGTCACCCGCTATTGGGATGATGTCTTTCCCTTGCCGGATGAAGACAGCCCCGAGCCGCGGCTGACCCCGTTCATCAACCTCAATGGGCAGGATGGTGTCGGCACCCTCATTCAGCCCTTGCGCAAATGCGCCGTGACGAGCCCGGAAACCGGGCTCCAATTCTGGCAATATGAGCAGGCTGTCGAGATTTCACAGATCTCGGACGAATCCCGGCGCAGCGCCCGTCTCTCCAGTGGCGGCATGGACCTTGAGGTTTTCACCCAGGCCGTGCAGCAAACGCCGGCTGAATTTTACGGTGCGCTCTCCAGCCAGATTGAAGCCTCTCTGGCTGCTCTCAATACACTGTCTGACGCCTTCGCGGACAAGGTTGGGCATGATGCGCCGCCGGCCGGGGCCATTCGCGCCATCCTCAATGCCACGCAGGACGCCATCCGGGTTTTCGCCGCCGACAAGCTCGAACAGTTTGCCGCAAGCAACGCCGCCTCGTCGGAAGAGATGGCGGAAGGCGAGGCCACAGAGGCCGGCGACGAGGCAGAAGGCACAACGCAGGCGGCCCAGCCCGGCAACAGCATCTCGAAGGAGGCTCCCTTCAGCCGTGAGGACGCCTTGCGCCAGTTGCTGAAGATTGCCGCCTATTTCCGCGAAAATGAGCCGCACTCCCCCATTTCCTACACGCTGGAGGAAATTGTGCGACGCGGGCGCATGCCACTGACGCAGCTTCTTGATGAGCTCATCATTGACGAGGATGCGCGCCGCTACTTCTACATCGCTTCCGGCCTGAAGCCGCCGTCGGCAGAGCATGAGGAATAAGACCGCGCCTCAGCCGGGCTCCGCCCGGTCAATTCAGGGGCGCGCTGAAACAGCACAGGGCATCGTGCCCGGACAGCAACCTGAGGGTGCTCTGTGCCGCACATCATGAAATCAGGAAGGGTGGTGTTCCATGGCCAGTGTTCATGACAAGCTCAATCGCGTGCGCAAACCACGCGTCCACATCACCTATGATGTGGAAACCGAAGGCGCAATGGTTCAGAAGGAGCTGCCCTTCGTGGTGGGCGTTCTGGGCGATTTCTCCGGCGATCCGACCGAAGAGCTGAAGCCCCTCAATGATCGCAAGTTCGTCCAGATCGACCGCGACAATTTCGATCAGATCATGGCCCGCATGACGCCCGGCCTGAAGATCAAGGTCGATAATACGCTGGCCGATGATGGCAGCCAGATGATGGTGGAACTGGGCTTCCGCTCCATGGAAGATTTCGAGCCCGCCGCCATCGTGGATCGGGTGGAGCCGCTGCGCAAGCTGATGGACGCCCGCAACCAGCTGCGTGATCTGCTCTCCAAGGCAGACCGCTCTGAAAACCTGGAAAACCTGCTCGAACAGATCCTCGCCAATGAGGAGCAGCTGAAGGCGCTTGGCAGCGAGCTGGGCGTGGATGCGGCCGGCGAACAGACCGAAGACACGAAGGAAGGCTGAGATCATGGCCGACGTGCAGACCCAGACAGAAGATGCGGGCGGCGCAACCGAAGCCGCGGAACTTTCATTCCTTGACCAGGCGATTGCCGCCACCAAGCAGACCGAGCCGGACCGTACCACCGAGCTGCTGCGCACCTTCACCCGTGAGGCGCTGGCCGGCACCGTGACCTTCGACAAGAACCTGTCGAAGACCATCACTCAGGCCATCACCGCCATTGACGAGAAGCTCTCCACCCAGCTCAACGCCATCATCCATCATCCCGACTTCCAGAAGCTGGAAGGCACCTGGCGCGGGCTGAACTATCTCGTGATGAATTCCGAAACCGGAACTTCTCTCAAGATCCGGATGCTGAACTGCACGAAGAAAGAGCTCCACAAGAGCCTGTCCAAGGCGTCGGAGTTCGACCAGAGCACCATCTTCAAGAAGATCTATGAAACCGAATTCGGCAGCCCCGGCGGTGAGCCCTATGGCACGCTGATCGGCGATTATGAATTCACCAGCCACCCGGAAGATATCGAGCTGCTCACCCAGATGTCGAGCGTGGCGGCGGCGGCTTTTGCCCCCTTCGTCACGGCGGCCAGCCCGAAACTGTTCGGCTTTGATGATTTCACCGAGCTGTCCAAGCCTCGCGATCTCGAAAAGATCTTCGATTCCGTGGAATATGCGAAATGGCGCAGCTTCCGGGAATCCGAGGATTCCCGCTTCGTCACTCTCACCATGCCGCGCACGCTGGCCCGCCTGCCCTATGGCGCCAACACCCGGCCCGTGGAAGAGTTCGACTTCGAGGAAAGCCCCATCGAAAACGGCGTGCCCCGTGCCATGCAGCACGAGGATTATTGCTGGATGAATTCCTCCTATGTGCTGGGCGCGCGCCTCACGGACGCCTTCGCTCAGCACGGCTGGTGCACGGCCATTCGCGGTGCTGAGGGCGGCGGCAAGGTGGAAAACCTGCCCAGCCACACCTTCATCTCCGATGATGGCGATACGGACCAGCAGTGCCCCACCGAAATCGGCATCACGGATCGGCGCGAGGCTGAACTTTCCAAGCTCGGCTTCCTGCCCCTGTGTCACTACAAGTCCACCGACTATGCGGTGTTCTTCGGTGCCCAGACCACCCAGAAGCCGAAGAAGTATGACCGGCCGGAAGCCACCGCCAATGCGGCCATTTCCGCCCGCCTGCCCTATGTGATGGCCACCTCCCGCTTTGCCCATTATCTGAAGATCATGGGCCGCGACAAGGTTGGCTCCTTCATGGAGGCCAGCGATTGCGAAAAGTGGCTGAACCGCTGGATCATCAATTATGTCAACGGCAATGAAGATGCCGGGCAGGACATGAAGGCCAAATATCCGCTCGCAGAGGCCAAGGTCGAAGTGCGCGAAATTCCCGGCCAGCCTGGTTCCTACAATGCCGTCGCCTGGCTGCGCCCCTGGCTTCAGATGGAAGAGCTGACCACCTCGCTGCGCATGGTGGCCCGCATTCCTTCCGCCTCCTGACCTCTTTCGTGACGGGCAGCCCTCTGGCCGCCCGTCACCCCCACGAAAGGCGAGGAACAGGGAAAAGCCCCCCTGACAAGGACAGGACACAGTGGAGCCAGACCTGCCAGATCAAGACCCTCCCGACGGCGAAACCGCCGATGATCGGGCGCGCCTTGACGCGTCTGTGACCAGCGCCCCCCTGCCTTCAGATACCCTCTCTTCGCACGAGAGCACCGCTTCAGAAACTGAAAGCGCTCCATCTTCATCCCCCACCTCCCCATCGCGCCCCACCTTGCGCGGCATGGCCGTGGATTGCGCCCTGGGGCGTCTGGACCCGGCTCTTCTGGATGATTTCCTGAATGAGGACGACCCGGCGCGCGCCCTTGCCTTGTGGTATGGCGAAGACGTCGCCGTTCTCAAGGATGGCGCAGCACTGGCCGGCGTGATCGACCGGGATATCGCCTTTCTGGATGAAGTGCTGACAGATCAGCTCAACGCCATCCTGCATCACCCGCGATTCCAGTCTCTGGAGGCCTCATGGCGGGGCCTGTCCTATCTGTGTGATTGCGCCGGGCAGGCCGCGCATGTTCAGGTGCGCGCCCTCAACCTGCCCTGGGCCGAACTCTGCCAGGATTTTGACCGCGCGTCAGATTTTGACCAGAGCCATCTCTTCACGAAAATCTACAGCAACGAATTTGGCATGCCAGGCGGCAAGCCCTTTGGTGTGCTGCTGTGCGATTACGAAATCCGCCATATGCCGGGGCCTGGCCATCGCACCGATGATGTGGCCGGGCTGGCTGGCCTTGCCGGCGTCGCCGCAGCCGCCTTCGCACCGGCCATATTGGGTGCCTCCCCGCAACTTCTCGGGCTCGACAGCTTTCCCCGTCTGGCCCAGATGCGCCAGATGCAGGGCTTGTTCTCCGGCGGGGAATACCGGCGCTTTGAACGGTTGCGTGGCATGGATGACGCCCGGTTTCTCGGGCTGGTTCTCCCACGTGTGCTCATGCGGCACCCTTATGGACAGGATGGGCTGTCCAATGTCGGCTTCCGCTACCGCGAAGACCTGCACGGCCTGCGCCATGCGCAAATGTGCTGGGGCAGCGCGGTGTATGCCTTTGGTGAAGTCCTCATTCGCGCCTTTGACCAGTATGGCTGGTTTGCCGATATCTGCGGCTCCCGCCGTGGAGAGCTGGATTTCGGACTGGTGACAGGCATTCACGCCCCTTCCGCCGAAACCGACAAGATGAATGTGGTGGACCGCTTCGGCACCGAGCTGGTCATCCCTACCGACATGGAGGCAGACCTTGCGCGCAAGGGCCTGATGACGCTGAGCTCCTGCAAGGATACCCCCTGGCTGGCCTTCGGCTCCAGCGTCTCCATCCAGAATGTGCCGGCCCATGGGCACGGGCCTGAAGTGGTCAATGCCCGCCTCTCGGCCATGCTCCGTTATATTCTGTGCGTTTCCCGCTTCGCGCATTATGTCAAAATCCAGGTCCGCGACCGTATTGGCAGCTTCACCACGGCCGAGGTCTGCGAACGCGAATTGCAAAAATGGCTGCACGGCTACTGCCTGGGCAATGATGACGCCAGCAGCGAAATGAAAGCGCGCTATCCCCTGCGGGAAGCCACCGTGGAAGTGCGCGAGATCGCCAGCCGGCCGGGCAGTTTCGCCTGCGTCATGCATCTGCGCCCACATTTCCAGCTCGACCAGATCTTCACCACCTTCAAGCTGGTGACGGATGTCTCGCTCGCAACACGGCCGGGAATGGCCTGATCTCAAGCCAAGGAAGAACACCCATGAGCCTTTCCGCCCTCGAGCTGTTTGAAGCCGGCCAGCTTGCCGATGCCATTCTCGCCATGAATGCGGACGTGAAAGCCGCGCCGGCGGATATTACTCTGCGCAGCCGGCTGACAGAATTTCTCTGCGTAGCCGGCGATCTGGAGCGCGCGGAGCGCCAGCTTGAAGCCATCATGCTTCAGGACCCGAAAACCGCGCTGCGCGTAGCCGGTCTACGGCAGTTTCTGCGGGCGGATGAAGCTCGGCGGCAGGTCTGGGGGGAAGGGCGTGCGCCGGAATTCACAGCAGAGCCACCCGCTCACGCCACCCTGCGTCTGGAAGCCCTCATGCATCTACGGGCGGGCCAGCTTGAAGAGGCTGCCGCCAGCCTTGAACGTGCGGAAGCTGAACGCCCCGCCGTGCGTGGCACTCATAATGGCGAAGCCTTCGATGATTTCCGTGATCTTGATGACCTGACCGGCGGCATGCTGGAAGTGCTGACGGTGACCGGGAAATATTTCTGGGTGCCGCTGGAGCAGGTAGAGGAGGCCATTTTCACTGCCCCCGACCGCCCGCTGGACAGGGCCTGGCGCACCGTGCAACTCAGCGTACGTGGTGGGCCCGAAGGAGAGGTCATGATCCCCTCCACCTATCTGCCGCCGGCGATGCAGCCCCCTGCCAGCCCCCTCACGGAGGCCCAGCGCATGGGCCGGGAGACGGACTGGACGGAAATTCAACCTGGCTGCATGCTGGGGCGCGGGCTGCGCAGCTTCCTTGTCGGCGAGGAAAGCCGCACCATCATGGAGCTCCGGCAGCTCACATTCGCACAGGAGTGAACCATGCCGCCCCTGCGCATGTCGACGACACAGACCACCGCCGGTCTTTCCGGCGGCAAGTCGCCCAGCTCTGGCTCTTCGGATGGGGACGCCAGCCCGTTTCAGCGTCTTTCCCTGCTGGATCGCCTGCTGGATGATGAAGACAGGAGCTTCATTCAGGCGCTGCGCCACGGAATACGACGAGATCTGGAAGCCCTTCTGAATACCGAGCAATGCCTCCTCAGCTGGCCGAAATCTCTTTCAGAACTTGACAGTTCCATTCTGAATTTCGGCATCATGTGCTTCGGCACAACCAACATGTCCACCCAGGAGCACCGGACGGCTGTCGTGGAGCGGATTGGTGCCATCATCCGCACATGGGAACCCCGCCTGCATCATTTGAATGTGCAGGCCATTCCCAATGGTGACCCAACGGACCGCACTCTTCATTTGCGGATTGAGGCGCAGGTGACAACCTACGCCGCCCCGGTGGCCATGGTGTTCGATACGGTCATCGAACCCACGGGCAATACGATGGTTTCCCTGACGAGTGCGCGCCGTGAGTGATGATCTGCTGGAATATTACAACCGCGAACTGACCTATCTGCGCCATAGCGCGGAGGAGTTCGCCCAGGCGCATCCCCGTATCGCCGCAAACCTGCGTCTGTCCGGCGATGCAGTGGATGATCCGCATATTGCGCGCCTCATGGAAGGCGTCGCCTTTCTGAACGCCCGGATTTCCCGCAAGCTGGATGACGAGTTCCCGGAGCTGGTGGATACGCTGCTGGAGGCGCTTTATCCGCATTTTCTGGCCCCAGTGCCCTCCATGGCCATTGTTCAGTTTCAGCCCAAGCCGGAAATGCAGGGGCCGCAGCTCATTCCGGCCGACACCGAGATGGAGGCTGAGCCCGTGGAGGGCGAAGCCTGCCGTTTCCGCACCCGTTATCCCGTCACGCTCTGGCCCATGGAGCTGGTGGATGCGAGCATGAGCGGCCGGCCCTTCGTCGCTCCGCTGCGAGGGGATGTGAGCGCGGCGGCGGCGGTTCTGCGCCTTTCCCTGCGCTGCACCGTTCCCGGCATGACCTTGACGGAACTGGGGCCAGACCGGCTGCGCCTGTTTCTGCGGGGCAATGCGCTTCATATTCACACCCTGCAAAATCTCATTCTCAACCGTACCATTGGCGTCGCGCTGGCCGATGGCCCCAATGACCCCGCCCCTGTTTTCCGCCCCCCTTCCGCCGTAACGCCGGTGGGCTTTGGGGCCGATGAACAGATTCTGCCCTATACGCCGCAGACCCAGCAGGCCCATCGCCTGCTGATGGAGTATTTCACCTTTCCAGAAAAATTCCTGTTCTTTGATGTGGACTTGTCCGCAAAAGTGCTGACAGGTGCCGGCGACACGCTGGATATTTTTCTCTATTTCGACCGTACGGATACCACGCTGGAACGTGCCGTTTCCAAGGACTGGTTTGCGCTGGGGTGCGCGCCCATCGTCAATCTGTTTTCCCAGCGGGCAGAACCCGTGCTGCATGGCCAGACCCGTTATGAGCACCGCCTTATTCCCGATGCCCGCCGGCAGGGCGCCCTGGAAATTCATTCCATCCGCTCAATCCGTGGAACAGATGGCGCTGGACGCCAATATCCCGTTCTGCCCTTCTATGCGCGGCATGGCGCAACGCAGGCAGATACGCCCCCCGCCTTCTGGAGTGCGGCGCGCCGGGCCGCCGGGCCGCAGGACCCTGGCACGGAAATGTATCTTTCCATACATGATCCACACCCGGACCGCGCCTTCTCCCAGGATATCGTGTTCTCAGTCGAAACCCTGTGCCTGAACCGGGATCTGCCTTCGCGCCTGCCCTATGGCGGGGGCCACCCCCATCTCACCCCGGTTGAAGGCATTGCCACGCTGGGCCAGATTTTATGCATTACCCCTCCCACGCCAACTGTGCGCATGAGCACGGCGCGCGGGCGTCACTGGGCCCTGATGTCCCATCTGGCGCTGAACCATCTTTCCCTTTGCGGGCCCGGAGGGCTGGAGGCGCTGAAGGAAATTCTTGGCCTCTATAATATCCGCAACAGCGCGGATATTGGCCTGGCCATCAATGGCATCGCCTCCATGACCACCCGCAGAGGTGTGGCCCGTGCACCCATGCGGGCCGGCGACGCCCCCTGGGCCGATGGCATCTGCCGTGGCATCGACATTACGCTTGAATTTGACGATGCCTATTTTTCCAGCCGGAACCCTTATCTATTTGCCATGGTCCTTGACCATTTCTTCGGCCTTCACGCCTCCATCAATGCCTTCACACGGTTGACCGCAATGATGAAAGGCCAACCAGGAACCCAGCGCACATGGCCAGCACGAGCCGGATTTCGCCCCCTGCTCTGATCGCCCGGCTGCTGGAGCGGCCGGAGGGGTTTGATTTCATTCAGGCGGTGCGTTTGCTGAACCGTCTGCAACATCTGCCAGACGGCATCGCTGTGCCCGATAGCGCGGAGGCTCAGCACGGGAAGGCGGGCATTGGCGAGGCATCATGCTTTGTCAGCAACACCACGCTACACTACCCCACGGCCGCTGTCGTTCGTGCGCAATTTGTGCCGGAAACCCGACGCATCCAGCTGACATCCGGCCTGTTTGGGCTGATCGGCGCCATGGGTGTGCTTCCCTACAGCTACACGGATCTCGCCCTTCAGAGCCTGGCCGCGCGCAATCCGGGCTATACGGCGTTTCTGGATCTTTTTCACAATCGGGCGACCACCCTGTTCTGGCAGGCCTCCACCAAATATCGCATCGCCATTGCGCATGAGCGCGCACACTGTGAGGCCCCGGCGCAGGAGAAGACAGGCGAACAGGCCGCCGCGCAGGATGATGATTTCACCCATGTACTGCGCGCCATGGCCGGGCTGTCTGCCGTCTCCACCCGGAACCGGCTGTCCGTACCGGATCTCAGCATTCTCTATCTGGCCAGCCTGTTTGCCTCAAATGTGCGCAGCATGATGGGGCTGGAGCAGCTGCTCTCCCACCATCTGGAACGCCCGGTACGTGTGGAACCCTTTGTGGGGGGCTGGCTCCCCGTGCATGAAGGGGAACAGACCCGGCTGGCCCCGCCAGACAGCCCGGCTGCGGCCTATGCCCTGCTGGGCCAAACCACCATGCTTGGCGCACAGGCATGGGTGGCGCAGGATGCGTTTCGCATTGTTATCGGCCCCGTCGACAGCCAGATCCTGCCGGCTCTGCTGCCAGATGGCGACATCCTTCGTCAGGTCCGCGATCTGACCCGCCTGTATTGCGGCATTGAATATGATTTCGACATCAATGTAATCGTGAAAGCGGAAAGCGTCCCGGCCAGCCGCCTGGCCACCAGCGCGGAGCCCACGCCCCTCACTCGCCTGGGCTACACGTCGTGGCTGCTTTCCGCCCCGAGCCCGGAGGATCGTGCAGATGCGATGATTCCGGCGAGCGATCTTGAAAACGAGACAGCAGGCTGAAAGGTCATATCCCCCTTCAGCCTGCTGTCTGCACATGATGTCTACCGCGTCAGATCCTGCGGGCATTTGAAGCCCGCAAGAGGGTTGCTGGCGAAGGGATTATCAACGCTCGTCGCATTCAGCAGAAAGCTCGCCGAGCGTTCACCCAGATTCACCTCAAAACTGAAGCGGTCTGCCGCAAGGGCGCGCAACTTGTTCGCCTTCAGGAAGCGTAGCAAGGCCCATGGCCCGGAGACCGTGATGGATGACGGCTGGCCGGGTTGCTGCGCGCCAAACTCAACACGCACACCACTGCTTGCGCCGGGCCATTTCATCGAAACGGTCTGCGGCGGGCCATACTGGTAAATCAGGGATTGGCCATCAATATCCAGCTTCACCCGCATCGCTCCCGCATCCAGATCCACGGGGGTGACATTGAAGAGCAGTTGCGGTGTGGCCGCGCCCGGCAGGAAGAAGACCGTGCGGATACGCGCAGCCTGTTCAAAGGTGCTCAAGGCCTCTGGTGAGAGCGCCGGCTGCGCCCCCGCATTGCGCAACACCCGCCACGGGGTCACCCCGGTATCGACGAATGGCTTGATATGGCGCTGGAAGAACTGATCCAGAATGCCCTCAGGCGCAAAAAAGCGGGAGAAATCGGCGATAGTCATATCCTGCCGGCTGTTGGAGGCCGGGTAACGCCCCCTGATCGCGGCATTGCAGAATGGCAGCACCATGGTTTTCCAGGCGCTGTTCATATCATCCTGAAGGCCGGCATTCGCAATTCTGGTGGTTTCACGCACCAATGCCAGAATGGAATCGCCCAGAGCCGGAGGCGCGCTGATTGTGGAAAGGCGCAACTGGTTCAAAATCTGGGTGAAGGCCGGGCCTGATGTCAGATCCGTGATCTGCGCCGGAACCGCCCCATCTGCGCTGGCGACCGGGCCGATAATGGCGCTGAGCTGCACCAGTTGTTTCATCACCTCATCCAGCGGGCTGGAAGCGCCGCCCACAAACTCTCGCAAACTGGCGAACCGATTGGTGATCGGCGCGCCGGGAGAGGCCGGCTGGGGAGACGTATTGGCCTTCAATGTCTGCTGGACAGCCTTCTCGACAGCAGACCCGTCTTCCTTCTTTGGCTCGGGTGGCGTGAGCGTGGTCTGCTGCACCACGGAGGACAGATAGTTTTTCAGCGGAGACGGCGGCCCCACCAGCGCCTTCAGGATGGACACTTCCTGCTGAAGGGTGCTGAAGGATGCAAGAGTGACATCATTCAGCACATCTTCCCATTTGTTGATATAGGCGTTGGCGAACAGGGAGAGCATCTCCTCCCGCAATGCGCTGGCCCGCAATGTATTTTCCTGCCGGGTGCCTTCCGGCAGGCGCACCCAGTCATCCCGGACAAGCTGTTCCGCCACCTTGCCGATGGCCGGCACCATGATGGTGAAGAAATTATCCGCCAGATACATGCCGGGAACATTTTCTGCCAGATTCTGCCCCGAACGCCGCACCAGCGCATAATTCGCCAGTGGGCCGGCGACATCCTGAAGACGCCAGGGCTTCAGCGCCACGACTTCAGGCAACTCCTCCAGAATGGCCAGACCACGCTGCGAAGGCGGATACTGCCCCAGCACCACCCGCGCATCATCTACAAGCTTCTGGTTGAGGGAGATGGGCGGAAAACCGGCCTCCAGAAGATTGGCCACCTGATCATGCAAGGTCGCCCGCAACCGCTCCTGCGCCGCACCGGGATACAGATGGCTGAACTCCTCATCCGCCCAGCGCAACACCACATCATGATTTACCGGCGCCTTGCCGCCCATCATCAGATAAACCATGAGGACATCATAGAGATCCTCCGGGCTTGAGCGGGTCGCCACCATCTGCCGCTGAAGCAGCTCAACCAGCCGCGGCAGCAGAAAGATGCGCAAGCCGTCATGATATTCTTTCTGCGTGGTAGCCGAGAGCGCCGGCAGCTGGGAAAGCCCGCCTCTCTGCACCAGAGGTACAGGATCATTACGGCTATCCCATCCTGTCGGCAGCGCCGCAAGCGTCGTCAGCGCCGGTATGGTGGACGCAAGATCCAGATCCGGCCTGTCCGTGCGCGCAAGGCTCTCATTGATGGGCCGAATGACCTTCTCCGCCTTGGCGGTGGCTTCATCCACCTGCTGGATCAGCGCTTCATTGGTTGCATAGCTGAAGGCCCACCAGAAGGAGAAGCACAGCCCAATGACCGCGATCAGCGCGGTCAGCCCCCACTGCAATCGCGTCTGGCGGCGCTTCACCTCACTATCGACCCCAACCAGCCCCGCCTCTTCAAAGATGACCTTCTCCAGAATATCACGCGAGAAATATCCCGCCCGGAGCCGGTCCACGATTGAGGGCCTTTCCTGCTGGCCGGTCCCACGTGACGGCCCGGCCTCCGGCGCTTCGGAAGGCACTTGCGCACTGGTGAAATAAAGACCGCGCAACAAAAGCGCGCGTTCATATCCGCTCGGTTTGAACACATCTTCCAGAAAATCGGAGAGCATCGGGCGCAGAGCCGCCAGATGCGGCAGGAACATATAGGCATCAAACCGTTTTTCGGTTTCCGGCTCCTCATGCACGCGGTTGAGCATGCGGCTGCGCTGCCATTGCAGCAGATGCAAATATTCCTGATTGAAAAAGGTGGTTATTGCGCTCTCATCCTGCTCATGCGCCTCTTCCCGACCAAACGGAAATGTCAGGCCAAAAGCCCGGCCCCGGTCTTCTGCGGAAAGCCCTTCAAACAGGGGCTTGAAACCCGGCACCCGATCCAGCCCCGTAAACACCACATAGACCGGAAAGCGCATTTTCAAGGACGCCTGCAAACCGACAAGCTGCTGGCGAATATCGGCTGCGCGGGTGGCGCGCTCCACTTCATCCCAACCCACAAAGGTTTCAAGATTAAACAGAAACAGAACGCCATTGATCGGCTGGCGCGAACGCACTTTCTTCAACTGGTCGATAAATGCGGTCCACACTTTCCGGGCCGGGCCAGACAGCACCCCATCACCCCGAAAGGGCCCCTGCGTATCAATCAGCACGGCCTTGTTGGTGAAGAAGAAGGTTGTTTCGGCCTCAGAATCCTGCTTGCCGCCGGAACGTTCGGCCACAGGAAACCGCAGGCCCGAATGGCGGATGAAACTGGTCTTCCCGCTGCCTGTCGGCCCCATCACCAGATACCAGGGCAACTGGTAGGCATAGGCGCGCGCAAATTTCCGGCTGCCCCGCATGCGCCGCAACACATCAAGCGCCTGCTGGAAGCCTTCTGTCATTTGCGTGATTTCAGCCCGGATCCGCGTATCCTCGTCATTTTTCTCCTGCGAGGCCGCAACCGGCGCGGCAACGACCGCCTGTGCCGATGACGGCGGCTTGTGACGCAAGCGCCAGACCAGCACGATCAACAGGGCGAAGAGCAGGATGACGCACTGCACCAGAAGCCTTGGAAACAGGCCGGCCAAGGGCCTCACCCCAAGAATGCTGAGATGCGGGGCAGCGAACCAGGTGAGCAGCGACAACACCAGGACGCCGAGGGCAAGCAGAACCCAACGCCAGAAGACCCGCGATGTCATCCACTTTTTCATTTACGCGATCCTCATCCGGTACGCGGTCCGGTTCATTGGGGTGTCAGCACGATCTCGACACGCCGGTTGGCCTGCCGGCCCTGCGGCGTGTTGTTGGTCTCGATCGGGTCAGCCGAGCCCCGGCCAATCGAGCGGATCGCCCGCCCCGTATCCAGATCCGCACGCAGCATGCGCGCCACGCTATCGGCCCGCCCCTGCGAGAGAGCGACATTGCTGGGGAATTTAGAGGTATGGATCGGCAGGCTGTCAGTATAGCCGACAACCTCGATCGCCCCCTTCGTGGCCTGAAGCGCAGTCCCCACATCATTCACCACGCGAACGAAGGGCTGGCGCACCTGGGTGGAGGCGCTAGCGAAAACCTCCCCCACCGTCCGAATGACAACCTGGCCGTTACGTTCCAGCACCTTCAGCACGCCCTCCTGTTGCTCAGGCTGCAACATGGCGGAAATGATCTCGAAGGGCGTTTTCTCAGGCTTGGCCGGCGCTTTTGGTGCGGGCGGCGGATCAGCCGGGCGGGATATGGGCACCTTCGTCACATGCGGCGGCGCCACTGGAGGCACAGGCGCCGGGGGCGTCAGAACGACCTCCGGCGGAGCCAAAAGCGCCAGAACCTTTTCTTGCGCCAAAGAGGTGCCATGGTGCAGGCTTGAGATCAGCGCGGCATAAATGCCGAGCAACAACACAAGCACACCCAGCGCCCCGATCCAGACCGGGAGAAAATCCCGCAACTGCCGATTGGCAGCCTGTACCCCCTGCCACACCGGCGAAAGATCCGACTGCGGTGCGCCATGGGCCTGATAGAGAACCTTGTAAATCCGCTCTCTCAACTTCGTCAGTTCTGCGGAACCATTGGCTGCAAGGCGGTATTTGCCCTCAAACCCGAATTCCAGACAGAAATAGAAGAACTCGATTTCACGCATCAGCGTCTGCTGCGCGCCCAGCATCTGGTTCAAAAGCGAGAAAAAGCGTTCACCGCCCCAGGCCTCGTGAAAAAACACCGAGATCATGGTGCGGGAGGACCAGTTGCTGTCTGGCCCCCAACTGGTTTTCAGCACGCCATCATCAACCGAAGCCGCCAGCGCATAAAGGGTGAGGCGGGCATGCTGGTTTGAAACCCCGGCTCCTGTCAGTTGCAGTTCAAAATCCTGCAAGCTGCGGATCAATGTGCGATGCAGGCTATCCACATCAGGTGGCGCGCTGGAACGCTGAACCCGTGAGAGCAGGTCAAAGATGGGGGCAGCCAGGCCCAGAGCCGGGTTATCGGGGTACACATCCGGCGCTGAAAACGCCGCCTCCGGCCAGCCCCGAGCCTCCGGCGCCATCTGCGCGGCTTCAGGCGCCAATTCCTCATGAGAAGGCGGCTTCTGAGGTATCAGAGGCTCTGTGCTGTCGAAAACAGGCGGTGCAACGGCTGTTCCCTGCTGCGTTGGTGCTGCCGCGCCCGCCCGGAACGGGCCCGAGGGCGGTGCAAATATGGTCTCATCCATTGCCGCACCTCCTGCCTGCCCTGAAAGAAGCTCCGCTCATTGAAGAGCCTGTCGCACGCCATGCCCTCATTTGCGGATGGCCCACAATTCCATCGCGACCCCCGGAAACTCGCCAGCCAGATGCACGGCTATGCCGCCCGAGCTTTCCAGCTGCTTCCAGATGGGGCTGGCGGGCTCCAGCTCGAAATACACCGCACCGGAATGGTAGGGCAGTTGCCGCGGCGCGACCGCCAGCGGCCGCACCCGAATGCCGGGAAGCTGCACATTCACCAGTTCGCGGATCTGCTCAACCGGGCCAATCTTGATAAGCGCCGGCAGAGAGCGGCGAATGGCCTCGCCGGACATTTCCGCCTTGACCACCAGAACGAAGACCGCCCCGGCCAGCAGGGTGCGATCCTGAATGGAACCAACCCGGATGCCATATTTGCGATCCTGCAACGGGATCTGAACCGCATTCTGTTCCAGCACTGCACTGAGAGAGCGCCGCAGTTCTACCATCACTGCGGCGAACGTGGTCTGAAGATCCTCATGCACATAGGCCGGAAATTCCGGCGGGCGCTTCGTCATGCTGGTGAAGGTGGCCAGTTCACCCGCCAGTTCAAGCAACGCCGCATACAAACGCTCGGGATGCAGGCCGGAAATATTCGCCAGATGGGCCAGATGCGGCTCACTGCGATTGATGATCTCCAGCATCAGGAAATCGGCAATATCGGCTACACCCCTGCTGTCAGAGCCATTCACACGCGGGGCCAGCGCCTCACCGCGATGATGCAGCATGGCTGTCAGTTCATTGATGAACCCCATCAGCACGGGAGACGAGGCGCAATCGAGCGTGGGGGGAATGAAAGCCGGATCAAGCCGCACCCGCCGGTCTGCGCCCACTTCCAGCACACGGGCCAACCCCAGACAGTGGAACCCCTTGCGATCCTCCGTCTCCAGACGCAAGGAGAAACGCAACCCCGCCGTTCGGATCTGCGCAGACATGTTCGAGCCTGAAATCTCGTCCATCACCTCGACATCTTCAGAGCCGAAGCGGGCGGCCGGGTTCTGCCGCGTCTCCACTTCCACAGCAGCAGCCCCGCGCTGCTGCACCGGCAGGCAGAGATAGACGATGCAATTGGTGAGCGCGGCGGGCAGGTCGATGGGTTCCGGGTGCGCATGATCTTCCGGAATACTGAAAGGCGTTCCATCCTCGCACACGCCCACACAGCGCGAGAGTGCGAACTTGCCCAGAGCCAGCAAATCCCGATCCACGGCGCATTCACGTATCCCCCATGGAAAAGGGCACAAGCCCTCGACACGCTGACGCATCAGATGTTCCAGATAGCGATCCTGCTGCTGGAAATGCTGGGGACGCAGGAACATACCCTCCGACCAGACGACCTTGCCGTGTGTGCTCATGATGCATCCTCTCCATCATCCGGCAGACGCGGGAGCGGTCGCGCTTCTGGCAGATCGGGTATCTCGGGAAACTCTAATGGCCTGATCGCGCCAGAGGATGGGGCCTGATGGCCATGCAGGTGAGTGCTGATGCAGGCCGCAATGCTGCGGATCGACAAGCCGGCCCATTCCGGGTCCAGAGCCGCCAGACGGGCCATGGCCTCTTCCGGCGTGCCAGCCAGAAGTTCGGCCTCCTCAGGCGCTCCGGCGCGTGCAAGGCTGGTGAAAGTTTCCATCAGCACCAGTTGCACGGCAAAAGGCAGGCCGGATGGCGCTTCCGGGGCTGCCGGGACTGACGCATCATCCAGCCCATCCCAAGCCGGAGAATGCTCTGACGCATCGGCAAAACCGGGAATGGACGCCGCCCCCAAAGCGGGGGCTGGGGAGGCCGGAGGAACAGGAGGGGCCGGCTCCTCAAACAGGTTTGCAGCGTCGAAGCCTTCCGGCTCCTCATCAGCCCAATCTTCCGGAATGTGGAAATTGGTCGTCATGGCAGGCGTGAAAGCCTGCATTTGCGACGGCACATGATCGCTCTCCACCTTGTCTTCAGACGGGGTCAGTTCTGCGTCAAATGTCGTCCGTTGAGGCAAGAGCGAGAGGAAGGAATCGTCCTCCGGGGGCGGCAGCCCAAGATCCGAACGCGCCAGATCCATATGCAGGGTTGGAAAACCATCCGCACGGGGAAGAGCAAACGGCTCAGGCTCAGCGGGCTCAGCCGGTTCAGCGCCCTGGGCTTCTCCACCCGGCAGGATCGAGAGGAATGGATCGGGCCGCGCCTCTTCCGCACCAATTTTCGCCTCCAGCGTGACAGAGCCCAGCCGGAAACGGTCCCCATCATTCACGATCACGGAGTTGCCCCGCCCCAGAGGCTTGGGCTTGTCATTGATGAAAAGGCCGTTCGAGGATGTATCAATCACCACGAAGACCCCGCCGCGCAGATCAAAGGTGCAATGATTGCGCGACATCAGCCTGTCCGGGTCCTCGATCACCCAGTCATTATCCTCTCCCCGCCCGACGCGACACGGCCCGGCACTGATGCTGTGCGTGTTCGCACCTTCATGATCCGCTGGGGCGATGATGTTCAGGCGCAGGAGATTGCTCATGGCATCATGTCCTTGCTTCTGCCGGGTGCAGGCCGCTACCGCCATTGCCTATATCAACACCCATGGCCAAAACGGCCTCATGACGCGTGGCGATATTCTTCGCTTCGCCCGGCACGCAACACAAGATGAGAGAAGCCCCGGCGGCGCAGGCCGTAAGGCCATCACCCGGCGGCACAACGGCCGGCGCTTCGGGTGGGGCAAGGCTGCCGCCAGACCAGAATACGGCCAGCGCCGCATAACCTGCGGCGGTTTCAAATTTGAGAGCCTCGGCACAGGGATAAGCCGCCTGCCTGTTCTCTTCCGTTGGCTCGTAAACCCAGCGCTCCACACTTTGCCAGGCCTGAGCCTCTGGCTCAGGAAGCTCCTGCGGCAGCAAATGCCGCCGCGCGGCGCAGGCCCACCACACCGCTTCACGACGCGGCAAGCCCAGCGCCAGATAACGGATCGCTTCCGTCGTGAGCCCGTTTTCCGCCAGCGCGCGGATCATGTCGACAGCCGAAAGGCCCGGACGCAACAGGGCTTTCACCTCATCCGACGGCTCGATGAGTGTACACAGATGATCCGCAAGGGCGAAACGCAGTTTGGGAAGGTGACCGATCTTCATCTGCCTGCCATCAGTTGATTGTCACGATCCCGCCCTTGATCTGGACGGTGCCATCGCCATTCACATTCACCATTGCGCCCTTCACCTGCACCTTTGCATCTCCGGTGATGTTGACCTGCGTGCCCTTCACCGTGACGCCTGACTGATTGATGACCACGGAATTGCCGCCCACCTTCAAAGTGATGGAACTGGCGGCCTCCATGGTGATGGAGCCGCCATCACATTTGAGCGTGGCATTGCCCGCCGCCACCTTCACCGCATGGTTGCCCTGACTGACAGTCGTGGTGAGGTTGCCTTGCGAAACCGTGAGATTCTCATTCCCCTGAGAGATCGTGACATCACGGTTTCCCTTGGAAACCGTGACACTTTCATGACCTTCCTGAACCGTCTCTGTGCGGTTGTTCTTGATCGTGATGGTTTGATCGTGCTGCACATTCAGCGTGTCATCATTTTCCACATCACGGGTGTGATCTTTCTGCGCGTGGACATAGATCAGCTCGCTGCCCTTTTTGTCCTCGAAGCGCAGTTCATTGAAAGTGGAACTGTCGCCCTGCATGCTGGAGCGCGTTTTGATGCCACTTTGCGTCTTGTTATCAGGCAGGCTGTAAGGGGGCAGGTTCTTGCCATTATAGAGGCAACCGGTGATGAGCGGCCTGTCCGGGTCCCCTTCCAGAAACTCCACCAGCACTTCCATGCCCACACGCGGGGTAAACACTGCACCCCAGCCGGAACCGGCCATGGATTGCGAAACCCGGACCCAGCAGGAACTTTTCTCATTCTTCGACCCGAGCCGGTCCCAGTGGAACTGGACGCGCACGCGGCCATATTTATCGCAATAGATTTCCTCGCCCTGCGGCCCCACCACCAGTGCAGTTTGCGGGCCGGGTATCAACGGGCGGCGGATATCGCGCGCTGGACGAAATGGCGTGGAGGATGGCGCAGCTTCAAAACGGTTGCGATAGACAACCGGCTCATCCTGATTACCCAGATGGGAAAGATCACGGCCCTCATGCACAACACGTTGCAGCACGTAAGCCTTCCCCTTTTCCGCACTCACCTCGTGGGCAGAAATGCTGAACGTGCTACCCGGCAGAAAGCCCGCATAGCCAGACGCGCCACGCACAATCTGATAATGGGCCTCTTCATGCTCCATGCGCACGCGTGAATATGCACTCCCTGTCGCCTTTGGCGTGTAATCGCCGGGATAATCATATCTTTCCCAGCTTTTGAAAGCGCTATTCTTCAGAACTGTTGATGTCGAAGCCGTCAGGTCCGTATCCGGCTGCTCGAAATCATAATCGGACAAAGTGCTTTTACCAGAGCGGAAGGCAAAACCATTATCCCAGCTATACAGTGCCGGCACAGTTCCGGCCTGGGCCGGAGCATGCGTCACATTGGTATCCGCACAGTTCAGATATGAGGCCGGACTGTCCGAGAGGATCAGCGTATGCTTGCCATCCGCATGCTCAAAGAAGAAAAAGATTCCTTCCTCGGCGAGGATACGCGCCAGAAAATCGAAATCACTTTCCCTGTACTGCACGCAATAATCCCGAACGGGATGCGTGCCAGAGAGGTTTTTTTTCTGGTAATCGGTAATCCCACCTTCAGAAAGAAGCGTATCTGCAATATCCAGAACGGTTTTATTCTGAAAAATACGACAGTCTGTCGTGCGCGTCAGCAACCAGAGGCGGGGGGTGATAACAAGCCGGTAACGCCGGCTTTCATCTACATATTGGTCTCGCGCGGCAAAAGTGGTCACGATTCCGTTGATGTAACGCGGCGCACCTTTGGGACGGGATATCTTCACCGTTACAGATTTGCCCAGCAGACTATCGGGGGAAACGTCCACCTTGCGCGATGACACATCGACCTGAAAGGAGAACAATTCAGACAAAGCCTCAGTTCCCGAAACCTCTGTCGCGAGAAAGACATTCTCACCAAGAGGCGTCGTGATCTGGAGCATTCGACCTGTCTGAACAGGCGATGTTACCTCTCCCATCCTGTCATCCCATCTGAAAACGAAACTCTGTAGCGCCCTCCCCGCCACACTCAGAAGGAAAGGTCAAGAGGATCAGGCCGCACAACTTTTGCGCGACCTGACGAAAACGAACAGCGCACGCGCCGTATGCCACCGAACCTCAGGAGGTCTTGGTGGTGGTCATGTCATAGGAGACAGTCACCGGCGTACCCGCCTTGTTGTCATCCGTATGCGGCGTGAACTTGAACTCGATCTTCGTGAAGCTGATCGAGATGGATTCCGTCGGACGATCCCCGCC
>NZ_JBQWAS010000025.1:0-215197 GCF_052492075.1 Haloleucobacter albus
TTCCTGCGCCATGCCGAAAACGCTTCCGGCGCCTATGGCGTGGACACGCGCGACATTCTCATCGAACTGGGCAAACGTCGCATGGTTGGCGGCCAGGAAGACATGATCGTCGATGTCGCCCTCGATATGCTCAAGGACAAGGACGCGGAGGCTGCCCGATGACCACACTCGCTCATGCTGCACAGGTGGTGGATGAAGCGGCGCGCACCGCCACCGCCATTCCCCAGTTTACGGAAAACGGCCCGCTGGGCGTTGAAGAGGCCTATGCCATTCAAACCCTCTCTCTGGAGCGGCGTCTGGCCCGCGGCGAGAAGCTGGTCGGCATCAAGATGGGCCTGACCTCCCGCGCCAAGATGGTGCAAGTGGGGGTGGATGAGGTCATCTGGGGCCGCCTCACCGATGCCATGCGGCTGGAGGAAGGCGGAAGCCTCTCCCACAAACGCTATGTGCATCCGCGGATCGAGCCGGAAATCGCCTTCCTGATGAAGCGCGACCTGTCCGGCGCGGCGTCTCCGGCTGAAGCGCTGAGCGCGGTGGAGGCCATTGCGCCCGCCATGGAAGTGATCGATTCCCGATACCGCAATTTCAAGTTCGCACTGCCGGATGTGATCGCCGACAATTCCTCCTCCTCCGGCTTCGTGATCGGCAACTGGTCCCGACCGGATCAGGACTTCTCCAATCTTGGCATGGTGATGGAAGTGGATGGCCGGCCGGTGCAGATCGGCTCCAGCGCCGCCATTCTGGGCCACCCCATCCGCTCGCTGGTGGCGGCCTCGCGGGCGGCCGCCACCATTGGCGGGCTGAAGGCCGGCTGGATCGTTCTGGCAGGCGGAGCCACCGCCGCCCATCCGCTGAGCGTGGGGGAAACCGTGCGGACCGTGGTCCAGAATCTCGGCTCCGTCTCCATTTCCGTCGGGGAGTGAGCCATGCCTGTTGTCGAGATTACCCTGATTGAAGGGCGCTCGGATGAAGCCAAGGCCCGCCTGCATGAAAAAGTGGCGCAGGCGGTTCATGAAGCGGTCGATGCACCGCTGGAGGCCGTGCGGGTGATTTTGCGTGAAGTGCCCGCCAGCCATTTCAGCGTGGGCGGCGTGGCCAAAGGCGGCCCTTCAGGCCCCGGCAGCCCGGCGACGGATGACAAAAGCTGACGCGCTGACCGGCTCTCTCTTTCTTCTCCAACTGGCCCGCATATTCTGCATGCGGGCCTTTTTCTTGCGTGCGCTCTGGTTTCGCCTCTCAGTAAGGCGAGCCTTCCACCAGCGGCACGTCACCTTCCGGCTTGAAGCGGCGGGCCAGATTCTGTGTCGCCTGTACCAGAAGCAACGCATCCACCCCCACGGCGACGAAACGCGCACCTTGGCCAAGATGCAGTTGCGCCACGCTTTCATCAGTCGCCAGCAGGCCCGGTGCCTTGCCATGGGCCAGAATGGTGGAAATCGCCTTCTCCATCGCCGCCATCACCTCAGGATGCTGCGGCTGGCCGGGATGACCGAGAGAAGCGGACAGATCCGCCGCACCAAGAAACACGCCATCCACCCCTTCCGTAGCGGCGATGGCCTCCAGATTGTCCAGCCCGGCGCGGGTTTCCACCTGCAACAGCAGGCAGACTTCATCATTGGCCCGCTCCATGTAATCCCCCACCCGGCCCCAGCGCGCGGCTCGGGCGATGCCCGCCCCCACGCCACGGAAACCATGAGGCGGATAGCGCGTGGCCCGCACCAGCATTTCCGCCTGCTCCGCTGTTTCCACCATGGGGATCAGCAGGGATTGCGCGCCAATATCCAGCATCTGCTTGATAAGCACGGGATCTCCTGTTGGCGGGCGCAGCACCGCATGCACCGGATAGGGCGCAACGGACTGTAACTGCGCCAGCATGGTGCGCAGATCCAGCGGAGAATGTTCACCATCCAGCAGCAACCAGTCAAAGCCGGAACCGGCACAGATTTCCGCGCTGTACGGGTCGGCCATGGCCAGCCACAGGCCAATCTGCGGTTTTTCCCGCTTGAGCGCGGCCTTGAAAGAATTGGGGGAGAGCGTGTTGGCCATGACAGTTCCCGAAGCGGACAGAAAAGGCGAATACTCAGAATAACGGCGCAGACATATGCTAAGCCAGAAAAAGCCGGAAACAGGCACAAATATGCACATTTACAGCCGCATGCGCGCCTGATTTTTCTTTCATTCGCACCTTGGCAGCAGAAAACCGCCTGACACTCTTGGGTTGCAACGCGCGAGCCTGGACCCAACTGGAAAAGACCGGAACGTGCACGCATGTTTGCGGTTTTTAAGCCTGCCCCATCTTATGAACGGAAACGCTCCGAAACAGGCGACCGAAACCAGGTACAAGCAGGGCAATGGCAATGAGTGATACGGCTTCAGGGCGCGCACAATTCTCAGCAGGTCCAGCCCGACGCCTGACGGTTTCCCTTTCACTTCTGCTGGCCTGTATTATTGCGGCGGCCATTTTCATCTCCAACGGCATTGTCATGTGGCAGGGCTGGCAAGCGGCGCATCGCGCCATGCTGCATTCCGCCGAGGAAATGGCCGTGAACATGAGCCAGACGGTTGATGAGCGGGTGCGCAGAACCATCACCGCTGCCGGCTCCACCATTCATCGCCTGACCTTTGACACCTTGCGGATCAAGACGGATCTGTACACCCGCATGCCCCGGCTGCTGCGCTATCTGAACCCGCCACAGAATATGCCCCTGCTTTCAGCGGTCTACACCGCCTATACGGACGGCGAGAAAATTCTGATCCGCCCCCTGAAAACGGATGAGGAGCGGGCTGCCAACAACGCCCCGACCGGCGCCATTTATCTGGTGCAGGTGAAAGAAGCAGGCGGCAACAACAAGACCAGCCAACAGCTTTTCTACAACAAGAACTATGTCCTGCTTCAGAAACGCACCATTCCGTCTCCCGATTATGACGCCACCACGCGCCCCTGGTTCCAGGCCGCCATGCAGGCGGGTGGCCCGCAGCTGAGCGCCCCCTACGTCTTTTTCGGCAATCAGCAGGCAGGCATCACCATCAGTGAACGGGCGCAGGATGGATTGTCCGTCATCGGACTTGATATCGAGCTCTCCACTCTGGATGAGCAGTTGCACGACATGCAACCCACGCCCAACAGCGAAATCGCCATCGTCACGACAAATGGGAGAGTGCTGGCCTATACCGGCGCCGCCAGCCAGTTGCAGGCTGAAGATGGCATGATCCAGCTTCCAACCCTGAAAAGCCTGGACGTACCGGCCCTGCAAGATCTGGCGAAAATGAACCTGCCCAGTTCAGAGCGCGTTGCCGGTTTCAATGTGCGCGGGCAGGAATGGTATGGCCTGAAAGCCCCTCTCACCTCCATCGGCACGCACAAGCTGGAACTGCTTGTCGCTATCCCCGATTCTGATCTGCTACAGCAGGTGCGCCAGGATTTCATGTCCCAGAGCCTGTGGGCTGTCGCTGCGGCATTGCTGCTGATGTTGGGCGGCTGGTTTGTTGGGCGTCATATTGGCCAGAAACTGTCACGCCTCACCACCCAGGCGCAACGTCTGGCGCATTTCGATTTTTCGGCTCCGCCGCAGGGTGGAAGTTCCATTCAGGAACTGGAAATGCTCAGCGATGTGCTGCGGCGCATGTCCGAGACCATCCGCAACTTCCTCACAACGGTTGATGCAATCGGGAATGAGGCTCAGCTTGATGTCATGCTGAAACAGGTGCTTCAGCAGACCGTGCATGCCACAGACTGTACGGCTGGCGCGGTCTATCTGCTCAACGCAAACAATGATGGCCTGCGCCTGGCAGCCATGGCCGGGCAACAGATGGTGCGGGAAGACGGCTCTGCCGCCTGTGCGGAAGATACCCCCTTCTGTCACGACACACTCTCCCTCAGTGTCCTGACCCCGCCACATCCGCCTGTTGGTTTGCGCCGCGCCGGTGAAGGCCAGATCGCTATTCCGCTGAGCGACCGCCAGAACAAGCCTCTCGGGCTGCTGCTGCTCAATTATTCCAATGATGAGCGCCACAGGGGCATGGCCTTCCGCGCCTTCGCCACGCAGATTTCAGGGGCGCTTTCCGCCGCTATCGAAACCCGGCAGCTCGTGGATGCCCAGCGCGACCTGTTTGAAGGGTTCGTACATCTGATCGCCGACGCCATTGACGCCAAAAGCCCCTATACAGGCGGCCACTGCCGACGCGTGCCGGAACTGGCGATCAACTTTGTGAACCGGATGAATGCGGAAGGTCACAGCCCCTATGGCCCCTATGAGCTGAGCGCGGATGAGCGCCATGCCTTCCATCTGGGGGCCTGGCTGCATGATTGCGGCAAAGTCACCAGCCCGGAACACATTATCGACAAGGCCACCAAGCTGGAGGCCATCCACAATCGCATCCATGAGGTGCGCACCCGCTTTGAAGTCTTGTGGCGCGATGCGCAGATTGCCCATCTCCAGCGCCTACAGCAGGGCGAAGATGCCGCTGCATCCGAAGCCCGGATGCAGGAGGAACAGGCCCACCTACAGGAGGAGTTTGCCTTTCTGGCCCAATGCAATATTGGCGGCGAGTTCATGAGCGATGAGGCCATCGCCCGCGTGCAGGCCCTCAGCCAACGCACCTGGACGCGCCATTTCAGCAACCGGCTCGGCCTTTCCCGAGAGGAGGAGGCGCGCATGTCCGACACACCGGAGCCGCCCCTGCCGGTGCAGGAAAACCTGCTGATCGACCGCCCGGACCAGCAATTGCAATGGGGGCCGAAGCCCCCGCCTGTGACGCGGGACGACCCCGCGAACCATTATGGTTTTGACATGCAGCGGCCAAGCCTGAAGGGGAACCTGGGCGAAGTCCATAATCTCACCGTTCGCCGCGGCACGCTCACGGAAGAAGAGCGCTTCCATATCAACGATCATGTGACGCAGACCTACATCATGCTGAAGGCCCTGCCCTGGCCGGAGCCCTTGCGCCGGGTGCCCGAAATCGCCGCCACCCATCACGAACGCATGGATGGCAAGGGCTATCCCCGCCGGCTGGACGCCAACTTCCTGACCCTTGAGGACCGGGTGATGGCCATAGCCGATATTTTCGAAGCCCTCACAGCTTCAGACCGCCCCTACAAAACCGCCAAGCGCCTGAGCGAATCCCTGCGTATCATGAGCTTCATGGCGCGGGACGGGCATCTGGACCCGTTGCTGATGAGATATTTTCTGGAGCATCAGGTCTGGGCGGATTATGCAGCCCGCTTCATGCGGCCAGAACAGTGTGACGATGTGGATCTCGACGCGCTTCTGGCGTTGCTGCCCCGCTCTGCCCCACCCCCTCTGCCGCCGGAGGCCGATACGGCCCTGACACCAGCCCCGGAGCAACAGCTCGCCTTTGCCTGAGCGGGCCGGCGCGCCCGGCGCTCATCTCAGCACAGCGCCAAACAGGGCAGCCCCTCATCCGGGGGCTGCGGCCTCACTCTCATATGAAGTGAGCACCCCGCCAATGCAGAAGCACAGCGCACCCAGCAACAGCGTGATATTCGCGCCCATCACCACGCCCCCGCCCTGTGGGCCATCCGGTACATAGGACAGAACGGCGGATATCATGAAGGCCACACAGCCCAGCAGATTGATGAACACGATCTGCCAGTCCAGCTCTTGCGGCTTCCAGCTCCAGTAGCGCCCGCAGGTTTCCAGAAAAGCCAGATAGCCGGAGATGAGAAAGAGGATGGACCCCGCCATGTCCGGCGTCCAGATCAGCAGATCCTGCACAAGCCAGCCCTGTGGCGCCATCACGCCGTTCCAGGTGCTGATATTGAAGGCCAGCGTACCGAGAAACTGGGTGAAGGTGCTGAGCCATCCGGCATTTCCCGGCTCCCAGCCAATCAGGGACAGGTGATGGCGGGGCGGCGCACCCCCCTCCGGTTCCGGCGCGAGATGGGTCATATTCGCGGATTGCAGATGTTGCAGATAACCCGCCATGGTGAAGGGAATGGACCCCATGAAATACAGGCTGTTTACAGCAAGGGCGGAAGGTGCCAGAGGGCCGGCCGGCACCAGGGCCAGCGCGCTGCCCAGCATGAACAGCGTGGAACCAAAGGCAAAAAGCGCCCCCACAGACCAATTGTAGGAGCGGGTCTGCCAGAAGGGCATCGCCCCTTCCGGTAGCAACCCCGCCTCCAGCGCATGGCGGATCAACCCCTTGCGATGCCAGCGCGCCCGCAGGACAATATGATGCCTGCCACTGAAATAATTGCGAAAACCGATGAAGGGCCAAGGGCCGGGGCCATGCGCTGGCCGTGATGTTTCATCCGTCTTCACATCCATGCCGGCCGCCCTGAATCATCCCAGCCCTGAACACGCCCTGCACCGTCTGCACGGCAAACGTTCAACACAGGTCCATCCGGCCACCGCCGGCTGTTCGGTTCCACCTTATCACAGGCCCATCCGGTTTCCGGGCCCAGATGATGAATTTCCGACCCACTTCTTTCATGTCGGGCCGCAACACATCTGTCGCGACCCCAAAAAACCGCGCACAAGACTTCGAAAATCCCGCCAGAACGTGACGAATACACGCAACGCCGCCAAAGAGCCCGCATTTTCGCAAAGCTCCGCCCGTGCATCACGCCCGTTGCCTGAAGGGCCTCTGGCCGCTAGAGTGCGCGGCGCATCAAGAGTTGAGCTGTGCTCAACGCCAACCTGCTTTCCCCAGCAAGGTGGCGCCCCGGCGGGGGATGTGGCCGCACCGGCAACCAGACGGGACACGCCATAGATATCCGCACACATGCTCGCCCCTGATGCCACGCAGCAGAGGACCATGACGCATGCCCATCAAGATACCCGATGATCTGCCCGCCCGCGCCGCCCTTGAGGCCGAGGGTGTGATGATCATGGGGGAGACCGACGCCATCCGGCAGGATATCCGCCCGCTGCGCTTTGGTCTGCTCAATCTGATGCCGAACAAGACCCGGACCGAGACGCAGATTGCCCGCCTGCTCGGCGCCACGCCATTGCAGATCGAGCTTTCGCTGATCCGCATGACGCATCATGTCTCGCGGCATACCTCGCCCGACCATATGGAAGCCTTCTACCGCCCGTGGGAAGATGTGCGGCGCGAAACCTATGACGGCTTCATCATCACCGGCGCGCCCGTGGAAAAGCTGCCCTATGAAGCCGTGACTTATTGGGATGAGCTGTGCGCCATCTTTGACTGGACACAAAGCAATGTGCATCGCTGCCTGAACATCTGCTGGGCGGCACAGGCTTCGCTGCGCCATTTCCATGGCGTGCCCAAGCACATGCTGGCCGCCAAGATGTTTGGCGTGTTTCCGCACCGCAATCTGGAGACGACCTCTCCCTATCTGCGCGGTTTTTCAGATGACTTCGCCATTCCCGTCTCCCGCTGGACAGAAGTGCGCGAAGAGGATCTTCCGGCCGGTTCCGGGCTGAAGGTGCTGATGGATTCTCCCCAGGCCGGACTGGGGCTGGTGGAAGATGGCCCCCATCGCAGCCTGAACATGTTCTCCCATGTGGAATATGATTCAGACACGCTGGGTGAAGAGTATCGGCGCGATGTAGACGCCGGCGGCGATATTCTGATGCCCTATGGCTATTTCCCGAATGATGATCCGCGCCAGGCGCCGCGCAATCAGTGGCGCAGCCATGCCCACCTTCTGTTCGGCAACTGGATCAACGAGATCTATCAGACAACGCCTTATGACATCACCCGCATCGGCACATGATGCGGCCACCGGAGAGGCCAGACGGGACAACCCGCCCGGCCTGTTTTTTCAGCGCCACAGATTGGTGCGCGCAAGGTCAATCACTTCCGCCCCGCGCCCATTCATCACCGCCTTCATCATGTAGAGGGTGAAACCCTTCGCCATTTCGAGGGTGACGGCAGGCGGCATGGAAAGTTCGGTGCGGTTCACCACCGCATCCACCAGCACCGGCCCGTCATGGGCCATGGCTTCTGCAATGCCGGGCTCCACATCCCTGGGATCCTCCAGGCGAATGCCCTTCACACCGATGGCCTGCGCCATGGCTGCGAAATTCGGGTTCTGAAGATCCGTGCCGGCATTCACGAAGCCGGTGGATTTCTGTTCCAGCTCCACAAAGCCCAGCGTGCCATTGTTGAAGACCACGATCTTCACCGGCACCTTCAGCTGCGAGAGGCTCAGCAGATCCCCCATCAGCATGGCGAAACCGCCATCGCCGGACATGGACACCACCTGACGGCCGGGGAAGGCCGCCTGCGCCCCGATAGCCTGTGCCATGGCATTAGCCATGGAACCATGGTTGAACGAGCCGATGAGCCGACGCTGGCCATTCATCTTCAGATAGCGCGCCGCCCATACGGTAGGCAGGCCAACATCGCAGGTGAAGACCGCATCATCCGAGGCATGATCGGACAGCGCCTTCGCCACCTGCTGAGGATGGATGAGGCCGGAGCCGGGCGTGCCCGTCGCAAGCTCATCCAGCGCCTTGCGGGCCTTCACATAGTGATTGCGCGCCGTGGTGAGGTGGCTGTCGTCGCTCTTGTCCTGCAACAGGGGCATCAGCGCCTGAACCGTCGCGCGCACATCGCCCACCACGCCCAGATCCACCGCAGCGCGTTTTCCGATCTGCTCGGGGCGCAAATCAATCTGCGCGATCTTCACCTTGCCGCCCTTCGGATAGAACTGGCGGTAGGGAAAATCGGTGCCCAGCAGCAACAGAACATCGCAATCCATCATGGCGAAATAGCCGGAGGAAAAGCCGATAAGCCCTGTCATGCCGACATCATGCGGATTATCCCATTCCACATGCTCCTTGCCGCGCAGGGCATGTACCACGGGGGCCTTCAGCTTGTCGGCCAGCGCCACCACCTCATCATGCGCCCCGGCGCAGCCCGCACCACAGAAGAGAGTGACGCGCGAGCCTTCATTCAGCAGCCCGGCCAGCGCATTCAGCGTCTCGGGCGTGGGGGAAACAACAGGGGCCGCAGGCAGCAGCCCGGCCAGCTTGGGCACGGGCGCATCGGCCGCAGCCTGAAGGGCGACATCGCCCGGAATGACAATGACCGAAACCCCGCGCTTGCTCACCGCCTCGCGCATCGCGATTTCCAGCACGCGCGGCAACTGGGCCGGGCTGGACACCAGCTCGCAATAATGGCTGCATTCACGGAACAGTTGTTCCGGGTGGGTTTCCTGAAAATAGCCGGAGCCGATTTCTGGCGAGGGAATATGCGCGGCGATGGCCACCACTGGCACGCGCGAGCGATGGCAATCAAACAGGCCATTGATGAGGTGAAGATTGCCCGGCCCGCAGCTACCCGCGCACACGGCCAGATTACCGGTGAGATGGGCTTCCGCCCCGGCCGCGAAAGCCGCCACTTCCTCATGGCGCACATGCAGCCATTCAATCTGGCCCTGACGGCGCAAGGCATCGGTGATGCCGTTCAGGCTGTCGCCGACAATGCCATAAATACGTGAAACACCGGCTGCGGCGAAGGTTTCAACCATCTGATCGGCAACTGTGCGGGCCATGTCGCTTCCTTTTCAAACAAAGGCTTCCCAGCAGAGGCAAAAAACCCCTGCCAGCCTGAAAAGGCAAGTTCCATTTTAATTCAAACGATTTTTCACACCATAGAGACTGAATGCTGCCCCTGCCGGGCCGACATCTTTGTGTCACACTCCTGACATCAAGATGAAGAAGGGATTATACGTCAACCGTCACAATATTGACCACGCAGAATGCGCATGATGCCAACAGCGGCCTCATTACATATGGCATAATAAAGGGTGCGATGCTCCCGCCGGAAGGTAACGATCCCCTCATCCTTCAGCTTGCCCAGATGCTGGGACATGGAGGTTTGCGGCAAGCCTGTGGCGGCAATGAGTTGAGACACGCTTTTCTCCCCCTCGACCAGCAGACAGAGGATACGCAAGCGGTGCGGGCTGGCCAGCCCGCCCAGAAAAGCTGCGGCCTGATCCGCATTTTTGACGATATCGCCGATCTCAACGTCTCTCATGTCTCTTTTTTCGCAGCTTTCCGCACGCTTGACAATTCACATTTTTATAATATCATAAAAATACGAAATTAACTCGAGCGAGAGCCCGAACATGAGCAAAGATTACACGCAGCTGATCCGCAACATCTCCCAGTACACGGGGGAGATGAAGAAGGCGGAGCCGGATACGATGAACGGCTTCTACGCCCTCGCCAAGGCGGCTTCTGCGGACAATGTTCTGGACAAGAAGACCAAGGAGCTGATCGCGCTCGCCATTGGCGTCACCCAGCGGTGCGATGGCTGCATTGGCTTTCATGTGAAGGCCCTGAAAGATCTTGGCGGCACGCGCGAAGAGCTGTGCGACATGCTTTCCGTCTGCGTTTATATGGGCGGCGGCCCGGCCCTGATGTATGCGGCCGATGCGCTGCGCGCCTGGGATCAGTTCAACGCCTGAGGCTTTCTGACTTCCGCCGTGCGGGCCTGTTTGGCAGGTTCGCCGTCGGGTCCAGCCGGCCCTGTCCGGCCTCCTGCCGCCGCGCATGTCGTGGCGGCTTTTTTATTTGCCCCGCTGATGAAATCATGACAGCAGGAGCCATGACTGAATTTACTCCGTGGAGCGCCCTCATCGGGGGTGCGCTGATCGGCCTGGCCGCCACATTGCTCATGACCTTCAATGGCCGCATCGCCGGTATGACAGGCATTCTCACCGGCCTTCTTCCCCCTCAGGCGCAAGACAGGGTCTGGCGCATCGCCTTCCTGCTCGGGGCCATTGCCGCGCCAGCCCTGCTTATCTTCATACCGGGTGTGAACATCCATTTTGAGAGCCCCACCCCAACACGCTGGCTGGTGCTGGGTGGCCTGCTTGTGGGCATGGGCGCATGTTTTGGTTCCGGCTGCACCTCCGGGCACGGGGTCTGTGGCATGGCCCGGCTCTCGCCCCGCTCCATCGCGGCAACCCTCACTTTCATGGTAACGACAGCCCTCACCATCTTCATCATCCGCCATATTGCAGGGGGCTTGTGATGCCCCAGATCATCTGCGCCCTTTTCGCCGGCCTTGTCTTTGGTGCCGGCATCGCCATATCGGGCATGATCGACCCGGCCAAGGTGTTCAATTTTTTCGATTTTGCCGGAAACTGGGACCCTTCCCTGGCGCTGGTCATGGCCTCTGCGCTGATTGTGACCACCATTGGCTATCGCTTCGTGCTGAAGCGCCCCGGCCCACTGTGCGACACCCGCTTTCATCTGCCCACGCGGCGGGATCTGGATCTGCAACTGATTGGCGGTTCTGCCCTGTTCGGTATTGGCTGGGGCATTTCCGGCTTTTGTCCCGGCGGCGCAATTCCCGCGCTGGGGCTCGGCCGGGGCGAAGTTCTGGTTTTTGTTGGCGCCATGGTCATCGGCATTGCTCTGGCACGCCTGTTCCGCAACATTCTGGCCACCCGCAAGGGCTGAAGCCCGGATCAGAACAGCCTGCACCCGGCAGACGGCGGCCTTCATCCGGCCAGTCGGCTCAGGCCAGCTTCAGAAAAACGTCTGAAGCTGGCCATGTGCGCGATGTTGTCCGCCCAGAATCCGGCACCGCTGCACTCAGGCCACCAGCCGTGCTGTCATCTCGCCATTACGGTGCTGTTCCATCACCAGACGATCGACGCTCTCGCTCACCGTCCGCCATGCGCCATCGCGGCAGATCTGTCCTTCGATGACAACCGGTGCCGCTTTCATCTTCAGCCGGATGACCGGTGCGCGATGCTCATAGGGGCAGGGCTGTGCCCCGGTGAGCGACGCCGCAACGCAGCTTGCCTGCTTCAGGATCGGCTCGACAAAACGGCAGGGCGCACCGGAAAGCGAGATACAGTCCCCCAACGCATAGACATGCGCGTGGCTGGTTTCCAGTGTCTGCGGATTCACCACCAGCCCGGCATCGAAGGCGAAACTTGCCGCGCGGAACATGCGCTCAGGCGTTGCAACGCCAATGGCTGAAACGAGCAGATCCACCACCAAGGGGCCATGGCCTGCAAGGTCGAGATGGACCCGGCCATCAGCCCCGCGCGTGGCCGAGCGGATCGCGCTGATATGCAGATAGTCGACACCGAGCCCCTGCAACCCCTGCCGCACCCGCGCGCCCGCAGGCTCCGGCAAAAAGCCGTCCATCGGCTCGGCCGTGATGCTGGCCAGATGCACCTTGTGCCCGGCCCGCGCTAGATCCTCCGCCAGTTCGCAACCCACCATGCCCGCACCGATGATGGCGACGCTGCGCGCCGCGCCCTTCAGTGCGGCATGGAGCCCGCCCCAGGCATCCAGATGGTTGATGCGCCAGCACAGGGCCGGATCAATATTCTTCGGCAGCAGACCGCGTGCCCCGGAGGCGATGACGAGATTGTCGTAGGGGAAGGTTCCACGGGTGGTGCGCACCTTGCGGAACTGCGGAGAAAGCCCCACCACCGCCGTGTGCCGCACCAGCCGCACATTCATCCGACGGGCCGCATCCTGCCCGCATTCGCGACGCAACGTCTCGGGCGAGAGCCGGCGGGCAAAGGCAATGGCCAGCTCCGGCTTGTGATAGACATCCCCCGCACAGCTCGTGATCATGGTGATTGGCATGTGCGGATCGCGCTTGCGGATCTCACCCGCCACCGCCCAGCCGGCAATGCCCGCCCCGATAATGACGACACCGGCAGGTCCCCGACGGCCAATGGAGACAGGCGGCGGCATGTCACCGGCCGATGCGCTGAAATCGGCCCGTTCATACGGCTCGAAATCCTGTTTACGCACGCCGCATATGGGGCAATACCAGTCTTCCGGAATATCGGCGAAGCGGGTGCCGGGGGCGATGCCACTGTCCGGGTCGCCATCACGCTCATTATAAATATAGCCGCAGGCCCGGCACAGATATTCCTTCCATGGCCCCAAGCCATCCAACGGCTCATCTGCGGATGTCTTCGTGATCGCGCTCATGCTGCATGCTCCTTGGCCTGAGGCATGGTTTCACGCTGGAGGCGGTCCATCTCCCAGCGCAGATGCTTGATGGCTGGCGTGACAATGGCCACGAAATGGGATTCGCGGATGCGGCGCTGCGGCGCTGATGACATCAGATACCCCCGAGCACCTTGATGCATCAGCGCCGACTGCGCGGCGCGCAGCACGAATTCGGCTCCTTCCGTGCGCGCATCCAGCACACTCATCAGATAATCATCCGAGGTGTCGAAGGGGGTCTGTGCCAGCACCAGCACACGCGCGCGCAGATCATCCAGCTCGGCCTGAAGCGCGTCCGCACCATCGTGCAGGAAACGGTTCACATGGCCCAGATGGCCTTCCACTGCGCGGATATCATTGATCGCGCCCACGGAGATGCCTGTGGCCATACCGGCCTGCAGCAGGATGAAGGCCGCGCGAATGCGCTTGATGAAGGGGCGCGCCGGATCAGCAATCACATCCTCTTGCGGGACGAAGAAATCCTGCAGCGTGATACCCCAGGTGCCAGTGCCCTCCATGCCGGAGAATTTGGGGCACTGGCGCAGGGTCACGCGTTCATCCAGCGGCAGGAAGAACATCATCTCCCGTCCCTCGCCAGTGCTCGCCAGAGCGGCGCAATACTGGCCCGGGCCGATATGGCTGACCCATGGCAGCGAGCCGGAAACGCGCCATCCGCCCGGTACCGGCACAGCCTTCAGCAGCATCGGTTCAATGCCGGCCAGCGCCTTCATGGGGTTGGAGAGAGCGGTGCCACCGAACGTCTTACCCGCCAGATGCGTCGGCAGTATGCGCGCCTTGAGTGCGGTATTCTCGCTCTCGTCGAGATACAGACCCATCACATCATGGGCCCAGGTGAGAAAGCCGGTTGAGCCGCAGGCACTGGAGACGGTCTCCATGGCCGCCAGCGCGAGATCATAGCGCTGACCTTGTTCGGCAAGATGAAAGCTGAAAGCGCCCGCTTCAGCCAGAGACGCCATCATATCCAGCGGATAGTGCCCCTCGTCGATCTCGGCGGCCTTCGCGGCCAGAGGGCCGGCAGCCAGTGCCGCGATCACATCGAGGCCCGGGGCTGTGCGGCCGCAGTCATTGCCTGCGGGGTCAACGGACCTGTCGCCGCGTGCAATTGCATCCATCATCTCTCTCCAGCTTTTCCGGGGAAGGCGCTGCGCATCATCCAGCGGACGCGCAGCGCAGGGTTCAGGCCGATCAGGCGGCCTGTTCAGTCCGCCTGCGCAATCTTGAAAGCGATGGGGTTGCGCATGGAATTGGCGACCGGCGAGAAATAGTTGGCGCGCTGGACGATCTCATCCAGCTCCTCGCGGGTGGCATCGCCTTCCACATTCACCTTCACGCGGATTTCCTGGAAACCCATCTGCGAAGGGATGCGATCCGCACCGCCTGCACCCCAGGCGGCCGTGTTGGAAATATCGCCCTCAAGATAGATCTCGAGATGGGAGAGCTTCACATTCTTCCAGGTGGCAACGGCAGTGATGCCGACAGCAAGACAGCCACCCAGCGCAGACAGTACAATCTCGCCGGGGGCGGGCGCCGTATTCTGGCCGAACAGGTGCAGGGGCTCATCCACCACCACACCCTCATGATCGCCCACATAGCTCAGGGAGCGATACTGGCCCTCCATGAGGGTGCGCACCTTGTTGGTGCCGCGTGGGCTGTTGGGATTGTTGCGGCCCTTCTCGGCGAAGGCCATCAGGCCATCCCGATCAATCGGGCGCAGGGTGGTGGAGACGACTTTGGGCGCGGCGCTCTGGGACATGTTCTTTCCCTTTCAGGATTAAAGGCAATGGCTGATCGCCATCTGAACCTGTCATCGCAAAGGGTGTGCCAGAATGCGAAAATCACGCTAAATTTCTTATAAATATATGATAATAATATATAAAATAACTTTCGCCGACTTGCATCATGACATTCCGCGCGGGTCGCAACTCTACAATGTCAATATTGTCGGATCGCAACAATGTCAGTCGATCCCCAGCTTCTTCCAGCGATAGGAAAACTGCCTCTCCGTCATGCCCAGACGCTGGGCCGCGCGGGTCTTGTTGCCACCAGCTTCCAGCAAGGCGCGCCTCAGGGTATCCGGATTATGGGAATCCACCTTCATGTAAGGTCGGAAGACGCTGGTCTGCATGTCTGGCGTGGGGGGATAGGATGGCGTTGCCGGTTGGCCCTGCCACTCCACGCCACCGGAAGCCGCCCCCGCCGGCGTACTCTCCCGCCGGGCCGACGAAACCGCAGGTGGATAAGGCGGCACGCGCGGGCGCATGGGGGCTGCGCTGCCGTGATCCTGCACGAAACGCTCCACATCCACCTGCTCAAGCAGCGCCTTGCCGGAGAGCAGCACGAGGCGTTCCATGAAATTCGACAATTGCCGGATATTACCCGGCCAAGCCTGCGCCGCAATATAGGCGACGGCGTCAGACGACAAGTTCACATTGCGCTGGTTCTCGCGGTTGAACTTGTCGATGAAATAGATGGCGAGGTCCGGAATATCGCTGCGCCTGTCATCCAGAGAGGGCAGGCGAATGGGAATGACGTGGAGACGGTAGAACAGATCCTCGCGGAAATTACCCAGCGCCACTTCCCGCTCCAGCTCGCGATTGGTGGCCGCCACAAGGCGCGTATTAACGCAGATCTCCCGCTTACCCCCCAGACGTGTGACCGTGCCTTCCTGCAGGGTGCGCAGCAGCTTGGTCTGCATGGAGAGCGGCAGTTCGCCGATCTCATCCAGAAACAGCGTGCCCCCATTGGCTTGCTCGAACCAGCCGGCCCGAGCTTCATTGGCACCGGTAAACGCCCCCTTTTCATGCCCGAACAGCTCTGATTCAAAAAGGCTTTCCGGGATGGCGGCGCAATTGATCTTGATAAAGGCCTTGTCGCGCCGCGGGCCGGCCAGATGCAGCGCACGAGCGAACAATTCCTTGCCAGTGCCCGATTCTCCCAGCAGCAGCACGCTGGCGGTCGCAGCGGCGACCTTCTCGATCTGGCCAATGGCCTGAAGCAAGGCGGGAGACGTGCCGATGATGCCGTAACGCGCCCGGCCCGCCTTCAGCGCATCCTCCAGCATACGGTTATGTTCCTGCAACTCACGGGTGCGCCGCTCCACGCGCTCATGCAGGGTGAGAAGCTGGCCGATCAGGGTCGCCAGAATCTTCAGCATGGTCATTTCATCGGAGAGGGGCCTGTCGCGCAGCAGGATGCGGTGGCAGGCCAGCGCCCCGGCGATCACCCCGTCCACCTTGATGGGCGCGGCGATGAAGGACACCGGCCCGCGCGGCAGCGTGCTGCGATGCACCGCCCGCCCCAGAAAGGCCGAATCCTGCGAGACATCGCGCACAAGAATGACCTGCCCGGTGGCGATCACCTGCCCCGTCACCCCCTCGCCGGGCTTGTAGCGGCCGCGACCAATCTCCTCCTGCGTGAGGCCATAGGCATGGGCAATGTAATATTCATCGTTCGGCGTATCATGCAGAACGATGCGCCCGCGATTAAGCCCCAGCATCTCGGACATGAGATGGAGAATTTCGCGCAGCACCTTGGCCAGCGGCAGATCCTTGCCGATAAGGCTCATCACCTCCTGCATCAGGAACATTTCCTGCGTGCGCCACCATGAGCCGGTCTGGGGCGCGGGGTGCATCTGCTGGTGTTCCATGCCGTCTTCCATCACAATTGCGGACCTTGCGGCTGAAGTTTCTCTCATGACGCAGCAACGCTCCATCGCCCCCTGAACGCCACCGGGGCCCAACAGACGCGGATCGCAAGTCATAACCAAGACCGCGCCCGGCCAATATGGCAAAAGGGCGGGAACCTGCCGGCCCCCAGCCCTGATCCTGTTGCATCATGCACCTTCACCACAAGCAGGAAGGCGCGGATACACCGCTTGCGTGGGCCGCTCAGCCCTGCACGCGAATCTTGAAGGATTCGACATACTCCTCCGGCCTGGATGGATCGAAATGCTTGCCCATGACGGAGAAGCCGTTGTTGTCGGCGGTCGGCACCGTCATCCCGGCTTCCTTCATCAACCGGGCGGCGTCGGTTTCCAGATATACCGCCTTGGCGATCTGCTGGTAATCGATATCGCCCTTCACCTGCCCCCAGCGCTTCATCTGGGTCAGGGTCCAGATGGCGAAGCTCTCATAGGGGAAGGGGTTGAAGCTGATGCGATCAGGGTCCTTCACCACATTGCCGAGGCCGTCCGCATAAGTGCCGGTCAAGCACTGCTGCACCACGGTGAGCGGCTGGTTGAGGTAGTTTGCCGGTGCGATGGCCTCGGCGATCTCCTTGCGGTTTTCATGCTTGGAGGCATAGGCCGTGGCATCAAGAATGGCGCGCATCATGGCCGCCGAGGTGTTCGGCATGTCGGAGACCACATTCTTCGAGATGGAGAAGGTACAGCAGGGATGCCCGTCCCAGATCTCCTTGGAGAGAATGTGGATGAAGCCGATCTTGTCATAGACCGCACGCTGCACGACATTATCCGGCGCAAGAAAGCCGTCGATATTGCCGGCGCGCAGATTGGCCACCATGTCCGGCGGCGCGATCACGCGCAGTTCCACATCAGTCTGCGGGTCGATGCCATGCTCGGCCAGATAATAGCGCAGAATGTAATTGTGGTTCGAGAAGTCGAACGGAATGGCGAAGCGGAAGCCCTTCCAGTTCTTCGGATCGCGATTGTCCTTGTGCTTCATGGCCAGACAGATACCTTGGCCATTCACATTCTCGATGGCCGGCACGACATAGGGATGCGGCACGGAGCCGGTGCCCATGGTGATGGCGAGCGGCATCGGGGCCAGCATCTGGGCCGCGTCATATTCGCGGTTCATGGTTTTGTCGCGCACCACGGCCCAGCCGGCGGTTTTCACCACCTTGGCGTTCAGCCCCTGCTTGGCATAGAAGCCCATGGGCTCGCCCATGATGATCGGCGTGGCGCAGGTGATCGGGATGAAGCCGATATTGACGTCGGTCTTTTCCAGAGGGCCGGTTTCCGCGAAGGCCTCTCCCGCCCATTTCAGGGGCATCACCGCATTCAAGGCGCCAAACAGGGTCGCCCCGCCCACAGCTTTCAGCAAGGCGCGGCGATGCAGCGTATTGGGGAAGGCCATGCGCAGCATGGCTTCCTCTGCGACCGCCTGATAGTCCGCACCGCTCTTCGCCGCGGCCTCATGCTCGGACTGGCTCTTGTGCGCACCGCAGGAGCACCCGCGGAAAAACAGACCTTTCCAGTTCCTGTCCTTGAAACGTGCCATGATGATGCCTTCTCCTGCTGTGTCATCGCAGAACAAGCAATCTACATGCCAATGGTCCGGAAATGTTTCGACCACAAACAACATATTGTAAATGAAAGATAATTACGAAAAATCGCCTCACTCTTCCAGGCAATGACGCCAAGCCCGCATTCTGGCAACCTGAAAATGTCAACAATGACCAGCATTGTTGACATTAAAGCTCAATAATTACGCATTTATTCAAAGTGCACATTTTTAATGCCGCCAATCAAAAGCCCGCGCAAGCAAGGCGAAACACCCCAAAACAACGCTGTTTCAACGATTGGCACGGCCATTGCTTGATCCACATCAACTCATGGCCAGTCCGGCCTCACCCCGAACCGGGATGCAGCGGATGCTCAAGCAATCTCCTCAACTGGCCTCATGGCTCCTGTCTCTTGTGATCTTTGCGATCTTCATCTGTATCTGGGCTGTGATGACCATGCAGGGCGTCGACAGTGGACAGGGCGCGGTCGATCCTGAATATGCCGCCCTCCTCAATGAAGCTCCCTCCTCCTCATCCGGCATTCCCGGACCGGCGGCCGTGTGGGAAGCCATTGTCCATCACCTCTCCGATCCCTTCTATGACGCCGGCCCGAACGACAAGGGACTCGGCATCCAGCTTGCTTACTCACTGGCGCGGGTGCTGATCGGCTTTGGCCTGGCCATGGTGGTGGCCATTCCCCTGGGCTTTATCATCGGCACGTCCGAGATGCTCTCCAAAGCGCTGGATCCCTTCATCCAGATCATGAAGCCGATCTCGCCTCTGGCCTGGATGCCCCTGGCACTCTTCACCATCAAGGATTCCAGCCTTTCCGCCATCTTCGTGATCTTCATCTGCTCGATCTGGCCGATGCTGGTGAACACATCCTTTGGCGTCGCCAATGTCCGCAAGGAATGGCTGAATGTGGCCCGCACTCTGGAAGTGCCCTATCTGCGCCGGGTGTTCACCGTCATCCTGCCGGCGGCGGCCCCGACCATTCTCACCGGCATGCGCATTTCCATCGGCATTGCCTGGCTGGTCATCGTCGCCGCCGAGATGCTCGTGGGCGGAACCGGCATCGGTTACTTCATCTGGAACGAATGGAACAATCTTTCGATCGTGAATGTGATCGTTGCGATCCTCGTCATCGGCGTTGTCGGCATGGTTCTGGACCAGATTCTCGCCGGCGTGACGCGCCTCGTCACCTTCCAGGAGTGAGCCTGATGGACATGCGCACACAGCCCCCGATGACACATATCCCTGTCCCGCCCCGGACTACAGCCCTCGCATCTTCCATGGAGCCAGACATCACGACCCAAACCACACACGCACAGCCCGAACAGGATGCCCCCGCCGGCGGGCGCCCCAACTGCATCATTTCGCTTGAAGGTCTCTCCAAGCGCTATCCCCGGCGCGGACAGGAACCCGTCACCATTTTCGAGGATCTCTGGCTGAAGGTCGACAAAGGTGACTTTGTCTGCATTCTCGGACATTCCGGCTGTGGCAAGACGACGGTTCTGAATATCCTGGCCGGACTCGACAAGCCGACCGATGGTGGCGTCATCGTCGACCAGAAGGAGATCAATGCACCCTCTCTCGACCGGGCGGTGATCTTTCAGGGCCATGCCCTGCTGCCCTGGATGACGGCGCTTGGAAATGTCGCCTATGCGGTGCGCTCGCGCAATCCGCACTGGTCCAAAAGCCAGATCCGCGAACATGCCATGACCTTCATCGAGAAGGTGGGTCTCGGTCATGCCGCACAGCGCCATCCCAGCGAGCTTTCAGGCGGCATGAAACAGCGCGTGGGCATCGCCCGTGCCCTGTCCATCGAGCCCAAGATCCTGCTGATGGACGAGCCCTTCTCCGCGCTTGATGCCATGACCCGCGGCAATCTGCAGGATGAGGTCCGCAAGATCTGCATTTCCACCGCTCAGACCGTGGTCATGATCACCCATGATGTGGATGAAGCTATATATCTGGCCGACAAGATCGTGATGATGACCAACGGGCCAAACGCCCATGTGGCCGAGATCGTGCGCAACAACCTGCCCCGGCATCGCGACCGCAACGAAATGCACCGCTTGCCCGGCTATTACGACCTGCGCAACTATCTGGTGGACTTCCTCGTCACGCGCTCCGGCACCTTCGATGTAGAAACTGCGACAGCAGAAGGCTGGTCCGCCCGCAATCCACCGGTGACAGAGCCGATCTGATCCCATCTCCCACAGTGGGCGTCCCGGACGGGATCTGCGCCACGCCCTCCCTTTCATGCTCAAGGACAAGCATCATGAAACGACAGGACCTCGTTGACAAAATCCTCGATGTGAAGCGCGAGAAGGCGCTGAGCTGGACCGCCATCGCCGAGCATATTGGCGGCTATTCCAAGCTGTTCATCATCACCGCGCTTCTGGGCCAGATGCCTCTGCCGCGGCCACAGGCGGAGAAGGCGGCGGCGCTGTTTGGCCTCTCCGAAATCGAATGCCGCCTGCTGACGGAAACACCCCATCGCGGCAATGATGCCCCCGGCCTGCCCACCGACCCGACCCTCTATCGTTTCTATGAGGCGCTGATGGTGTTTGGCCCGGCGATGAAGGAGTTCATCCATGATGAATTCGGCGACGGCATCATGTCGGCCATCGACTTCGACCTGAACATGGAACGTGAGCCGAACGAGGCCGGAGATCGTGTGAGAATCGTGATGAGCGGCAAGTTTCTGCCCTATCGCTATCATCAGCCGGAAGAAGGCGCGAAGGCGCTGGGCTACAAGGACAAGACCTGATCTTGCGCAATACGCGCATGCCTCATGAAAAGACCGGCGTCAGAGCCCTGACGCCGGTCTTTTCAATCTGTACTCTTCGCACCTTCTATTCGGCTGGGCCCTTGGTTTCGCCAGTCGGGCGAAAGCCCGCCTTGTAACGACGCCGACGGGTATTGGTGAGATCCGAAATCGTCGCCCAGCCTGAGGCACGTCCGGTGGGCGGAAGCTGTTCACGTTCCTTTTTCGCCCTCAAAATATAAGCCTTGGCCACCATTTGCGCGCTTACCGGCGCGGTGAGCACAAGGAAGAAGGTGATGAGCAATTCATGAAAGGACAGCTCACCCCGCACCCCCATCGCATACACCATGGAGGCGATAAGCATGCAGCCAATGCCCAGCGTGGTGGCCTTGGTTGGCCCATGCAGACGGCGCATGGTGCCCGGCAGGCGAGCCAGCCCCAACGAACCGACGACAAGAAAGAAGGCACTGGCCAAAATCAGAAAGGTGGCCAGCGCTTCCCAGAAGGCGGCGCCCCAGACGGCCCCTGCGGTAATCTCTCCCATAATGGCGTTCCCGTATGTATGCCCTTGCGCCCTCACTCGATCACATTGCCGCGCAGCAGGAACTTGCAGAAGGAGACGGTGGTGACAAAGCCCACCATGGCGAACAGCAAGGCGGCTTCAAAATACACAGACGTATTGAAGATGATGGCCAGCAACACGATGAGCGCAATGGTATTGATGACCAGCGTATCAAGCGCCACCACCCGGTCCACGGCATCCGGCCCCACGGCCAGCCGGTAGAGGGTGAGCAGCATGGCCACGCACACGGCGAAAGCCGCAATGATGGAGGCGATGGCGATCATTCGAATATCCTCTTCAGCCGCTGCTCGTAACGATCCTTGATATTGGTCACGACCTCCTGCGGGTCATCATAATCCAGGCAATGCACCAGCAGCACCTTGCCGTCTGAACTGATGTCCACGCACACCGTGCCGGGGGTCAGCGCGATGGTGCCGGTGAGCACAGCAATCGCCTCCGGTGTTTCCAGCTCCAGCGGCACAGTCACATAGGTGGAGCGCAGGCTGTCACCACGGCGGAACAGGATGAGCTTCGCCACATACAGGTTTGAAACCACCACATCCCACAGCAAAATAAGCAGATAGGCCAGAAGGGTGAGCGGCGCCCGCATGCGCGGCCGGCCGGGCCAGAAATCCGCCATATAAAGCGGGATGAGAAAGCCCAGCACCGCGCCCATGATGATGAGGCCCGGCGTCACCTCATTGGCCAGAAAAACCCAGACAATGGCGATACACACGCTCAACAGCGGATGCGGAAACAGACGCCTCATGGCTCAGTATCCTCCCGGCGGTTCGCCCGGCCTCTGGCCGAGCACGGCGGCGACATAGCCATTACGATCCAGCGCCTGCGCGGCGGTCTCCTGCATCCACGCCGCAGCCGGCCCACCGGCCAGGGTCCAGCCCATCAGAACAGCCAGCAACAGGCCGATGGCCCCCGCCGGGCGCATGATCTTCGGTCGCGGGTCCGTCCGCTCGGCGGGTGCCGGCGCACTGGCCCAGAACAGGGTGGAACCCGCCCGTGCAAAACCATAGATCAGCAACAGGCTGGTGATGAGGATCACCCCCCAGATCCACGGCCAGCCCGGAGATGTGCGGACAGCTTCGAGGATCATCACCTTGCCGATAAAGCCGGAAAGCGGCGGCAGGCCCACCATGCCCAGCGCCGCCAGCATGTAAAGGCCGGCAATCATGCGCTCGGCCCGCATGGCCATGGCCGGGCGCAGGCGATCTTCCATGCCGCCACGGCCCTCCGCCACCATGCCGGCGATGAGAAACAGCGCAGCGCCGGCGAGCGTGCTGTGCACCAGATAATAGAGCGCCGCCGCCACGCCGGTGGCGTTGAACAGCCCCAGCGCGATCAGCAGCGTACCCATGGAGGCCACGACCGCAAAGGCCGCAATGCCCTTCAGCGTGCGCGTACCCACCACGCCAATGGTGCCCAGCACCACCGTCACCACCGCCGCCGGCAACACATAGGGGGCCGCAGCCATGGCCAGCGCCCCGGCATCCGCACCAAAGATCAGGCCATAGACCCGCAAAATGGCATAAGCCCCCACCTTGGTCATAATCATGAAAATGGCCGCCGCCGGCGCAGAGGTGGAAGCATAGGTGGCCGGCAGCCACCAGTGTAGCGGCACCAGAGCGGCCTTGGTGGCGAACACCAGAAACAGCAGCAGCGCCCCGGCTTTCAGAATGCCGGGGTCCGCTGCCGCCACCTGAGGCACCTTCACCGCCAGATCCGCCATGTTCAGCGTGCCGGTGACGCCATAGATCAGCCCGATGGCGATGAGGAACAAAGTGGAGGCCACTAGATTGATGGCCACATACTGGAAGCCCGCCTTCAGCCGGGCCGAGCCACCACCATGCACCATCAGGCCATAGGAGGCGATGAGCATCACCTCGAAATAGACGAACAGATTGAAGATGTCGCCGGTGAGAAAAGCGCCATTGATGCCCAGAAGCTGGAACTGGAACAGAGGATGAAACAGCCGCCCCTTGCGATCGGACCCGGCAGAGGCATAGAGCACCACGCCCAGCCCCAGAACCGCATTCAGCACCAGCATGGTGGCCGAGAGCCTGTCCAGCACCAGCACGATGCCATAAGGCACCGGCCAGTCGCCCAGCTTGTAAACCACCGGAACCCCGGATGCGGCCTGATAGAGCAGCCCGATACTCACCGCCAGCAGCAGGGTGGTGGCGGCAATGGACACTGTGCGCTGGGTTTTAAGATGCCCGCGCAACCCCAGAATGATGAAAGCCGCCGTCAGCGCCGGAATGACGATGGGCGCAATGATGAGATTGGTCATGCCGGGCCTCCCTCATGCGGGGCGGCTGGGCTCTTTTCCCCGGAGACGGAAGGCGCATTGGAGACGCGGGTCGCACTGGATGGCAGGATGAAGCCCGTGACAGAGGATGCCGCCGAACCGGAGCGCACGCCCGAGCCCGGCTCCACATCCTCAGGTGCCACCTCCAGGCGGGACTGGTCCGACCCGGTTTCCAGATAGCCGCGCAGCGCCAGCACCACGATCAGCGCCGACATGCCGAATGAAATGACGATGGCCGTCAGAACCAGCGCCTGTGGCACCGGATCGGCATAGGCCATCACATCCGGTGAAATGACGGGCGGGCTGTCAATGGCCAGCCGGCCCATGGAGAACAGGAACAGGTTCACCGCATAGCTGAGAAAGGTGATGCCCAGAATGATGGGGAAGGTGCGGCTGCGCAGCATCAGATAAATGCCGGTTGCCGTGAGAATGCCAATGGCGCTGGAGACAAGCAGTTCCATGGCTCACTCCTTCCCCGATGAGGAAATGGACGTTTCCGCCACCACCGCATCCGGCATGAGGGCTGCGGCCGCCGGCGCGGCTGGAGGCAACACCTCTGCCGGCGGTTCCAGCGGAATATCCATTGGCTGATCGGTGGATTTGGGCGGATCGACCCGCACCGCCACGCGAGAGAGGCGCGCCAGAGACAGCACCATCACGCCCACCACGGTGAGAAACACGCCCAGATCGAACAGCATGGCCGAGGCCAGCTCGAAATCGCCGATCACCGGCAGGTGCACATGGGCAAACGTACTGGTGAGGAAGGGGTCATCAAACAGCAGCGGGGTCAGCCCCGCCAGCCCGGCAATGGCCACGCCGATGCCGATCGCAGTCTGCGGGTCCAGCCGCAGACGATCCGCCGCCCAGATATAGCCCGAGGCGATGAACTGCATGATAAAGGCAATGGCCACCACCAGCCCGGCAATGAAGCCGCCGCCCGGCTCATTATGTCCGCGCAGGAAGATATAAAGCCCCACCACCATGGAAAGAGGCAGCAGCACGCGTGTGGCCACCACCAGAATGAGGGGGTGGGCGTCACTGGCTTCGAGTTGCGGCAGCATGCTGCGCAGGCGACGCACGGCGGAATCGCGCAATTTCACATCCAGCAGGGCGAAGATGGAAATGGCGGCGATACCCAGAACGATGATTTCCGAGAAGGTATCGAAACCGCGAAAATCCACCAGAATGACATTCACCACATTGGTGCCACCACCACCGGGCTGGGCGGTGAGCAGGTAATAATCGGCGATCTCCGTCGGGCCGTTGCGGGTCATCACCCAATAGGCCAGCAGCGCCACTCCAAGGCCGGCGACAGAAGCCAGAATGCCATCGCGCCAGCGGCCCGTCACATTGCGGCCCAGCGGGGTTTCCTTGGGCAGCAGGTTCAGCGCCAGCAGCATGAGAATGGTGGTGACGACATCCACAGAGATCTGCGTCAGGGCCAGATCCGGCGCGGAAAACTGGATGAAGGCCAGCGACACCACCACGCCCACCACACTGGTGAGGATCAGCGCCAGCAAGCGCTCGCGATGGCGCATCACAACCATGAGGCTGACCATGACAAGAGCGAACCAGGCCACCACCGCCGGGGCGTTCACTGGCAGCAGCGGGCGGGCGCCATCATTGGTAGGGGTGGTCCAGATGGCATAGGCACCGAACAGGACAATGGCCAGGAAGGTGACGCGCAGATAGCGCATCAGCGAACCATCATGCAGCCGCCCCAGCACCCCGCGCGATCCCCGCACCAGCACGCTGAAGGTGAAAGTGAACATGCGCCGGGCATCCGGCCGGGGGGTGGCGAGGCGCAGCGCATTGGCCTTTTGCCAGCCCAGATAATAGAAGCCGAGCCCCCCGGCGAAGGCGATGGCGCTCATGATGAGCGCCGCTGTGACGCCATGCCACAAGGCGAGGTAAAAATTCGGCAACGGGCCCTGAATCACGGCCTCGGAAATGCGCGCCAGCACCAGCCCCACCACCTGTTGCGGCATGATGCCGATGGCGATGACCGGCAGCACCAGAAGCGCCACAGGCAGCCACATGCCCACGGGCGGATCATGCGGGGCATGAGAATAATCCACCCGCTTCGGCCCAAGGAAAGTGACGAAGGCGAAGCGCGCTGAATAGGCCACCGAGAACAGCGCCCCCAGAGTGGCCACCAGCGGAAACAGCCAGGGCTGGCCGAGATAGACCGTATGGGCCGCCTCTTCCAGCATCATCTCTTTGGAGAGAAAGCCGTTGAAGAAAGGCACGCCGGCCATGGCCGCCGCCGCCAGAAGGGAGAGCGTGCCGGTGATGGGCATGAGCTTCAGCAGGCCGCCGAGACGCCGCATGTCCCGCGTACCGGCTTCATGGTCCACAATGCCGGCGCTCATGAACAGCGCGGCCTTGAAGGTGGCGTGGTTGAGAATATGAAACACCGCGACCATTGCCGCCACCGGCGTGCCCAGCCCCAGCAGCATGGTGACAAGCCCCAGATGGCTGATGGTGGAATAGGCCAGCAGGGCCTTCAGATCGTGCCGGAACATCGCGATCCAGGCGGCGATGGCCATGGTGGCCAGCCCCACCGGGGCAACGATGAGAAACCACGCCTCTGTACCCGCCAGCACTGGCCACAGCCGCGCCAGCAGGAAGATGCCCGCCTTCACCATGGTGGCCGAATGCAGATAGGCTGAAACCGGCGTAGGCGCAGCCATGGCGTGCGGCAGCCAGAAATGGAACGGAAACTGCGCAGATTTGGTGAAGGCCCCCAGAAGGATCAGCCCCAGAGCCGGCAGATAGAGCGGGGAAGCCTGAATGCTCTCGCCCCGCTCCAGAAGCTGCGAAATCTCATAGGTGCCGCCGGCCTGCCCCAGCAGAATGAGCCCGCCCACCAGCGCCAGCCCACCCCCGCCGGTGACGATCAGCGCCATGCGGGCCCCACGCCGCGCATCGGCCCGGTGCCGCCAGAAGCCGATGAGCAGGAAGGAGGTGAGGCTCGTCAGCTCCCAGAAGATCAACAGCAGAATGAGATTATCGGACAGCACCACGCCCAGCATCGCCCCCTGGAACAGGAGCAGATAGGAGTAGAAGCGCCCCATCGGATCTTCGCGGCTGAGATAGAAGCGCGCATAGAGAATGACCAGCAGGCCGATGATGAGAATCATGGCCGCGAAGAACAGGCTGAGCGCATCGAGCCGGAATGAGAAATTCAGCCCGATTTGCGCCACCCAGGGCACGGAAAACTGTTCCACCCCTCCGGTGAACACCTGTCTGGCGCGCGACAGCACCAGCCCCAGCGTGACAAAGGACACGAACCCCGCCGACGCCGCGCAGGCACCACGCCCGGTGCGGATCAGCATGGACGGCAAAATGGCCCCGAGAAGGGGCAGAAGGGGAATGAGCCAGAGCATCATGGGCGCTCACACGGAACTGAGGCGCAAAGACCAAACAGCGAAAGAATGGCCCGCAGCGACACAGGCCAACAAGCCCACAACCGGCAGTTCCGGGCCAGAAATCGCGTGTTTTCACATGGGCCTGTGCAGATGAACAAAGCATCCCACATTTCCAGATGCGGGTTAAACACCCCGCCCATGTTGTTCGTCAGTTCTGTATGAAACCTTATCCCATGCAATATCTGGCTTTTCTTCATGCTGTGTTCGGGCAGCCTGTCAGGTCACTGGAAGGAAGGCGGTCACATGCTGGAATTTTGTGCCGCGCCTGAGCGTAATGATATAGCTGAAATCCCGGCGAAAATGAAACCATATTACAAGACGGCCCAAGCTTCGCCCCCTTCCGCCCCCGCGCCGCCCCACTGAAAAACAGGAGGTGGGAAGGGCTGGCTGACCTAGCCCTGTTTCTTCGCCCAGTCCTGCGCAATCTTGCGACTGAGCGCGAGGAAGGTGAACAGATGCGGGCTCTGATTGTCGCGCCGGTAGTTCAAAGACAGGCCGGTACCGGGATTATAGCCCTCATAAGGCATGAACAGCATTCCAATCCGGCTGGATTCCGCCACCGAGGCCGGCACAATGGAAATGCCCGCCCCAATCGCCACCAATGACATCGCGGTCTGGAAATCCTGCACCATCACCTGGTCGCGCGGGGTGTAGCCTTCATGGCGACAGCAATCGAGAATATAATCCGCATAGCTCGGGCGCGGCTGCATGGGATAGAGAATGAAGGTCTCCGCCTTCATTTCGGAGAGGCGCAAGGTCCGCCCCTCATATGTATCCGGAACAGCGGCGATCAGCTTTTCCCAGACGATGCTTTCGGATTTCAGCTCCGCATCATCCAGCCGGGGACGGGCAATGGCGATGTCGATCTCGCGCTGGATCAGCGCGCGCTTGAGGTCGGCATTGTTCATGGCCCACAAGGTGAACTCCACCTCTGGATGTGCCGTGCGGAAGGCCCGAATGAGCCGCGGGAAAATGCCCCCGGAGGTGGCGCTGCCCACAAAGCCGAAGCGCAACCGCCCGGCCTTGCCCTCACCCACCCGGCGCACCTCGGTTTCGGCGCGCTCCACCAACGCCAGAATCTCGCGCGTATATTGCAACATCAGCTCCCCGGCCTGGGTGAGCTTGATCTGGTTCCGGCTCCGGTCGAACAGATCTGCCCCAACATTCTGTTCCAGTTGGGCGATCTGCCGGCTCAGCGGCGGCTGGGCAATATTCAGCCGCGCAGCCGCACGGCAGAAATTCAGTTCCTCCGCCACGGCCAGAAAGTAAGTCAGCCGTTTGAAATCCATGCCCCTCAGCCTGTCAGCTTGCGCAATGCAGATGAAAAACAACATGGCGACACCGCCATGCGACCGGCCCGCCAGTCATCACCGCAGGACGCAGACCGGCAAACCTCATGGACCGTGCTTTTCAGCCTGGGGGCGTTGAGACTTTTCTCCGTATCATTCTGCTTCCTCCCTGATGCACGGGCTTTGCCCTTGCCGGTTTTCCGGCTTGTTTCACATTTTGAATGCGGATGATGTCATGCGCAGAAGACTCTCTGCGTCACAACCCGCTCAACCATGAGGATGAGGCCGGGTTGGCGCACCGGCCTCATCCTCATATTCGGCCAGAAGGCCGGCACAGGTGCCCATTCTCAAGCAAACCTGCGGCGCGTTCACACCACGAAAACGCTCTCCCGCCCTGTCCTGCACAGTTTTCACGAACTGTTTTGCGCGCAGGACGGGCTAGAACATCACCTCTTCTTCCACACACTCCCCCGCCTCACAGCCCGGCGCTCCAAAGCGCCCGCCATGGAACAGCAGGGGCGCACGCCCCGCGCTCTTGCGCAGCGCACGCACCCGGCCAATCACGATGGAATGATCTCCGGCCGGAATTTCCTGTTCCACATCCGCCGAGAACACCGCCACGGCATCGCGGATGGCCGGCATGCCCGCCAGTTCGCAGAACACATTGGAGGTGTCATCCATTGGGCGGCCCGCAAAATGCCAGGCCATGTCTTCGGCCTCGCCCTGCAAGACACTGACGGCGAAACTGCCGCTTTCGCGCAGCTTGGACAGCATTTTCGCCTTCTCTCCCAAAGAGATGGCCACCAATGGCGGGTCCAGTGAGATAGACATGAAGGCATTGGCCGTCATGCCATGCACATCTCCCTCATGACGTGTGGTGATGACAGTAACACCGGTGGCGAACAGTCCGCAGGCATCGCGGAAATGGCGTTTCTTGGTTTCAGGCATGATGATTTTCCCGCGATGAGAGGGCAGTGGTCTGCAAGTCTTGCATCTGGCACAGGCTTGCCGTGTTGAGAGGCGCTTCGGAAGCGCAGGCGATCATTCCTCCCTGAAGGCGGTCGGCCTCCTGCTGCCGCCCTTCCCGGCGCAGGGCGCGGATGCGTGTGCTGGAAATGCGCTCGCCCGCCGGGCACCGCACCTCCTCCAGCACCTGCACACGGAAATGGCGCGTCAGCTCGGCCACATTGCCTGCCCCCTGCGCACCGAAGCGGAAATCCGCTCCCACCCACACTTCACAGGCCCCCAGCTGCTCCAGATCTGCAATGAAGGCGGCGGCCGGGCGACGGCGATAGGCCTCATCGAAACGCGCCACCACCACATGATCCGCCCCAAGCGCAGCCAGACGACGCACCTTTTCGGCATCGTCCATCAAAGGTTCCGCAGTGCCGAAGAAATGACGGGGCGCGGGCGCGAAAGTGTGCACCACCGCAGGCACACCCAGCTTTCGCGCTGCAACAACGGCCTGCGTCACAAGCTCCTGATGGGCAAGATGAACGCCATCAAAAGCCCCGATCGTCACCACACTGGCGCACAGCTTCAGCCCACCACCCCAATGTATGGCGGCACCCTCCGGGAAAACCTCCATGGCTATACCTCCCCATGTTGTGGAAGACCCACAATTCTTCATGCTCATTACGGTTACCGGCACCGCCTGTTCCCGCAATACCGCAGCCGGTATGATGCAATACCTAGGCTTCTCCACGCGGCGTGTCTTAACTGTCCCCATCACCGGGGATACCCCGAAACCTGACTTCAAAATGTCGGGCCTGAGAACAGCAGGGAGGAAGCAAGACGTGACCGCCAACACGAAAGCAGTCGAATCCGCTACGAGCCAGGAAACCGACGCCTATACTGGCGCCGAATATCTGGAAAGCATTCGCGATGGGCGTGAAGTCTACATCTATGGCGAGCGCGTCAAGGATGTGACCACCCATCCGGCCTTCCGCAACTCCGCCCGCATGGTGGCGCGCTGGTATGACCGCTTCCACGAGAACAAGGCGCGGATCGGCATGACCACACAGACGGGAAGTGGCAAGCTCACCCACCCGTTCTTTCTCGCTCCGAAAAGCTCGGAAGACCTGATCCGCGCCCGTGACGCCATTGTGGATCTTCAGCAGGTCTCATATGGCTGGATGGGCCGCTCGCCGGACTACAAGGCGGCCTTTCTTGGCACGCTGGGCGCGAATGCCGAATTCTACAGCGAATATGCCACCAATGCGAAGAACTGGTACCATCGCACCCAGCAACGACTGGATTACTGGAACCACGCCATCGTCAACCCGCCGATCGACCGCGGACGCCCGCTGGAAGAGATCAGCGATGTCATCATGCATGTGGAAAAGGAGACCGACGCCGGCCTCATTGTTTCCGGTGCGAAGGTGGTGGCCACCGGCTCGGCCCTGACCCATTACAACTTCATCGCCCATTACGGCATTCCGGTGAAGGACAAGGCTTTTGCCCTCATCTTCACCGTGCCCATGGATGCGCCCGGCGTCAAACTGATCGCCCGCACATCCTATGAGTTCATGGCCGCCGCCACCGGCTCGCCCTTCGATTATCCGCTCTCCAGCCGGCTGGATGAGAATGACTCCATCCTTGTCTTCGACAAGGTGCTGGTGCCGTGGGAGAATGTGTTCATCTATGGCGATGTTGAAAAGGCCAATGGCTTCGTGCCAGCCTCCGGCTTCGTGCCGCGCTTCACCATGCACGGGCTGGCCCGCCTGACGGTGAAGCTGGATTTCCTCGCGGGCCTGTTCTCCATGGCAGTGGACGCCACCGGCGCGCGGGATTTCCGCGGCGTACAAACCGGCGTCGGCGAGGTGATCGCCTGGCGTAACGCCTTCCGCTCCATTCTCGACACCATGGTGAAATCGCCGGACGCCTGGCCGGGCACCGATGGCCATGTGCAGCCCAACGTCAATGCCGGCATGGCCTATCGCGTTCTCGCGCCAATCGCCTATCCGCGCATCAAGGATCTGATCGAGCGGCATGTGGCCAGCGGGCTCATCTATCTGCCCTCCAGCGCGGCGGATTTCGAGAGCGAGGCCATCCGCCCCTATCTCGACCGCTTCGTGCGCGGCTCCAATGGCTATGCGGCGCTCGACCGGGTGAAGCTGCTGAAACTGCTGTGGGACTCCATCGGCTCCGAATTCGGCGGCCGCCATGAGCTCTATGAGCGCAACTATGCCGGCAACTACGAAGCCGTGCGTATTGAAACGCTGGGTGTGGCCAAGGCCTCCGGCGACCTCGACGCCATGCAGGATCTCGTGCGGCGCTGCATGTCCGAATATGATCTGGAAGGCTGGAAGGCGCCGGATCTCATCAATCCGGATGACATCAGCCTTGTCAGCCGCCGCGTGGTGCAAAACTGAAGTAAAAGGCCCCGGAAGAGCGCTCTTCCGGGGCCTTTTACCAGCCTTCAGCGATGGCCGAAAATGGCGCTGCCCACGCGCACCAGTGTTGCCCCCTGCCGGATGGCGGCCGGAAAATCCGCGCTCATGCCCATGGAAAGCTCGTGCAGGCCGTTGCGCGCGGCGATCTTCTCCAGCAGGGCGAAATGCGGGTCCGGCACCGCCTCCACGGGGGGAATGCACATCAGGCCGGCAATGGTCAGGCCATGCCTCTCCCGACATTCGGCGATGAACGCGTCCGCATCCTGAGGCAGAATGCCGGCCTTTTGCGGCTCCACCCCGGTGTTCACCTGAACGAACAGCTTCGGATGGCGGCCCTGCCGGGCCATTTCAACGGCCAGGGCAGCAGCGATTTTCGGGCGGTCCACCGTGTGAATCACATCGAACAGCTCCACCGCCTCACGCGCCTTGTTGGATTGCAGCGGGCCGATGAGGTGCAGTTCCACATCCGGCCACTGCGCCTTCAGCGCCGGCCACTTGGCCTGCGCTTCCTGCACCCTGTTTTCACCGAACACACGCTGGCCGGCCTCAAGAACTGGCGTCATCTCCTCAGCCGGGAAGGTCTTGGAAACGGCGACCAGCGTCACATCTTCCGCCTTGCGCCCGGCCTCGCGACAGGCGCGGGCCACGGCGTTGCGCACGCCTTGCAGGCGCTCGGTGCTCGTTGTGTGTTCCACCTCAGTCTCCCTTCACCGCCTGTGCGGAACCGTCAGGCTCCAGCCGTCTTGCGCTGCGCAGCGCTGTGCCGGCCGCCGCAATGCGCGCCAGCGCATCCGGCAGGGTTTCCCGCACCACAGCCATATGGAAAGCATTGGCGTGCAGCAGCGTGGTTTCATTCTCCACCAGCCCCACATGGCCGGGCCAGAAGAGCAGATCGCCGCGCCGGAAAGGCCCTTCCAGCGCCACGGGCTGCCCCAATGCCTTTTCCTGCATATCACTATCCCGCGGGGCCGGGATACCGCAGGCCATCAGCGCGGTCTGCACCAGCCCGGAGCAATCAATGCCCAGACTGGAGCGCCCGCCCCACAGATAGGGCACGCCGAGAAAACGCAACGCCACATCCACTGTATCCGCAGCGTACGCCTCCAGCGGGGCCAGATGCACCGCGGGGATGAAACCCTGATCCGTCACGGCGAATGCGCCCCGCATCTCGCGCACCGCCACCGGGCTGGAGAAACACAGATCCATCGCCGGCGGCAATTTGATATCCGCCCCCGGAAACACGAAACTGCGCAGAGCGCTGACCTTATGGGTAGGCATCGCCCTCACCGGCCCCAGCGCATCAGCCGGCATATAGCCCACATAACCATCGCGCCCGAGCTGCACGAAGCTCCAGCCCTCCGCCGATTCCTCATAAAGGGTAACGGCCTCGCCGCAGAGCGCCTCCGTCTCCAGCCCGGCATCACCGCGCGGGTGACGACGCAGGGGCGCACGGGTGGATATGACGCATTGCGCCTGCCCCTCCACATAGTACGGCACCTCAATGATGCCGCGCAGGGTGGTGGCGGCCAGATCCTCCCGCGCCGGGGTCAGACGACGGTCATAGCCTTCGGGCAGTTCCATGATTGAGCCTCACCGGACCGGCAGAATGCAGGCGCAGGCCAAAGCCACCGGCCTTGCACTGTTCAGCAGCATGTCCCTGTTTCACTGACATCCGGGATATGCTGCAACCTATTGTGTGATCGCATATTCTTCACGCAAACCGGCATCCGCTGCGCGAGAGGATGCTCAGCCAAAACGCTCCTGAATGAGCGCATCCAGCGCACGGATAGTCTGCGCCTCCCCCCCTTCCGGGCGGCCGGGGCGCGCCGAAGGGTTCCACGCGAACAGATCCAGATGCAGCCAGCTCTTCGCCGTCTCAACAAACTTGTTCAGGAACAGGGCCGCCGTGATGGCCCCGGCGAAACCGCCGGCGGAGACATTGTTGGTATCTGCAATCTTCGAGGCCAGCATGTTGGCATAGCCCGGCCACAACGGCAGACGCCACAAAGGATCAGCCTCGGCCCCGGCATGGCGCGCCAGATCCGTGGCCAGTGTATCATCTGCCGTGAAGGCCGCCGGAAGCTGCGGCCCCAGCGCCACGCGGGCCGCGCCTGTGAGGGTGGCGAAATCAATCAGCAGGTCCGGCGCATCTTCATCGGCCAGCGCCAGCGCATCGGCCAGAACAAGCCGGCCCTCGGCATCGGTATTGCCGATTTCCACCGAGATTCCCTTGCGGCTCGGCAGAATATCGCCGGGGCGGAAGGCATCACCCGCCACATTGTTCTCCACCGCAGGAATGAGCAGCTTCAGCCGTACCTTCGCGCCGCGCGCCAGCAGCATATGGGCCAGTCCCAGCGCATTGGCTGCACCGCCCATATCCTTCTTCATCAGCAGCATGGCGGCTGAGGGTTTCAGATCCAGCCCGCCGGTATCGAAACACACACCCTTGCCCACCAGCGTGACCTTCGGATGCGCCGGATCGCCCGCCACCAGTTCGATGAGACGCGGCGCACGGGTCGCAGCCCGGCCAACCGCATGAATCATCGGGAAATTGTGCTGCAACAGGGCATCGCCGATGATGACACGCATCTGCGCCCCATGACGCACCGCAAGAGTGCGGGCGGCAACCTCCAGCTCGGCGGGGCCCATATCATTAGCCGGCGTATTAACAAGATCGCGCGTGAGCGTCACCGCCTCGGCGAGACGGGAAACATCTTCCCCATCCACCCCTTCCGGCACCACCAGCCGCGCCTGTGGCACACTGGCCTTGCTACGGTAGCGGTTGAAACGATAGCTGCCCAGCGCAAAGGCCAGCGTCGCCAGGCGAGCATCATCCAGCCCCCCTTCCAGCCGCCACACCCCCGCCGGAAGCAGGCCGGGCAAAGCGCCCGTGGCGAACGCATCCGCCGCATCACCGGAAGGCAGGCCGAACAGCGCCCCGGCCAGCGCACCATCTACGCCGGGCACCAGCAGGCATTTGCCCGCATCACCGTCAAAACCCGCGCCTTCGGCAAAACGGCGCACAGCCTGCGGCAGTTCAAGAGTGGCGAAATCCGCCTTACGCACGCACCAAACGGGCAGGCTTTCAGCGGCAGAAAGAGACAGGCAATCCAGCATGACTTACTCCTCGCCATGGGGGTAGCACGGGAGGGCATGAGCCGCCAGCGTCACACGGGCGCAGTTCACGTCCCCGCATTCCCACCGCAAAAGAAAAGGGCCGCACGACCAGGCAGTACGGCCCTTTTCTCATATCTCATGGCGCTTTCACGCTGGCTCAGTTCGGATCATAGCCTTCTGCGCCACGCATTTCGGCCTTGTCCGCATTACTCTGCGACCTGCTCTCATCGGCCGGCAGGCGCGACGGCGCAGCGTTCACTGGAGCCGGCGCTTCGCTCACCTGCATATGCACCATGCGCTGAGGATAGGGAATGGAGATGCCCGCGCGATCAAAGGCGATCTTCACATCGCGCATCAGATCCCAATACACCGTCCAGTAATCTGCACCCTTGGTCCAAGGCCGCACGATGAAATCCACCGAGCTTTCGCCCAGAGCCGAGACGCGAATATTGGGCGCGGGGTCCTTCAGCACCAGCGGATGCCGGTTCACCACCTCTTCCAGCACCTGCTGGGCGGCCTCGATGCTATCCTCATAGCTGATGCCGAAAACAAGATCGACACGGCGCGTATCGGAAACGGTGACATTGGTGATGACCGTGCCCCACACCTGCTTGTTGGGAATGACAATCACCTGATTGTCCGGCGTGATAACCTTGGTCGCCACGATGCTCACGGATTTCACCGTGCCCGCGACCCCCCCGACGGAGACATAATGGCCTTCATCAAACGGGCGGTTGACCATAATCATCAGGCCGGAAGCCAGATTGGCCAGCGTATCCTGAAAGGCGAAGGCCATGATGAAGGAGGCGCCACCAATCAGGGCGAAGACCGGCGAGATATCGACCCCCAGAGCGGAGAGCACGATCATCAGGCCAAAAGCCATCACCACCCAGTAAATCACCGCAACAAGAAAAGCCTGAAGCAGACGGGACAGATTAGGCACACGCCGCACCCAGCCCGATACGCCCCGCCGCACCAGGCGAGCCACGAACACCAGAGCCAGCAGGGAAACCAGAATGACGGCCACCCGCCAGCCCAGCGCCAGGCCTCCATCACGCGAGATGGCCCAGCCCCCGATCCGCGCCGCCAGGGTGCGGAAATCGGAAGAGCGGGTTTCATCCAGAAAGACCGTGTTGCGGTAGGCCCGGTATTCCTTCACCTTATCCGCATTGCCGCCCTTCTTTTCAAAGGCGTTGATAACTTCGGTAAACTTGTCGAACAGCCGGTCGCGCTCGGCGATCAGCCCGGTCAGCTGGGTGCGCAGGGCAGAAGCCTGCTCCCCGGCCGGGGCATCAGCAAGGGCCAGTTGTGTTTCAACCACCGTAGCGGTCTTGCCCTTGACAATGGTTTGCCACTTCTCCGCGACAGCCGCCAGCTCATCCTTGGTGAGCGGCACCAGCAGCAAGGAGAGATTGTCCACATTGGTGGCGGGGTTAGTCACGGGGGAGGAAGCATCCGCAGGCACAGCCTGCGTTTGCGCCTGTTCCTGCGCCAGTGCGAGAGGCGCACCAAGGCAGATGATGGCCAGAGCGGCCGTGAGGAATAATGCGGAAACAAGCCAGAGCTGGCGAAGCTGTCTGAACATGAGCATGAGGCTGGATCTGTTCTCCGGCAAAAAGGTAGGCGGCGCACAATGTGACGCTCATCCGGCGACGGCACGGACAGGCTAACAGCACCGGCCATGTGGGAGCAAACTAGCTTGATTCCCTCCCGCAGCGCACCATGGCCAGAGGGAGTGTCTCAAAGCTCTCAGGAAGAAGGCTAACCGATAGCCGAAGCAGGTCTTCAGGCCAGCGCCATCAGGCTGGACCATGGATGCAGCAGCAGTCCTGCACCGGCCAGCGCCACACCATAGGGCACACTTTCACCGGCACGGGTGAGAAATGCGATGGGCAACGGCAGGGCCCGGCCATTTGCGCGCACGGTGGCGGCCAGTGTCAGCCCAGCACCGATCAGCCCGCAGCCGATGATGAAAAGGGGGATCTGCACCGGGTCCATCCACAAAGACAAAGCTCCGGCGAACTTTGCATCCCCCGCGCCGATAATGTCATGGGCAAACAGGGTGAAGCCCACACCTGTCACGGCCGCAGCCGCCAGCACCCGCAGGGAAAGATCATCCAGCGGGGCGAGGAGCGCCAGCAGGGCGAAGCCGGCCAGAAGCGCCAGCACCAGAATATTGGGAATGATGCGACGGGCAATGTCGGTGCCGATCGCCGCGCACAGCAGCGCGGGATAAAGCCCGAACAGGATGAAATGGGTCGCTGCCGCCATATCTGCCCGCCCTCGCGTCTGCCCGGCTCAGTTGCCGGCCATGGCCGTGGCGGCCTTGATTCGCGAGAAGGTGGCGATGATCTGGGCCAGCACCGTGACAATGGCGATGGAAAGCCCCGCGGCGATCAGGCCATATTCAAGGGCGGTGGAACCATCCTCTTCATGAAGAAAGCGGGACAAGAGGGTCTGCATCACACGTTTCCGCTGTACGCCAAGAAAACTGTGCGGCATTCCCGCCGCGTCAGAACCACGCTAGGCGGGTGTCCGTTGCGGGGAAGTAAAGATGTGTGGCCGAAAAGGGCCCGCCCCCAGATCCGTTGCGGCAAGGGTTAACACTTCCTGCGCCCCTGCCCGGCCCGCATGTGGCATCCAGCCCCTGCAACTTCCAGGAGCGCAGGGCCCGCCACGCCACGCAAACAGAAAGGGCGCCACCATGGGCGCCCTTCCTCAAACATGCGAACCAGAACCTTCTCGGCCCCGAAGCCCTCAGATCTTCTGATTATATTCGCCCACGCCCGGATGGGTGCGCAGCACACCATCAATCTCGGCGAACATTTCATGCATCCGCGCCTCGGAAACCGGGCTTTCCACCACCACAACCAGTTCCGGCTTGTTGGAAGAGGCGCGCAGCAGCCCCCAGCTGCCATCTTCCGTGGTGACGCGCACCCCATTGACGGTGACAAGATCGCGGATCTTCTGCCCTGTCACCAGTGCGCCTTCTGCCGCCAGCTTTTCATAATGCTTCACCACCTCGGCGACGATGCCATATTTGGTCTCGTCCGCGCAGTGGGGCGACATGGTGGGGGAAGACCAGGTCTTGGGCAGGGCATCGCGCAGTTCGGAAAGTGACTTGTCCGGGCTGCGGTCCAGCATGTCCAGCACGGCGATGGCCGAAACCAGGCCATCATCATAGCCACGCCCCACAGGCGCATTGAAGAAATAGTGGCCCGACTTCTCAAACCCCACCAGAGCGCCTGTCTCGTTCACGCGGCGCTTCATGTAGGAATGGCCGGTCTTCCAGTAATCGGCCTTCACGCCCAGCTTGATGAGTTCCGGGTCAGTCGCGAACAGGCCGGTGGATTTCACATCCACCACAAAGGTCGCTTCCGGGTGCAGCTTTGCCAGATCGCGCGCCAGAAGCACGCCCATCTTGTCGGCGAAGATTTCCGCGCCCGTATCATCCACCACCCCGCAGCGGTCGCCATCGCCATCGAAGCCGAGAGCCAGATCCGCCTTGTGCTCCAGCACCGCATCGCGCATGGCGTGCAGCATTTCCATGTCTTCGGGGTTGGGATTGTATTTGGGGAAGGTGTGATCCAGCTCGCAATCCAGCGGAATCACCTCCGCACCCAGCGCCTCGATAATGCGCGGGGCAAAGGCACCGGCCGTGCCATTGCCGCACGCCACCACCACCTTCAGCTTGCGCTTCAGCTTCGGCCGCTCGGTGAGATCCTTGATATAATGGGCCGGGAAATTCTCGACGAAATGATAGGCTCCGCCCCCGCGCAGATCGAACTTCGCTTCCAGCACGATCTCCTTCAGGCGGCTCATCTCATCCGGGCCGAAGGTCAGCGGGCGGTTCACGCCCATCTTCACGCCAGTCCAGCCATTGTCATTGTGCGAGGCTGTCACCATCGCCACCGCCGGCACATCCAGCGCAAACTGGGCGAAATAGGCCATGGGCGACATGGCCAGGCCAATATCATGCACCTTGATGCCTGCCGCCATGAGGCCGGTGGCCAGCGCATATTTGATGGAGGCCGAATAGGAGCGGAAATCATGCCCCACCACGATATCCGGCCGCACGCCCATTTCATGCATCAGCGTGCCCAGGCCCATGCCCAGAGCCTGCACGCCCATGAGGTTGATTTCCTTCTGGAACAACCAGCGCGCATCATATTCGCGAAAGCCTGTCGGCTTCACCATGGGCTCGGATTCATAAGCATAGGTGTTCGGCGTCAGGACAGGCTTCGGAATCGGAAACATATGTTTCTCCGCTCGGCTTCACAGCAAGGCCCGCGGGCCCGCTGTCATATCGGTTTGGGCAGGCCCGCCACTCTTCTTGCAGCAGGCACCGGCACTTTGCCACGCATTAGCCCGATAGCATGAAAACCATGGCTGAACGATAGCAGCACTTGTGCACGATACAGAGGCATCGTCAAAACCAGAGCTCCACATCGGGGGCCATATGAAACGGGCGGGCCAATCCGGCCCGCCCGCAGCATCTTCACGCGCGCAGGATGGCGCCGGTTTTCTTCGTCACGTCAGCCACGATCTTCGCCGCGACCTCTTCAAGATCCTTGTCGGTCAACGTGCGTTCGCGCGGCTGGAGGGTCACCTCCACCGCAACAGACTTCTTGTCCGCATCTACGCCGGGGCCTTCATAGATGTCGAAGATGCTGGCGGCGCTCACCAGCTTCTTGTCCGCCCCCTGCACGGCCTTCACAATATCTGCGGCCACCACGGCACGATCCACCACAAAGGCGAAGTCGCGCTTGACAGGCTGGAAGGGCGAAAGCTCGATTTGCGGCTTCACGCGGGTGGCCTTGGCCTTCGGCACGGGAATGCGCTCCAGCACAATCTCGAAGCCCACCAGCGGGCCGGAAACATCCAGCGCCTCCAGAATGGCGGGGTGGATCTCACCGAAATGCGCCATGGCGTTGGAGCCCAGCCGCAGCGTGCCGGACCGGCCGGGATGATACCAGGAGGGCGCATCCGTACTGATCTGGAGATTGCCCACCGGCGCACCGCAGGCGGCCAGCGTGGCCAATGCATCGGCCTTCGCATCGAACACATCCACCGCGCCGGCATTGCCGGCCCAGTGGCGGCCTGCCCCATTCGGGCGCGCTGTGCCGCGGCGAATGCCGGAGGCGTGCTGGAACTGGTCCTGCGGCTTGTCGCCCGCAAACACCTGTCCCACCTCAAACAGCGCCACATCCGGGTAGCCGCGCGCCGCATTGGCCTGCGCCGAACGGATCAGCCCCGGCAGAAGGCTGGGGCGCATGTCCGACAGATCCGCCGCGATGGGGTTGGAGAGCGCCAGTTCCGGCGCGCCGCCACCAAACAGTTCCGCAGCCTTGTGCGAGAGGAACGACCAGGTGACCGCTTCCACCATGCCACGCCCGGCCAACGCCCGGCGGGCCTTGCGGCTGCGCAGTTGCAGGGTGGTGAGAATGGGCTTGCGGGCATTCTCGTCACGCGGCAGCTCGGTGGCGGGCACACGCTCAAGGCCGAGAATACGCACCACCTCTTCCACGAGGTCGGCCTTGCCTTCCACATCCGCACGCCATGAGGGCGGCACAATTTGCAACACCGGCGCATTGCCGGAAACGGCAAAGCCCAGATCTTCCAGCACCTTGCGGATTTCAGCTTCCGACGCCTCAAGCCCGGTGAGGCGCTTCACCTCGGCCAGCGGAAATTCAAGGGTGCGGGCCGTATCCGGGATCGCGCCCGCCAGCACCACCTCGGAGGCTTCACCGCCACAGATCTGCTGGATGAGATGGGTGGCCAGATCCAGCCCCGGCAGGGTGAAGGCCGGGTCCACACCGCGCTCGAAGCGGAAGCGGGCATCCGAATTCAGGCCCAGCTTGCGGCCGGTCTGGGCAATATTGATCGGCGCCCAGAGGGCCGATTCCACCACCACATCCACGGTCGTCTCATCACAGCCGGATTCCTCACCACCCATGACGCCGGCGAGGCTCTCCACGCCCTTGTCATCGGCGATGACACACATGGTGTCATCCAGCTCATAGGTCTTGCCATCAAGCGCCAGCAGGGTTTCGCCCGCGCTGGCCCGGCGCACCACCAGATCGCCAGAAACCTTCGCGGCATCGAACACATGCAGCGGCCGGTTGCGATCGAAGGTCATGAAATTGGTGATATCCACCAGCGCATTGATGGGGCGCAGGCCAATGGCCCGCAGGCGCTCCTGCATCCAGTCCGGCGAGGGGCCGTTCTTCACCCCGCGAATGACGCGCAGCGCAAAGGCCGGGCACAGTGAGGGCGTATCGCCGAAATCCAGCCGCACCTTCACCGGAGAGGGGAATGCCCCTTCCACGGGCTTGATGCGCGGGTTCATCAGCTCACCAAGGCCGGCGGCGGCCAGATCCCGCGCGACACCGGACACACCGAGGCAATCGGCGCGGTTCGGCGTCACGGCAATCTCGATGACCGGATCATCCAGCCCGATCACTTCGGCAAATGGCGCCCCCACCGGCGCATCGGCCGGCAGCTCCATGATGCCCTCGCTCTCCTCGGAGACCTCAAGCTCACGCGCGGAACACAGCATGCCGCGGCTTTCCACATCGCGGATCTTGCCGACTTTCAGCACCATGCCATTGGACGGAATTTCCGTGCCGGGCGCGGCGAAGACGGTTTTCAGGCCGGCGCGGGCATTGGGCGCACCGCACACCACCTGTACCGGCGCCCCCTCGCCCACCTTCACGGAACACACCTGAAGCTTGTCCGCATTCGGGTGCTTTTCAGCCGTGAGGATCTCGCCCACCACGAAAGCGGACAGCGCCTTCGCCTTGTCTTCCACACCCTCGACCTCAAGGCCGATGAGGGACAGGCGCTCGACAATCTCTTCAAAAGAAGCGGAGGGTTCCAGGTGCTCCTGGAGCCAGGAATATGTGAATTTCATGGGTCCTGCCTCCTCGTCAGGCGCTCAGGCCGCCGGCCAGTGTGGGGAAATCAAGCGGGCGGAAGCCGTAATGCGACAGCCAGCGCACATCGGCATCGAAGAAGGCGCGCAGGTCGCTCATGCCATATTTCAGCATGGCGATGCGGTCGATACCCATGCCCCAGGCAAAGCCCTGATACTCATCCGGGTCCAGCCCGCAATTGCGCAATACATTCGGGTGCACCATGCCGCAGCCCAGAATCTCCAGCCAGTCGCTGCCCGTGCCGAAGCGGATCTCTCCGGGGCGAGAGCGGTCGCACTGGATGTCCACTTCCATGGACGGTTCCGTGAAGGGGAAGAAGGAGGGGCGGAAGCGCATCTTCACGCCTTCCACCTCGAAGAAGGCTTTGCAGAATTCTTCAAGAATCCACTTCAGATGGCCCAGATGCGCACCCTTGTCGATGACGAGACCTTCCACCTGATGGAACATCGGCGTGTGGGTCTGGTCCGAATCGCAACGGTAGGTACGGCCGGGGCAGATGACGCGGATGGGCGGCTTCTTGCCCGTCATGGTGCGCACCTGCACGGGTGAGGTATGCGTGCGCAGCACCTTGCGGTTGCCCTCCGCATCCAGCGGCAGGAAGAAAGTGTCGTGCATCTCGCGCGCCGGATGGCCGGGCGGGAAGTTCAGCGCCGTGAAGTTATGGAAATCATCCTCGATATCCGGCCCTTCGGCGACGGAAAACCCCATATCCGCGAAGATGGCGGTGAGCTCTTCCATCACCTGCGCGATGGGGTGCACCCGGCCCAGTTCCGCCGGATTTTCACGCACGGGCAGCGTCACATCCACCTTTTCGGTGGCCAGACGCGCCTCAAGGGCGGCCGCCTTCAGCGCATCCTTGCGTGCGGCGATAGCCTGCTGCACCCGATCACGCAGGCCATTGAGGGCCGGGCCCATCACCTTGCGCTCATCCGGCGTCATACGGCCGAGAGATTTAAGAAGCTCGGAGACAGACCCCTTCTTGCCCACGGCGGCCACGCGCACTTCATCCAGCGCGGTCTCGCTGGTGGTGGCGGCGATGGCGGCGGCAATCTCGGTTTCAAGCGCCTCAAGGGCGGATGGATCATTCAGCACGGTTTCAGACATGGCATGAACCCCGTTTTCTGACCCCGCAGGGCCGGCGCGGCAAACGCGCCAGAAGCTGTAGCGGGTTTTCCGGCAAAGGCCAGCCATCAGACCCGGAAGGATGTTTCACGTGAAAACATTCTTCTGGCGACAGCATGAGACAGGAGGATGAAACCCACCTGAATGCCAGCCCACAATGATATGGACCAGCCGCCAGGAAACCCTGCGAACCAACGCGAAAAGCCCCGGACGGGTGCACCGCACGGGGCTTGTTCGGTCTCGGTAAGGCGGACAGGAAAGACACAGTCCGGCGCTGGCCAATGGCCAGTGCGGCTCAGGCCAGTGCGGCCTTGGCCTTTTCCACCAGGGCCTTGAACGCCTCGGGCTCATGGATGGCGATATCCGAGAGCACCTTGCGATCGACCTCGATCCCGGCCTTGCCGAGACCGTCGATAAATCGGGAATAGGTCAGGTCCATGTCCAGCGCGCGCACGCCAGCATTGATGCGCTGGATCCACAGAGCGCGGAACGTGCGCTTCTTGTTCTTCCGGTCGCGGTAGGCATACTGCATCGACTTTTCGACGGCAGCCTTCGCAGCGCGGATGGTATTCTTGCGGCGGCCATAGAAACCCTTGGCTGCCTTGTAGACCTTCTTGTGCTTGGCGTGAGACGTCACGCCGCGTTTCACACGGGCCATTGGAATGCTCCTTCAGATCGCTTGTCGCGCCGAACTCAACCGTTCGGCAGAAAGTGCTTGCGGATCACCCGCCCGTCGCTCTCGCTCAGGATGGTGGTGCCGCGCAGATTGCGGATCTGATCATTGGTGCGCTTGATCATGCCGTGGCGCTTGCCTGCCTGACCGGCGATGACCTTTCCCGTACCCGTGAGACGGAAGCGCTTCTTGGCTCCCGACTTGGTCTTCATCTTGGGCATTTGGCTCTCCATGGCTGTGTCCGCACACGCCGCAGGGGCGGTGCAACGCTCAGCCTCTTGTTGCTGTTGAGCGGAATGAACAGGCGCGGCAGCCCTTATTCGCCGGCTTGTTCGGGAGGAGGCAGTCGTTACAGGATCGTGCGCCGGAATACAAGAGGGAGCCGGCTATCCTGCGCGGAAAAGACCGCCGGAAGCAAAAGAAACCATAAAACCAGGCCACGGCCTGAAGACCATGGCCCGGCTATTCCTGCTGGCCGTCTCTCGCCTGTCACGGACAGGGATGCTGCAACCCGTCATAGCCGGTATAGGTGCCGGTGCGTGGGTTGTAGGAACGGAACTTGCGAGCGCAATAAGCAACCGCATCCGCATCGGCGGGCGGGTTCACATAAACCGGCCCGTCATTCCTGTTGTTCATGGCAGCGGCAGCAGCCGCACCCAGCGCCAGCCCGGCAATGCCCGCCGCCACCCAGGCGCCATTATTGTTATTGCGATAATACCAGCCACCATTGCGCCAATAGGGATTTCCCCAGTGGGCATGAGGCGGAGGCGGGGGCGGACGGCGCCACCCACCGCGACCACGCGGCGGCGGCGGCGGACGCCAGCCATGCCCGCGGCCCCATTCCGGCCCCTGATGGCGCCACTGCACCTGCTCCACCGCCGCATGTCCAGCCTGCGCCAGAGGTGTGGCCATGGAAGAGGCCGCAACATTCAGAGATTGCGCCTGAACCGGCGCAACCATGCCCAGACTGGAAGCACACAGGGTGCCGATAACCGCCCACACCAGAGGCTTGCGGGGCGTCGCGCGGGCCGTCGCGCCATGCGCGACCCCCTGCCCGACGCTCATACGCGACGTCTTACGCAACATGGCGAAATCCTTTCCCGTCGACGACGACCTGAATAGAAACCTGCCGGAAGGTCAATGCAAGCACCCCCTGACACTTGCACACCCTGACACTTGCACGCCATTCCCGACATTCTCCGCATTGTTTGCGACATCCAAGCAGCGGACTGCGGCAGGATTTCGGGCGGGCCACAACAAATCCCCCACTCCTCACCAGCATGTGCGCAACCTGCATGTGCGCACCGCACCTCCCTGGGTGCCCCCTTGAGGCGAACTCTCGTCACAAAGCCATACGAAACTGACAGCAGAAGTCAGGCTCCCGTCACGACGGTCAAGGGCCTGACAAGGAGGAATGCGTCATGTTCCCGATCAGGCGCAACACATATATGGCCACCCTGCTGGCCATCATGGCGGCAGGCGGTTCGCTCTGGCTGTCTTCATCGCCCGCCGGGGCGCAACCCATGCGCCCCATGGCGCTGGACAAACCCCAGCCCGCCCCATCACATCTCATGCAGATTGCCGAGCGTCCGCCACGCGCCGACTTCCGGCGAGCACCACCGGCACGCGGAGCCGGGCGCGCAAACCGCCAGCCTCGCCAACCTCAAGGCTGGAGACAAAGGCAAGGCCGCCCTCCGCAAGCCATTTCCCCGCGCTTCAGACCTGTGCAGATGCGACCGCCACGCGCCGGACGCCCACCTCAGGCGCGGCGGCCGGGTAACTGGCCCGGCAATCGTCCGGGCTGGAACCGGCCCGGATGGAACAGACCCGGATGGAACCGACCTGGATGGCGTCCCCCGCCTCCGGCCATCGGGCGACCGGGGCGGCCCGGCGGGCGGCCCAGCGGCTGGGGCAGGCCGGGCTGGCGCCCCCCACCCGGCGCATGGGGGCCGGGGCGCTGGTATCCGGGTCGCGGCTGGTGGCGACCCGGCTGGGGCTGGGGCTATTACAACAATAACGGAGCATGGATCGCGCTGGGCACGGCGGCCGCGCTGGCCATTGGCGCAGCCGCAGCCAGCCAATCCGCACCTGTGGCGGATGCCGACGCCATTGCCTATTGCGCCCGCAAGTTCCGCTCCTACAACCCACGCACCGGCACCTATACCGGCTATGACGGGCGCCAGCATCGCTGCCCCTAGGCAGACGCGTCCATCTGCAAAATGAAAAGGCCCGGAACGCCACCGCGTTCCGGGCCTTGATTCAATCAGAAGCATTCATGCCAGTGACATATGCCAATGATCTTATGCCAACCTGCAATGGCCGGCGCGCCTCGCATCAACGCGGAGCGAGAATCATGATCATCTGGCGGCCCTCAAGGGTCGGCTCAGCTTCCACCTTGGCGATCTCGGAGACTTCCTCACGCAGACGCATGAGCAGCTTGTAGCCGATATCCTGATGCGCCATCTCGCGCCCGCGGAAGCGCAGGGTCACCTTGACCTTGTCGCCTTCCTGGAAGAAGCGATGCATGGCCTTCATCTTGACGCCATAGTCATGGTCGTCGATGCCGGGCCGGAGCTTGACCTCCTTGACCTCGACCACCTTCTGCTTCTTGCGCGCCTCGTTGGCCTTCTTCTGGTTCAGATACTTGAAGCGGCCATAATCGAGAATCTTGCAGACCGGCGGGGAGGAATTGGGTGAGATCTCGACCAGATCCAGACCAGCCTCTTGTGCCAGCGCCAGCGCATCGCGAATGCCCATGACGCCATGATTCTGGCCGTCCTGATCGATCAACTGGACTTCACGGATGCGGATTTCCTCATTGACGCGCGGTCCATCCTTCTCCGGCGCGACGGGTCTCATGGGGCGGCGAATGGCTTTTGTCTCCTTAATATATAACGATAACCCGGCAAAGGACCTGCTGTTTCAGCGACACGGCGCCCGGACGCAACGATGCGTTCACAGACAAGGTGACAGCCCTGAGCTGGGGACAGGGTGGAAAGATCGGTATAAATGTGCCCAAAGTCAATGACCCTGCGGCTTTGTCCGTGATGAAATCATGCTGGACTTTCCCGGCGGCAGGTACGAGGCAGGCCATGAAGGTTCGATCATCGCTACAGTCACAGTTCGGCCGCCTTCAGCCCACATTGCAGTTTATGATTCCGCGCGTTCCCGCATCGCGCCGCACTATGGTTGCATCCATGCCCAATGCGTCCCATGACGAGAATCCAGTATTTTCGCCCCCCGCCGCACACCTCATGCGGAAGACCCGCGCCGGTGTACGGCGCGCTCTGGTGCAGGCGGGCGCCATCCTCGCCCTGCTACCCCTGGCCGCGTTTTCCACAAGCCTGGAGACACATGCCGCCGGCCAGTTGGAGGCCCGCTACACGCTGACCGTGGGCGGTGTGGAACTGGGCCGGGCCGCCGTGACAGTGCGCGCCAGTGATTCGACTTATGAGGTCTCCGGCGTCGGGCGCATTTCAGGGGCGCTGCGGGCCGTGTCTTCCGGCAAAGGGCGCATCGCGGCGCGCGGCGCGCTGAATGGCAATGAGATGGTGCCGCGCGTCTATGCCATGCATGCGGAATCCGAAGGCAAGAAGGAGCGCGCACGCATCGCCATGGTTTCCGGCGCGGTGACCAGCGAGGATGTGCACCCCCCCCTCAGGCCCCTGCCCGATCGGGTGCCCGTGGTGGAAAGGGTGCTGCACAATATCATGGACCCGGTCAGCGGGGCTTTCATCTATATGCCCGGCACCGGGGCCCCGCTCTCCCCAAAGGCGTGCAACCGCACCATTCCAGTGTATGACGGGCGCCAACGTTACGACCTGCGCCTGTCCTACGCCCGGACAGAAAATGTGCAGACCAAGGGCTATACGGGCCCCGCACTGGTCTGCCGGGTGCGCTACATTCCCGTCGCGGGGCACCGCCCCAATCGCTACACCGTGCAATATATGGTGGACAACGAGGATATGTATGTATGGCTGGCCCCCATTGAGGGCACGCGCCTGCTGGCCCCCTTCAAGGCCTCGGTCGCAACCCTGATCGGCACCGCCGTTCTGGACGCCACCTCGTTCAAATCCCGTGAAATTACCACCGCATCGGAAAATGCCGCGCGCAAGAAACCCTGACATCAGGCATCCGGGCGGCAACCCGGCAAAAGGCACAAAAGAAGAACAGGCCAGATGTTGCGATTCGGCCGCGATTCGTTCAGGCCCTGTTCCCCATCGCTCCTGCGGCCTGTCGCAGGCTGGGTCAGCGGAAAGATAAGCCGGCCCAAAACGCGCGCGGAGCATGTTGCCGCGCCCCCGTGTCGGCCCCCTTGTTACCCCCGTTGATGGCCCCGTTGATGGCCCCGTTGACTTGCGACGCAGAGCCGGTCTTCTTGAAGAGGTACAGGCAGATCGCGCCGGCGTCAGGCGCACGGGTCATGTACAGGAAGGCTTGCAAGAGTGCGTCATGTCAAAACGCAGGAAGGACGACAAGAACCTCAAGCTCGGCAATCCGCGCGGCGTCTCCTCACTGGAGGAGGCGCGAGCCTGGATGGCGGCGCGCAAGATCACGGAAATAGAATGCACCGTACCGGATATTGCCGGCGTGCCGCGCGGCAAGATCATGCCGGCGTCCAAGTTCCTTGCCTCGCCGGTGATGAACCTTCCCGTGTCGATCTTCATGCAGACCATCTCCGGGGAATATCCCGAATTTGACGGGCTGATTGATTCCGTTGTGGCCGACAGCGATCTGGTGCTGGAGCCGGATCTGTCCACCCTGTGCGCCGTGCCGTGGGCCCATGACCCAACAGCGCAGATCATCCATGACGCCTACCACCGCGATGGCCGGCCGGTGGAAATTGCCCCGCGCAATGTGCTCAAGCATGTTCTCAGCCTGTATGCCGCCCGTGGCTGGCAGCCGGTGGTTGCGCCGGAAATCGAATTTTATCTGGTGGAACCCAATGCCGACCCCGATTATCCGCTCAGCCCGCCGGCGGGCCGTTCCGGGCGGCCGGAAATCGGAGGGCAGGCCTATTCCATTCAGGCCGTGAACGAGTTCGATCCGCTCTTTGAGGATATGTACGATTATTCCGAAGCGCAGGGGCTGGAGATCGACACGCTGATCCATGAGGATGGCGCCGCGCAGATGGAAATCAATCTGCGCCATGGGGACCCGCTCACGCTGGCCGATCAGGTCTATCTGTTCAAGCGCACCATTCGTGAAGCAGCGCTGCTGCACAAGACCTACGCCACCTTCATGGCCAAGCCCATCGCCAATGAACCCGGCAGTGCCATGCATATTCACCAGTCGGTGATATCTCTGGCGACAGGGCGCACCATCTTCTCCGATGAGGAGGGGGACCCAACACCGGAATTCTTCTCCTATATTGCCGGCCAGCAGAAATATCTGCCGGCAGTCATGTGCATTCTGGCACCTTATGTGAACTCCTACCGGCGCATCACGCGGGATTCCATGGCGCCCATCAATGTGCACTGGGGGTATGACAACCGCACCGCCGGCCTGCGTATTCCCCCCTCCACCGCCGAGGCGAGACGGGTGGAAAACCGGGTGCCGTCCTCCGATGCAAACCCCTATCTGGTTGTTGCGGCCTCACTGGCCTGCGGCTATCTGGGCATGGTTGAGGGCCTGCGCCCCACCGAACCATTGGAAAGTGACGCAAAGCTGCTCGATTTCGAACTGCCCCGCGGCCTTCAGGAAGCCGTGGCCCTCTTTGAAGCAGCCGAACCGCTGGCCGAGGTGCTGGGCAGACGCTTCGTAACCACCTACGCGGCGGTGAAGCAGGCGGAATTTGAAACCTTCATGCGCGTCATCTCGCCATGGGAGCGGGAATTCCTGCTGCTGAATGTGTGAAGACCGCCATCTGGCGGGACCGCTCCACATCGGGCGCGCCGCGCGCAAGTTCAACGCCCCGTCACCCGGTTCACCCACCGGGGCAGACGGTCCGCTTTCTATGAATGGAACGGCCCATGGCGTTCTCCGTTGCTCCTGTCTCTTCCGGCTCTTCCGGGTCTGCAATTCAGCCTCATCCCCGCTCATGGTATTTTCATACCGCAAACCCTTGCCCGGATTTTCCCCCTCTTGAAGGCCGGCGAAAGGCGGATGTCTGCATTCTGGGCGCGGGCTACACCGGGCTTTCCGCGGCCCTGCATCTGGCAGAGGCGGGGCTGGATGTCGTGGTGCTGGAAGCCGGCCAGATCGGCTCCGGCGCATCCGGGCGCAATGGCGGGCAGCTTCATACCGGCCAAAGGCGCGACCAGTTTTTTCTGGAGAAGGCGCTCGGTCAGGAAGACGCCCGCAAGCTATGGGATCTGGCCGAAGAAGCCAAGGCGCTGGTGTATGATCTGGTGGCCCGGCATGGCATTGCCTGCGATCTGACGGAGGGCCTGATCCTTGCCGATCACAGGTCGCGCTATGTCGCAGAAACCCACGCCTATGCAGCACATCTGCGTGATCGCTATGGCTATGAGGCCATGCAGCCGCTGAGCCGGGAGGAAATCCGCGCACTGGTGGGATCGCGGGCCTATTATGGCGGGGCGCTGGATAAGGCTGGCGGGCATCTGCACCCCCTCAACTTCGCCCGTGGACTGGCGCTGGCCGCGATGAAGGCCGGGGCGCAGATCCACGAACACAGCCGCATCGTGAAGGTGGAAGAGACACAGGGCGTGCACATCACCACCCAGAACGGCGCACAGGTGGAGGCTGAATTTCTGCTGGAATGCGGAAACGGGCTGATGGACGGGCTGGACCGGAAGGTGGATGCCCATATCATGCCCATCTGCAATTATATCGCCGCCACCGCTCCGCTGGGGGAGCGGGCGCATGAGATTATCGCCAATAATGCGGCCGTGGCAGACAGCCGTTTCGTGGTGAATTATTTCCGCCTGTCACCGGATGGACGCCTGCTGTTTGGCGGTGGTGAAAGCTACCGGCGCGCCCTGCTGGAAGATGTGCCCGGTTTCGTGCGCCCCTATATGCTGAAGATCTTTCCCCAGCTTGCAGATGTTCCGCTTGAATATGGCTGGGGCGGCGTTCTGGGCATCACCCTCACCCGCCTGCCCTATGTGCGCCGCCGCTCCGGTGCAGTGCTGATTTCGGCTGGCTATAGCGGACAGGGTGTGATGCTGGCGCCGCTGTTTGGTAAAATTCTGGCTGAGGCGGTGCTGGGCCGGCCAGGCCGGCTGGAACTGCTGGAAAAGCTGCCAGTGCCCCAGTTTCCCGGCGGAGCGCTGATGCGTTATCCGCTGCTGGTGGCGGGGCTCACCTGGTACGCCTTGCGCGACAGCATCTGAACATACACGCGCCCATAAAACCACGGCCCGAAAACCCACGGCCCGGCATACTCCGCGCCGGCCGTGGGCACACACAATGCTTCAGTTCAGGCCCGCCAGTTCGCGCGCCTTGGCCACCGCCTTGAAGCAGCCGGCCTCATCACCTGCCGCCTGAAGGTTCATGGCTTCATTCAGCGCCCCCATCGCCCCGGAGGTTGGCTGGTCCAGCCCTGCGGCAGCCAGCGAGCCGGGCGTCGGCTGCGCAGAATCCTGCGCCGCGATGGACTGCGCCTGCTCGGCCGGTTCACTGGGCGGGGGCGTGGTCTTCTGAAGCTGGTTCTGCACCGCCACAATCGCCTCAAGGCAGGTGGCCCATTGCGTATTCTGGCTTGAGCCTTCGCCCTGCTGCGCCTGCGCCGGCAGGCTGGCCAACAGGACAGACCCGGAAAACAGGGCGCACAATATGGCCTTGCTCATACCCCTCCGCACGGACGGACGAATGGTTTCATTCAGCACGGCGACAATGCCTCCCACCATGAAAGAGCCTCCTTCACGCCCCGCATGCAGAGCGTATTTCTCTTTGTAGCATCCTGATACGGGCCTTCCGCAAGGCACCGCCTCGCTATTGTGGTCATTATGCCAGATCGCGCGCTCTTCAACCGCCCGCCTGTTCCGATTTCTGTGGCGCGCTCGCCTGCATGTAATCGCGTTCCAGCCCGTAGATCAGCTTGCGATTCAGATAGGTGGGCCCGTCGAAGACCAGTACCGCGAACCCCTGATAGGCCTGAAGCTGCGGCCCCAGCTCCTCCAGAGAGGCGGAACGCAGCGTCTCATCCGGGCCGGGGCGAAAGGCTTCCGCGATCAGGGTGAAGCGTTCAGCGCCCAGCCGCGCGCGCAGAGCTTCGCCATAGGACCGGGCGGCCTGAGGGGTGCGCATATGCAGGCCCACCCCATCCTGAAACATCAGCCCCACATCCTGCGGGAGCCAGCCTGCCACCCATTCGGCAAACGGCCGGGGCCCGACATTGCTGTTGTCATAGGCGCTGATCCAGAGCGGACGCGGCAAATCCGCCAGCAAGGGGCCCATCGCGGTCGCCTCCTGCCAGCTCGGATCGACCTCAACCGGGAAATAATAGGCTGCGGGCCGAAAGGGCATGGGCTGGCGGGCAATGCGAGCGGAAAGTTCCACAAGCCCCACCACGTCCAGACGCGCCACGGGCTCCTGAAGGCGGGTGGCCAGACCCAGAATGATCTTTTGCGCCCAGGGCTCTTTCAAAATACGCGCCCAGTTGGGCGGGTCTTCCACCGTAGGCAAGCCAAGGCCCGGCATATAGGCCATCCCGTCCGCCACGACCCACTGCACCATCAGCGTGCTGGCGCCCAGCCTCTCCCATTCGCCCCACAGTTCCAGCTGGCTGAGCTGGGGTTGCCAGACAATGCCATCAATCAGCGTCCTGTCGGGCATGGTGAAGCCATAGGCTGTCGTTTGCGCCCCCTGTGACACGCCGGGCAGCGCAAGCCCGGCAACGCAGGCCGCGCTTCCCGCCAGAAGACCGCGCCGGTTCATCCGCATCATTTTCCTCCTGCCCGGCCTTTTGCCAGCCGGCGCGGACCGCCCGCCTGCGGCGAGCGATCACGCAAGGGCGCTAACGGGACTCATGCCGGCATGGAGGTGAGCCGGAGCTGTTGCTCCCGCACGGTCTCCGCCAAAGCATCCGGGGTGACAATGCCACAGCGCACCAGATATTCGCCGATGCGCCCATCCGTATCCGGCCGGTAGTGAGCCATGGCGGCCTCAAAAGCCTCACGCTGCATCAGGCCGCGTTCCAGAAGCAGATCCCCGAGAAGAGGTGGCGTCTGCCCGCTCTCGAAGCTGCGCCGGGCACCACGCAACAGACGCAGCCCCTCATTGATTTCACTCTCGCGGGCAATGCGCTGCACCGGCGTAGTGCCCGTGACCGTCCGTATTTCCTCAATGGCCTGCCGGCTCAGAGGCGCCATCACGGCCACCACCAATGTGCCGGTTTCATCACGCCCCACCGGCAAAGCCCGATGGCGGATCATCACATCCGGCGGCAACAATGCCCCGCTGCCCCGCACGATATCTTCGGTCACATGGGTACGCGGCAGATTGGCCTGATAAGCGATGGCCTCCGCCAGCGTCTCTTCATCCAGCAGACCGCGCGAGACCAGAATACGCCCCAGCGGCTGCTGCTGATCCTGCTGCACGGCCAATGCTTCTTCCAGGTGCTCCGGCAACACCGCCTGCCACATGATGAGCAATTCACCCAGCCGCTGACGACGATGCGCAAATGCATCCTGATCGGGAAAATCATGCATGGTCTTGTCCCAGACCAGCCGGTGCCCGAACAGAAGATGGCCCAGATAGAGCTTCCAGGCTCGCATGATGGCGGCAAAATTCACGAAATTGCCCATCACCACCCGCGGCACGGACATGAGGCCCTGTTCCCAGCCATAGATGGCGGAAACGAAATAGGCGCGCTGGCCCAGCCGCAAGGCAAAGGCCACGGCATTCAGCGCCAGCACAACCAGCAGCCAGCCTTCCGTGGAAAAGATGGAGGGATATTGCTGCGTGATGAGCCCCAGCTTTCCGCCAAAATAAAACAGCAGAAAATGCGCGGCCAGCACATAGGCCAGCACCGTCACAATAGCGGTGACAATGCCCTTGCGATCCCGCATCAGAAAGTATCGCGCCGCCAGATTGCCGCGCCAGCCCATCTGCTCCCAACCCTGGAAGGAGATGCCCAGCGCCCAGCGCGCCTTCTGCCGGTAGGAGGTGCGGAAGGTGTCGGGGAAAAATTCACGCACGCACAGGGGCATGACAAGGCGCATTTCCTTGTTCCGCCCGAAGCCGAACACCGTCTCGCGCCGCACCCGGTATTCGACCGGATAACGGGCGATGATCGCCGTCATGCCAGCCGCCGTCAGGCGGGCGCTGATGTCATAATCCTCCGTCAGAGATGAGGTGTTGAACACCTCGCCATCGCCTGTGGTGCGCAGAAACAGGAAGGCCTTGCGCGAAAAGCAGGTGCCAACGCCCGCCGATGGCACAGAGCGCCCCATGCTTTCGCGCACCACCAGATCCTTGGCGTGCCATTCGGCGAACTCATCCATATAGACACCGGCCACAAGCTCCGACCAGTGACGTTCCAGCGACACCACCGGCACCTGGATCAGATCCTTGCGCGGCAGCAGATAGTTGAAGAAACGCATTTCCAGCGGATGCAACACATCCTCGCTGTCATGCAGTACAAAGCCGGCGAAAGCTGTGCCTGTCTGTTCCTCATGGGCGAAGATGGCGTCCACCACCTGATTGAGACAATCCGCCTTGTTGCTGGGTCCGGGATTGGTCAGCTCCACCCGCACAAGCTGCTTGTAACGCCGGCGCATCCGCTCCACCTCATGGATGGTTTCCGGATCATTCGGATAGGTGCCGACGAAGATCATGTAGCGGCGATAATCGAGCACACTCACCATGTTCTCGATCATCGCCGCGATCACATCCGATTCCTGCCAGGCCGGAATCATGATGGCGATGGGCTGCTCGTCCTTCTGATACAGCGCATTGATGGTCAGGGGCCGGATGAACGGCTCCACCACAAGACTGCGATAGACCCGGCGGACCCAGTACCAGGCATCCACGAACAGGTCATCCAGCGAGGACAGGAGGATGAGGACCGCCACCACGGCTGCGGCATATTCGATGAACCGAATATAGTCGGCGAGAAGGTAGGGCCAGTAAAGCGACATGGTGGCGTTTCCCGCGAACCTCAGTTGCCCCGGCGACGCACGATGGCCGCGCGAACCAGAAGCAGGAAGAACAGCCCGGCAACAGCCACGCCCAGCGGCAGGCCCCAGCTTGCAGAATTCTGCCACAGGCGCTGCAACGTGCCCGCGAAGCTGTCCGTTTCGGCCACACGCACCTCACCGGCATCGGCCCCGCTGGCGAACATGGCCGCCTGCACCCCTTCCGGCCCGATCAGCGCCACATCCCCGCGAGAAAGACGCACCGGCTTTTGCGGCACCATGGCCACATCACCCACGCTCTGCCAGATGATGCCGCGGTCGGAACCGGCATGAACGGCCTGCGCAACGGCAATATTCTTCAGCCCCGAAATATCGAGAATGCGACGCTCCTCATTGGCGCCGATAATCAGGCGCTCCCCCTCCACGCGGGCCTTCAGGGTCACATTCTCCACCGGCACATCCATGGCCAGGAAGGTGCCGGATGCCGGGAAGGCGGCCCCGCCCTCTTTCACATCCAACGTTGCATGGCCAGCAGACACGCCCGCAGCAGCAGCAGCCCGCACCACACGCACCACGCTTTCACGCGGTGTGGCCAGATAGGATTCGGGAATGACAAGATGCGCCCCCTCGCCCATGCCGGAGATCACGCCCAGAAAATCAGCACTGGCAACCTTGCCGCCCAGCTCCAGAGTGCTGGAGGGCAGCACGGCGGCCGGAAAGGCCTGAGGCGTCTCGCGGCAACGATCGCTCACCGGCTGGCGCTGGAAGCTGACACGCACCGTGTTGCTGGCTGCAAGCGCATAGGTGGGAATGGCGGCGGAAAGTTCTTCCGGCGCGCCATTGGCTTTCATCTGGCGCGCCGCCAGCAGCACATCATTCAGGAACAGGGAGACGACCGGCGCGCTGGAGGAAGCGCCCGGCGCAGCCGCCACATCCACATTCAGGCGGCTCGGCAGGCTGTGCCCGCCAGCGGCTGCGGCAAGGTCGAAATTGACCACCCAATCCCCGCGGGAAACCACCTCCAGATTGCCACCCGCGCCCCCGAAATCGGACAGCGGCAGGCGCGAACGGTTCACAGGCAGGGTTTCAGCGGCCTCAACGGTAACGCTGGTGCCGGAAACAACGCCCCGCCAGAAACTGTCGAACAGGGCGGAGGCTTTTGCGCCAGCGCCGGGGCCCACCGCAATCAGCGGACGCCCCGCCAGTGTTTGCAGGCTCAGTTCGTTCTCACCAATCCGGGAAGCGCCCAGGCTGGCGGCCTTCTCACGCCACTCCTGAAACAGGGGAGACGCGCTGCCCATGCTCGCGCCCAGCGCATCAAGCGCGGCGCTGACCTGTTGCATCAGCTGCTGATCCGCCACCGCCATATCCGCCGCAAAGGGCGAGCCCGGCAACATCAGCAGAGCGCCAATCTCGGCCTCATTGCGGATCTGGTAGGCCGAGCCGGCATCAACCAGGCTGGAGAAGGGCGCCACATTGCGCAGGCCGAAGGGCACATCCAGGCCGGAAAGATCAACGCTGTCTCCCACCGCCGGCAGACGCTTGACGACAAGCTTCTTGCCGGAAAGCTCCAGCGCCAGCCCCACCCGCCATGCGGTGTCGAAGCCGGCCTTGGAGAGCGTGCCATGGGGCACCAGCAGGCTGCCACGCCCCGGCATGGCGCTCCACGCGGTGGAGATGTCACGCACATGGCTGGCGTCATAGGAATAGGTGAAATGGCTGTTGGGCCACAGCTTCAGCACATTGCCGATAGCCCGCTCATCGCCGCACAGCACGTCGCTGATGACAGAGGCCCAGGAGACCCCGAAGCGCACGAAGCCACTGGGGCGCGGCTTGCCATTGACCGGGAAGGTCAGATCCACCACGCCCTGATCGCCCTGCAGGTTGCGCGCCACCAGAGGCGCGCCATCCACAGAGAAGACCGCCGTGGTGCGCCCGCCATCCCCGCGCAGATAATCCCCATCCACAACGATGGAGGCATCCTGCAACGGCACCCCGGCAGGAACCGGCAGATAGATTTCGCGCCGCATGTCCATGCCCTGGAACACCACGGGCTCATCCATGCCCATTTCAGCCAGCGAAATCCGCCGGGTCACCATCTGATCCGAGATCCGGTCCTTCAGCACAGAGGCGAGAACATCCGCCCCCTGTGCCAGAGCCTGCCCGCCCATCGGCCCACTCATGAGAAGCAGAACGAACAGGCCGGCTGGAAGCGTACGCGCGGGGCGGAATGAAAAACGTGCGGTCATGATCAGGATCTCGAGGCAGAACGAAGGGGAATCGACGCGGCGCCATCAGGGCTGCCAGGCTGCAACCGGGCTGAAGGCGCGGGGGCGAAAGCCTTGACGGGACGGCCGCAAATGGCGTCCACAATGCGGCGACAGGCCAGCCCGTCACCATAAGGATTGGCGCGGCTGGCGAAGCTGGCATATGTGCCGGCATCATCCAGCAGGGCGGAAACGGCGGACATGATGGCCGATGCGCGGGTGCCCACCAGCTGAACAGTGCCAGCCTCCACCGCTTCCGGTCGCTCGGTCACATCCCGCATCACCAGCACGGGCTTGCCCAGTGCCGGGGCTTCCTCCTGCACGCCACCGGAATCGGTCAGCACAATATCGGCGCGCTGCATCAGGCGCTGGAAGGGCAGGTAATCCAGCGGCGCAATGAGATGCACATTGGCATGGCCGGAAAGGGCCTTGCGCACCGGCTCACGCACATTGGGGTTGAGATGGACAGGATAGACGATCTCGACATCATCACGCTGCGCAATCTCGCCGAGCGCCTTGCAGATTTGAAGGAAGCCCTCACCGAAATTTTCGCGCCGGTGGCCGGTGACAAGCAACAGGCGGCGGGACGGTTCCAGATGCGCAAAGGGTGCATCCAGCGTGGCGCGCAATGCCTCATCGGCGGCGATGCGCGCCTGAGTGGCCATCAGCGCATCAATCACCGTATTGCCGGTGACGAAAATGCGCCCTTCCAGCCGCTCACCCATCAGGTTTTCACTGGCGCGGGGCGTGGGGGCGAACAGCAGATCGCTCACCACATCCACCACCCGACGGTTCATTTCCTCGGGGAAAGGCCGGTCCAGATGATAGGTGCGCAGCCCCGCCTCCACATGGCCCACGGGAATACGACGATGAAAAGCAGCCAGCGCGGCCGCCATGGCGGTGGTGGTGTCGCCATGCACCAGCACACGATCCGGCTGCACCTGCTCCAGCACCGGGTCCAGCGCGGACAGCGCGGCGCTTGAAAGCCCGTTCAGCCCCTGATTGGCCGCCATCAGCGCCAGATCAAAATCCGGCCTGATATTGAAAGCATCCAGCACCTGATCCAGCATCTCACGGTGCTGGCCGGTGACACAGACGACAGATGTCACAGACGGCTCACGCGCCAGTTCCTGCACCAGAGGCGCCATCTTGATGGCCTCCGGCCGCGTGCCGAATATGGTCAGTATCTTCAAGTCGCCACCCCCGGCGATTCGAGCCACAACCCAGCAGAACGACACAATCCATCCCATAAGACAGATCGGCTCTGCTGACCCGCAGAAAGCCACGAATGCAAAAAGGGGAAGTGTGAAAACGCAAAACCAGTACGGCGCGAACAACCGCCGCCACCCAACCCTTGCTTACCTTTAATGCGCAGCGAAACTTATCTTTGTGTTACACTCAAGGAATAATTCTGAAATTCCTGATCTGAAATCGCATTATGGTTGATGTAGCCGGACCTGCTATCGCCGCGTGCACAGCTCAGTTCGCCAGCCTTTTTTCCGGCTTTTCAGCCTCAATGGCGGCATGCAACAGGGCCACGGCCTCCTCATCATCCCAGGCCGCCGGCCCTGCCAGAAAGCCCAGTTCGCACCCGCGCCCATCCACCAGCACGGTAGATGGCAGGCCAAAGGCACGCCCTACACGGCGCAGGGCCTGAAAACTGCCCAGGCTCACATCCGTATTGAGGGCCAGGTGACGCACCCCCACATCGTCAAAAAAAGCCTGCGGCTTCGCCGGATCGCGTCTGTCCAGATTGATCGTCACCACCTCGAAGGCCGGCCCGCCCAGTTTCTGCTGCAACCGATCAAGCGCCGGCATCTCCTCACGGCAGGAGGGGCACCATGTGGCCCACAGATTGAGCAACACCACACGCCCCCGAAAATCCGCAAGGCTGCGTATCTGCCCTTGCGGCCCCGTAAAGCTGAGAGGCGGCAGCGGACGCGGGCCGGCGGTGGCCAGTTGCAGCTTGCCAATCTCGCCCCGCACCAAGGGCGCAAGGGCCGCCGCCCGCGCCGGCGCACCCGCACAGACCTCGGCCGATACGTCCGTTTCACCGGATATCTCCACCGGCTCCGGTGCGTTTTGCCTGCCTTGCGCATTGCCGGAGAGGCGGTTCATCCCGTATAGGGCGAGCACACCCGTTGTGGCACCGGCCAGCATGGCCAGCGCCACAAGCCCGGCAAAGCGCATGTTGCGACGTGCGCCAGCGCCTGGCCCGCTCTCTTCCGCACCGGAGGGAGCGTTGCCGGACATGCGATCCGGGTCGGGAGAAGTCATCAGCGGAGGTCCGTCATGAGTAACAAGATGTGGGGCGGGCGTTTCACCTCCGCCCCGGACGCTATCATGGAGGAAATCAACGCCTCCATCGGTTTTGACCAGCGTCTATATGCCCAGGATATCGCCGGTTCCAAGGCCCATGCCGCCATGCTGGCGAAGCAGGGCATTGTGACGCAGGAGGATATCGCCGCCATCACCCGCGGGCTGGATACCATTCTCGAAGAGATCGAGGCCGGCAACTTCGCTTTCCGCCGTGATCTTGAAGACATTCACATGAATGTGGAAGCACGCCTTGCGGACATGATCGGCCCTTCGGCCGGCCGCCTGCATACGGCCCGCTCGCGCAACGATCAGGTCGCGACCGATTTCCGTCTTTATGTGCGCGACACCATCGACACGCTGGATGCCCAGCTGGCCGATCTGCAAAGGGCGCTGGCCGAAAAGGCGCTGGCCGAAGCCGGCACGGTGATGCCCGGCTTCACCCACCTTCAGACCGCCCAGCCGGTGACCTTCGGCCATCATCTCATGGCCTATGTGGAGATGACCCGTCGCGATCGCAGCCGCCTGGCCGATGCCCGTACGCGGCTGAATGAATGCCCGCTGGGTTCAGCGGCGCTGGCCGGCACCTCCTTCCCCATTGATCGCGAAGCCACCGCAAAGGCGCTGGGTTTTGACCGGCCCACAGCCAATTCTCTGGATTCGGTCTCGGATCGTGATTTCGTGATGGAAGTGCTCTCTGCGGCCTCCATCTGCGCCGTGCATCTGTCGCGCTTCGCCGAGGAAGTGGTGATCTGGACATCGCCCTCCTTCGCACTGGTGAAGCTGACAGACGCCTTCACCACCGGCTCCTCCATCATGCCGCAGAAGCGTAACCCGGATGCCGCCGAACTGGTGCGCGCCAAGGCCGGGCGCATCATCGGTGCGCTCACCGGCATTCTGGTGGTGATGAAGGGCCTGCCGCTGGCCTATGCGAAGGATATGCAGGAAGATAAGGAAGGTGCGTTCGACGCCCTTTCCGCGCTCTCTCTGGTGATCGCCGCCACGGCCGGCATGGTGCGGGACATGACACCCGACGCCGAACGCATGAAGGCTGCCGCCGGACAGGGCTATTCCACCGCCACCGATCTGGCCGACTGGCTGGTGCGCGCGCTCAACATCCCCTTCCGCGAGGCGCACCACATCACCGGGCGCATTGTGGGGCTGGCTTCCGACCGCAACATTGCGCTGGAGGAGCTCTCTCTCGCCGACATGCAGGGCGTCGATGCGCGCATCACCAATGATGTGTTCTCTGTGCTCTCGGTCGAGCGCTCCGTGGAAAGCCGCGTGAGCTATGGCGGCACCTCGCCGGTGCGGGTGCGCGAGCAGGCCGAGGCCTGGCTGAAGACGCTCGCTGCGGAAAAGTGAAGCCACCTGCGGGGGCATCATCAGGCCCGGATACAGAACCGGGCCTGCATTTGAACATGAAAAAACACCGCGCAGGCTGCCTGCGCGGTGTTGATTTTTACAGACTGGACGCGCCGGAAGCCCCGGCGCAGACTGACTGGCGAAGCTGATATCAGGCTTGGCCGGCAGGCTGCTGCGCCGCTGCATTTTCCTGCAAGCGCTGCTGATACAGGGCGGTGAAATCCACCGGATCAATCAGCAGCGGCGGGAAGCCGCCATTGCGCACGGCTTCTGCGATGATCTGACGTGCGAAGGGGAACAGCATGCGCGGGCACTCGATGAGAACCACCGGCTGCAGCGCCTGCTCCGGCACGTTCAGCACGCGGAAGATACCGGCATAGACCAGCTCGAAGGCGAAAAGCGTTTCACCGCCAACCTTCGCGCCGCCCTCAACCTTCAGCTCCACCTCGAACTCATTGTTCGCGCCCGGCTTGGCATTGACATGAATCTGAATATTCACATCAGGCTGGCTCTGGGGCGCACCGAGGGAACGCGGCGCATTGGGATTTTCGAAGGAAAAATCCTTGATGTACTGCGCGAGCACGTTCAGCGACGGCGCCTGGTTCTGGGTGGGACCGCCATTCTGCGTCGCCATGCGCATCTCCATATGTTGCAGGCTTTGATAAGATGAGCCCGAAGGCGCGCGCTGCGCTAACATGCTTTGCTACGATATGGCAAGGAATCCATGCAGCTTTGGCGCGAATGTTCCTCACCTTCCGCATCCGCCACACCCGAACGGGAACATGACATGAGTGAAACTTCTTCTCCCACCTCAACCACCCCCTCCATCTCCGGGGCGGCCCGCAAGCCATTGAGTGAAGCGGCAAAACGCGCACTGGCCGAAGCCGAGGCCCGCCGGGCGCAGATTGATGCCGCAGTGCGTGAGCGCCCGCGCGAGCTGAATGGCCGTGATGGGCCGGAACCTGTGCGTTATGGAGACTGGGAAGTGGGCGGCATTGCTTCGGACTTCTAGATAATTTTCCGGCACATCTTTTAGCACCAAAAGGGGCGGCCGCATATATTCCTTTTATTGTCAATGCGTTACATGAGGCGGAGAATATCTCCTCACACGCAACGCACCCAAATGAAGGACCTGCGGACGAGATGTAGAAACTTTGATTTTCCGACCACCACAACTTCGGATTGCAAGGCTCCACATCATCATGCCCCACATCAAGGGCCATCTCTTCCGTGCGCTTCCGCTGGCCCCGGCCTGCTTCTCGCGCGAGCAAGCCCTTGATCTTATTTCGCGCTCAGGCAAGGCGCATGCGGCATTTTCTGGCTGCCATGCGCGGGCTTGACTTGCCTTGCGTGCCATTCACCGTTAAGCCCCGCGCAAGCGTGAGGACCCTATGGCTCAGGACGGACTTTCCTATCGCGATGCGGGGGTCGATATCGACGCCGGCAATCGCCTTGTCGATCTCATCAAGCCGCTGGTGAAGGCCACGGCCCGCCCCGGCGCAGATGCCGATATTGGCGGCTTTGGCGGCGTGTTTGACATGAAGGCAGCCGGTTTCAAGGACCCGCTGCTGATCGCCGCCACCGATGGCGTCGGCACCAAGCTGAAAATCGCCATCGACACCGGCGTACATGACACCATCGGCATCGACCTTGTGGCCATGTGCGTGAACGATCTGGTGGTGCAGGGCGCGGAGCCTCTGTTTTTTCTGGATTATTTCGCCACCGGGCGGCTCGCGCCGGATGTGGGGGCGCATATTGTTTCTGGCGTGGCGCGTGCCTGCAAGGAATCCGGCTGCGCGCTGATCGGCGGTGAAACCGCTGAAATGCCCGGCATGTACAAGGATGGCGATTACGACCTCGCCGGCTTCTGCGTTGGCGCCGTGGAACGCGAACAGTTGTTGCCGCGCGCCGATATCGGCCCCGGTGACGTATTGCTGGGTCTGGCCTCCGCCGGCGTGCATTCCAATGGTTATTCGCTGGTGCGCCGGATTGTCGAGCGTTCCGGCCTCGGCTGGGAGGCTGAGGCCCCCTTCGCACAGGGCGAAAAGCTGGGCGCGGCGCTGCTGACCCCCACCCGCCTTTATGTGAAGAGCCTGCTTTCGGTGATTCGCTCTACCGGCTCCATCAAGGCGCTGGCCCATATTACCGGCGGCGGCCTCACTGAGAATCTGCCGCGCGTGCTGCCGAAGGGCACGCGCGCCCGCATTGACCTTGCCGCGCTTGATGTGCCGCCCGTGTTCCGCTGGCTGGCCACCACCGGCAATGTGGATGCGGAAGAAATGCTGCGTGCCTTCAATTGCGGTATCGGCATGGTTGTCGTGGTGCCCGCGGATGCCGCAGATGCGGTGAGCGCCGCCCTGATGGTACAGGGAGAAAGCGTGACCCGCCTGGGCAGCATTGAAGCCGCCGGCGATCAGGCTGCCGATGCCGCCCCGGCCGTCGCCTATGAAGGTGTGGCCGATTTCGGATTTTCCGCATGAACCCCCACCGGAAGCGGACCGCCGTTCTCATTTCCGGGCGCGGCTCCAATATGGCCGCGCTGGTAAAGGCGGCGCAACAGGATGATTTTCCGGCGAAGATCGACCTCGTCCTGTCCAACCGGGAAGATGCCGCAGGGCTGGAGTTTGCGGCGTCCCATGGCGTGCCCACCCGCGTGCTGAGCCACAGGGGATATGCCGACCGCGCCGCCTTCGATACCGCACTGGATGGCCTGCTGCGTGAAGAAGGTATCGAGATCGTCTGCCTCGCCGGCTTCATGCGCCTGCTCACGCCATGGCTGGTGGAACAGTGGCAGGACCGGATGATTAATGTGCATCCCTCCATCCTGCCCAGTTTCAAGGGCCTGCATACCCATGAGCGGGCGCTGGAGATGGGCGTGCGCGTTCATGGCTGCACGGTGCATTTCGTGCGTGCTGAAATGGATGCTGGCCCCATCATCCTTCAGGCTGTTGTACCGATCGAGGCGGATGATACGCCAGATACACTGGCCGCTCGCGTGCTCACACAAGAGCATATCATCTATCCCAAGGGGCTGGAGCTGCTCGCGGCGGACCGCCTGACTGTGGAGAATGAGCGGGTGCGCATCAGCGGCATGCAGCCGGGACCGGCCCCGCTGATCTCCCCTTCGGTATGAACCGACACCCACGGATATGAACGCAAAAGGCCCCGGCGCATCTGCTGCCGGGGCCTTTTGCGTTCAATCTCCACCATACCGGCCCGGCCAACCCGAAAGCCGCCAAGCCGAAGGGTGTCAGATCACGGGATCTGCCGTTTGCTCGACCCGCTTGTCACTTGATCGGCTTGGGCGGACGCGGGTCCACACGGCCAACAGTGAAAATCTGCACCCGGCGATTGATCGCTCCGGTGGGGTTCTTCGGGTCAATCAGCACTTCTTCACCCAGGCCCACGGCCTCCAGCCGCAAGGGGCTGACATTGAACACGCCAATGAGCGCATTCACCACCGCATCCGCACGCTCCTGGCTGAGCTTGAGATTGAACTCACGCGGGCCGGTGACATCGGTGTTACCCGTCACGATGAACCTGTACCCATGCAGAACGGGGTTGTGCATGGCATCGGCGATAGCGCCAATGGTGGCGTAGGAGCGCGGCTCGATAATGGCCGAGTTCAGCCGGAACTGAATCTGCACATTGATCTGGGGCAGCTTGTCCAACTGCAAGGCCAGCGAAGGGCGTTGCAGGCTTTCACCCGGATTCTCCGCCATATGCTTCTGCACCATTGCGCGCATTTCCTGCGCGGTGATGCTTTTGTCATTCTCCGTAAGTCCCTCAAGGCTCTGGAGAATCTGCGTATCAGTGAGAGAACTCTGGGCAAGGGCTGGCGCGGCAGGCAACGCAAGAGCGGCCATCAGCGCAAGGCGGGGCAGAGGCGACATCATCCGGGTCGTCCTTCTTGTAGCGTTCACGGGGCGGGGCTCAGCGATAGCCGGCATTGGTGATGGCGGCGTTGCAAGCCTTGCTCACCGCCTTCTCAGCCTGCAACAGGCAGGACAGGAGGTTGCCATCCTGCGGGATCATGCCCCGGCAAAGCTGCGCGGCATCACGCCCGCACACTTTCTCGATGGCATCCTGCGCGGCCTCACGTTCGGCAATGGAGGCCGCCGCCACGGCGAAATCCACCTTGCACTTCTGGCTGACCTTGGAAAGGTTCGCCTGCATGCACTCCCGAACGCCACCGGGTCCCAGATTTGCGGAGCCGAGGTTCGCCTTGGAACAGAACTTGTTGATGTCCGGCCCACAGCTTTTGGCCAGCAATGCACCGGCCTGAGCGTAGCTCATGGTCTGCGCCTGCGCAGCCCCGATGGCGCCTCCCGCCCATCCTGTCAGCAGCAGCGCCGCCGCCATGACCGGAATCCGAATAGCCCTCATGCTGTATGCTCCCCTGAGCTCAGTTCTGTTGCCCTGATGACATTTCCACCTCCGGCTGCCCCCCACATGCAGTTTCCCCAAAGGCCATGATGTTTCAGAACTATATGGATTTCCTGACAGCTTGGCGACAGGGCAGACGTAATTTTGCCATCATTGCGGAACGGCAGACGCAATAAAAAACCCCGGCGCGCAGGCCGGGGTTTTTACAATCAGGCAGGTGTCGGCGTACTGCCGCTTCCTCTTCGGCTGATAAACCAGCCAAGCCCCACCACGAAGACCGCACCAATAATACTGGCGATATGGCGCACAAAGGCCACGGCATGCAGGCCCACCGGCGATTCAGCATCCGGCTGCACAAGCGCTGCATCATGGGCTTGCAGAGCCTGCAACACGATGGCGTCACCCATCAGCATTTCACCGGCAATCCAGCCCAGCAGCGCAGCACCCGCCCAGATGAGAATGGGGAAGCGCGTCAGCACGGCCAACATCATCTGCGAGCCAAACACGATCAGCGGAATGGTGAGCAACAGCCCCACAACAAACAGCTCCGGGTGGCCGCGCGAAGCTGCCGCAATAGCCACCACATTATCCAGGCTCATGACGGCATCTGCGATGGCGATGGTCCGCACCGCCTTGAAGAGACTATCCGAGGCGGCGACTTCATGCGCCTCCCCGCCATCATCTGTCACCAGCTTGACGGCGATCCACAACAGCAACAAGCCGCCCGCGACCTTGAGAAAGGGAATGCCCAGCAGCAGCGTCACCAGCAAGGCGAACATGATGCGCAGCACCACCGCAGCAGCCGCACCCAGCAAAATGCCCCATTTGCGCTGCTTCTTCGGCAGGGAGCGGCAGGCCAACGCAATGACCACCGCATTATCGCCCGACAATAGCAGGTCGATCCAGATGATCTGCAGCAACGAGACCCAGAAGGTCGCGGCAGTAATATCCATCATGGAAGAAAGTCCGTCATATCCGGAAAAGGCCGGGCCAGCGGGGCCAAAGGCCGGGCTGGCGCAAGATGCGACCTTGTTTACGCCCTTGTGTGCAGGTGCGTAAAGCGCGCCTGAAGCGCATCCGGGTCCTGCCAGACGCAGACGACATGCACATGCGGGCCTGAAGCTGGCTCTCATATGCGCACACACAATGTTTCACATGAAACAGAAAGGGCGCGGCACACGGAAACACGGCATATGCAAACGGATAAGACACAGGCTGCCGGTTTTCCGGCAAAGAATGTCCGCGCCTGATCCGGGCCAGGCGCGGAACAAAGGCATCAGCCGACGATGTCGTTGCCGGCGAAGAACTGGGCGATTTCCACCGCCGCATTCTCATTGCTGTCCGAGCCATGCACGGAGTTCGCCTCGATGGATTCAGCGAACTGCTTGCGAATGGTGCCCTCATCGGCATTGGCCGGATTGGTGGCGCCCATCACTTCACGATACTTGGCCACGGCGTTCTCGCCTTCCAGCACCTGCACGACCACAGGGCCGGAGGTCATGAACGCCACGAGTTCGCCGAAGAAGGGGCGCTCGCTGTGAACGGCGTAGAAGGTCTCGGCCTGGGCCTTGGTCATCTGCACACGACGCTGCGCAATAATGCGCAGGCCCGCGCCCTCGATCACGGCGTTGATCGCGCCGGTGAGGTTACGACGGGTCGCATCGGGCTTGATGATCGAGAAGGTGCGCTCGATCGCCATGGGAATCACCTGTCTGTTGGGGGGCAGAGCCATGCTGCGTCCTTCAGGGCGCGGCACGATCTTACCTGTTGAATCGCCACATTTTCAGATGCGATCAGCTTGCGCCTTTCGCCAAAATGCTCTGGTCAGCCGCACACGCGCGCGGATGGCGGCTCTTAGCAGCCGCGCCCGCGGGGAGCAAGGTGAGGACAGCCTGAGGAAGGCAAGAAGCAGGCAGAGCACATATGCACAGATGTGCAGGCATCATGCACAGCGCACCAGACAGCGGCCTCTTACCCCAGCATGTTACCCCCGGCACGGCCGACAGGCTCGTCCTGAAAACAGCCCTTACGGCCTCCACGCTCAAACCCGCAGCCACTTGTTAAGGTTAACTGTGATTTAAGCATTTTCCCCGAATGTCGCGGCATGAAGACCGCGATCCATCTCCGCACTGATCTCGCCCCGGCGACATTCCGGGACACGACCACAGGTTTGAAGCGTCTCGCCTCAGGCCTGCTTCTGGCTGCATCGGTCAGTGCCATGAGCCTGATCGTTGCGGACCCCGCATTGGCCCAGACGGGTTCCGGTCTTCCGGCCACAGGGCTGCGCAATAGCGCCGCCCTGCCAGACGAAACCGCAAGGCCCGTGCCTCCCGGCCTCACCGGCGCGGCGTGGAACCTCGCGAACCAGGCCTATCTGGCCTACAATCAGAAAGATTATCGCCGCACCATCCCGCTGGTGGAAAAGGCGCTGAAACTGCGCCCGGATGTGCCCCAGCTCTGGTTGCTGCTGATGGATGCGCTGGAGGCGGATGGCCGCCTCCCGGAAGCCATCGCCACCGGCAAGGAGGCCGTGGCCAGCGGCATCAAGGACCCCGCCCTGTTGGCGCGTCTGCGCGCCCAGGCGAAGATACAGGCGCAGGCCCCCTCCCTGGCCGCCAACAAGGCGCTGGAGGCGCATGACGCCAAAACCGCAATTGCCGAGGCGCGCAAGGCCATTGATCTGGTGCCGGATGATCTCAGCTATCACATGCTGCTGGTTTATGCCCTGCTGGCCGATCACCGCCTGCGCGAGGCCGAGCAGGCTGCGGAAGCGGCTGTTGCCACGGACCCAACATCCTTCCTGCCCCGGCTCATGCGCGGCTATCTGCGCGAGCGCCTTGGCCGGATCAAGGAAGCCAATGCCGATTTTGATGATGCCCTGAAGGATGAGGTGCTGACCGGCGAGACCGAGCGCAATGCCCGCATCATCGTCGCCGATGCCGCGCTGGCGGCTGGCAATCCGGGCCGGGCGCTGGCGGTTCTCAAACCACTGGGAGACCGGCCGGACCCGGCTGTAGCCCTGCGCATGGAGGCCGCCGAAGCGCTCAAGCGCGACAAGAGCCTGATGGACGCCACCGCTTATCAGGATCTGCCCGTTCCCTTCCAGAAATGCGTGGATACGCCTTATGGGCCGGTATGCAGCCTGCTGCCCGCCGCCACGCCGCCCGGCCGAGGGGCCGTGGACACACCCGGCTTCGTCACCGCGCAGGCCGCCTTTGCGGCCTATCGCGAAGGCAATGACGCCATGGCCGAGGAGCTTATCCGCGAAGCCCTGAAGCTCAATCCGGGCAATACCGCCTGGCACCGGCTGCTCATCAACACGCTGGAACGGGCCAACAAGCTGCCGGAGCTTGAGGCCGCCATCAAGGATGCCGTCGAGAAGACCGGCGATGATTCCGCTCTGGAAACCCTGCGCCTCGCCACCGACAAGCGTCTGGCCGAGCCCGATGTGAAGGCCGCCATCACGGCGCTGAAGGAGGGCCATGCCAAGAAGGCTGTCGATCTGGCCCAAAAGGCGGTGGCGCGTTCACCGGATACGATGACCTTCCGCATCGTGCTGATTGATGCCCTGATCGCTTCGGGGGACAATCGCGCCGCGCTCAATGCCGCTGATGCCGCCCTGAATGAAGATCCGAATGATCCTTTGGCCCGCGTGCTGCAAGCCTGGCTGCTTCAGAAAACCGGCAAACCGGATCATGCCGCACAGGCATTCTCCGATCTGCTCGGCTCGGACATTCTCACTGATGCGGAGATTGTCAATTTCCGCCTGATCGCCGCAAATGCAGCACTGGCGCGGGGCGATGCGGCGGGCGCACTGGCCCTTCTTGAACCTCTGGAAGAGGGCAAGAGCGGCGATGTGAAAACCTATCGTCAGCTCGCCACACGCCTTTCCGGCTCCAGAGCCACGGCGGCCGATGCTCGCGCACTGGCGCTTGAAGCCCCTAATGTGTTGTGCCAGCCGACAAATTATGGCGTGATCTGCTCCGTCTTTTTCGGTGCCCCCGGCACATGGATCGGCGGCACCGGCGTGGCGGCCGCGCCCGGTTATCAGGCCGCCAATTCCGCCTATCGTGCCCTTGAGCGGCGCGATTATCGCGCAGCCGTCGCACTGGCGCGCAAGGCGTTGAGCCAGGACCCGTCCAACAGCAGCTACAGCCAGCTTCTGCTAACCGCCCTGACCGGAGCCGGCCAGTATGCCGAAGCGGAAAAGCTGCTGGACCGGATGCTGGCGCACAATCCGCGAGATGCCGCCCTTCTGGTGCAGCGGGGCAATGTGCGCTTGCAGGCCCATCAATATGCCGGTGCCATTCATGATTATCGCGCCGCGCTGAACAGCGGCCACCTCTCCCGCACCCAGAAGCGTGAGGTCCGCTTCGCGCTGGCCGATGCCGCGCTGGGCGCCAAAAACCCAGATCTTGCCCTGTGGGCGTTGCAGCCTCTGGCCGGGGAACAGAGCTATGCCGTGCAATCCCGTCTGGGCTTCACATGGCTGGCACAGGGCAACAAGGAAGAGGCGCTGGCGGCCTTCGACCGCGCCGCCCGGTTCGCGCACACCCACACCGAACGCAACGCCATGCTTTCCGCTCGCATCAATGTGCTGAACGAGCTGGGACGCCGGGAAGAAGCCCGCACCCTGTTCATGGAAGCTTATGAGCGCGGCGACCTCAAACAGATGAGGTTGGTGGAACTGGCCATCCTTTCCAGCCAGGCCGGCGAGGACGATCTGGCCTATGAGCTGTTCACACAGGCCAATGATGAGTGGCAGTTGCGCGGCACCAGCCTGATTACGGCCGCCTATAATGCCCGCCGCACCTATCATAATGAACAGGCGGTGGATTATCTCAAGGCTGCCATTGATGAACATCATGATGGCAAGCTGCCGTTGGACCCGCAATATCTGTTTGGTCTGCGCCGCGAGGTGGAGCAGCTGACCCGCACATGGGGCTTCTATCTCTCCGCCAGTTATGGCGCGGCCGGCATTGCCCCCAACACCTATCTTGTGGGCCCCACCAATATCAGCGGCAAGCACACGCTGGGGCTGGGCGGCGAAATCTACTGGCGCCCGCCACATATCGGCTATCGTGACGGGGCGCTGTTCGAGCTGTTCGCACGCGGCTTTGCCACGGCCTATGATGAAAACGGCGGGCCCACAGGCTCTTCCACCTTCCAGCCCAGCGTGGGCGCGCGGTGGAAGCCCTTCAAGAGCGAGAATCTCGTGCTGGAGGCGTCCTATCTGTTCCCCGCCGGCAAATATACCCGCGAGGACTGGCTGTTGCGCGTGGCCTATTCCCGTGGGGAAGGCACGGATCTGCGAGTGGATGTCGACAACTGGCGCGCCTGGCAGATTTATGCCGACTATAATTATTACACCAGCCAGCCACAGACAGTGTCCACCTTCGAACTGCGCTATGGCCACGCCTATCGCATGGACGCCATCAGCGACCGGCTGGTTCTGTGGCCCTTCCTCGCCTTTGGCGGCAGTTATGATACCGGCTACGCCACCCCCTTCGGGCTGGGCATCGGGCCGGGGCTGACGGCGCGCTACTGGTTCAATGAGGATGAATATACCGCCCCGCGCTCTTATCTGGATCTGTCCGCCCAGTATCGCATCAAGCTGGCGGGGGATGACCGGGCCGAAGGCCTGTTTGCCGGTGCCTTCCTCTCCTATTGAGAAGATGTGTGACAGGCTTCACGAATATCCAAATCCGAACAGGGCCCCTCAGGGGCCCTTTTCATTTGCCTGCCTACAGGCTGTGCGCTTCTGCCCCATCTGCAAATTGCGTCATATCAAGGCAGATACGGGTTCCGGGCTTCAAGACTGGGTGAAATAAGGCCACACTGGCCGCACCATCACAGCCGGACCTGTCCCGTCCGGTGCCTGACGTGAAGCACAGCCCAAACATGAATCTCAGCCCTGCCGCCCCCGCACTCACCCCATCCATGCTTCTGGCCCGCTATGGCCAGCCGGTGCCGCGCTATACCAGCTACCCCACCGCGCCGCACTTCACCCCGCAAGTGGATGCCGCAACCTATGCGAACTGGCTTGCGGCCCTGCCGGCGGATGCGGCGGTGTCGGTCTATATTCATGTGCCCTTCTGCGCCGAGCTGTGCCTGTATTGCGGGTGCCAGACAGCCGTCGTACGCCGGCGTGAGCCGGTAGAGGCTTATGCCCGCCGGCTGGTGCAGGAGATTGCTCTGGTGGCAGCCCACCTGCCCCATCGCCTCACCCTCACCCATCTGCATTTTGGCGGCGGCACGCCCACCATGCTGGCCGGCGAGGATTTCGCGGCCATCATGGGGCGTCTGCGCTCCGTCTTCCGTTTCAGCCCGGATGCCGAGATCGCCATTGAGATCGACCCGCGCGTGACCGGGCCGGAGAAGGTCGCCATTCTTGCTCGGGAAGGGTTCAACCGCGCCAGCCTCGGCGTGCAGGATTTCAACCCCGATGTGCAAAAGGCCATTGGCCGCGAGCAGACGGAAGAAGAGACCGCAGCCGTGGCACAGGCTTTGCGCGCGGCGGGCGTGCCCTCCATCAATCTGGACCTGATGTATGGCCTGCCCCATCAGGATGCCGCCTCGGTACGCCACACGGTGGAAACAGCCCTGAAGCTGAAGCCGGATCGCATCGCCGTTTTCGGCTATGCCCATGTGCCATGGATGAAGAAGCACCAAAACCTCATTGCCGAGAGCGCCCTGCCCGGCCCACAGGAGCGGCTGGAACAGGCGGATCTGGTGAGCAGCCTTCTCACGGAACATGGCTATGCCGCCATCGGGCTCGACCATTTCGCCCGCGCGGATGATGAGATGGCCCACAAGGCCCATGACGGCACGCTGAAGCGTAATTTTCAGGGCTATACGACGGATAGCGCCCCGGTTCTTCTCGGCTTCGGGGCTTCGGCCATTGGCGCGGCGCCGCAAGGCTATGTGCAGAATATACCCTCCACGCCGCTGTGGCATCAGGCGCTGGAAGAAGGCCGCCTTCCCATCGCCCGCGGCCTTGCCATCACCGATGAGGACCGCCTGCGCCGCGCCGTGATTGAACGCCTGATGTGCGATCTGAAGGTCGATCTTGCGGCGCTGGCCGCACAACATGGCGCTATGCCCGATATTTTCGCCCCGGAACTGGAGCGACTTGCGCCTCTGGAAGCGGATGGTCTGGCCCGACGGACGGGGCCTGATGGCCTGATCGTGGAAGTGCCGGAAGAGATGCGCGCCTTCACCCGCGTGGTCTGCGCGGTGTTCGACACCTATCTGGCCCGCGCCCGCGCGCAGGAACCGGAGCGCAAGAGACACGCCGCGGCCATATAACGTCTCGTCAAGCCAGATAACTGCCGGTTCGATGGAACAGAAAATCGCTTCAAAAGCAGACAGGCCGAGTCAAAACAGGCATTCTCCACCGCCGCTGGGCACATATGGGAGGACGGGATGAACGATCTGGCTCGAAAATTGTCGCAAATCCTGGGCCCTCAAGGCTGGCTGACGGGTGAGGACATGGCTGGCTACAGCCGGGACTGGCTCAACCGCTATGGACAAACACCGCTGGGCGTCGCCCGCCCGGCTTCATCACAGGATGTCGCTGCCGTGGTGACCACCTGCCATGAGGCCGGTGTGCCCGTGACCCCCCAGGGCGGCAATACCAGCCTGTGCGGCGGGGCTGTTCTGGGCCAGCCCGGCGGCGTTCTCATCTCGCTCACCCGCATGGGAAAAATAGGACAGCCCGACCATGCCGCGGGGACAGTGGAGGTCGAGGCCGGCGTGGTTCTGGCCACGCTCCATGAAAATCTCCAGCAGCATGAGCTGATCTTTCCCCTGCATCTGGGTGCGGAAGGCTCGGCGCAGATTGGCGGGCTTATCGGCACCAATGCCGGCGGCAGCCATGCGCTGCGCTATGGTATGATGCATGATCTGGTGCTGGGGCTGGAAGTGGTTCTGCCGGATGGGCGCATCTGGAATGGCATGCGGGCCGTGCAGAAAGACAATGCCGGCTATGCGCTGCGCGGCCTGTTCTGTGGTGCGGAAGGCACTCTGGGCATTGTGACCCGCGCCGTGCTCAAGCTCTACCCCGCGCCCCGCGCCAGAATGACAGCCCTGCTGGCGCTGCCGGATATCAACGCCCTTCTCGCCTTCGGCACACGCCTGCGCGCGCAGGCCGGCGAATTTATCAGCGGGCTCGAGTTTTTCTGCGATTTCGGCCTGGAAATGGCGCTCAACCATGTGCACGGATTGGAGTTTCCGCTGGAGACACGCTCCCCTTGGTATCTGCTGGTTGAAATGACGGCCGGCTCAAAACTGGTGCCGCTGGAGCAAATCTTCGAAGAGGCGCTGACAGCCGGCATGGAAGCCGGAGAAGTTCTGGATGGCGTTCTGGCGATGAATGAGACCCAGCGCGCCGCCATCTGGCGTCTGCGGGAGGAGCAGCCGGAGGGCCAGCGCCTTGAAGGAGCGCAACTGAAACACGACATCTCGGTTCCGCCCGGCCGTCTGGTCGGCTTTATCGAACAGGCGGCACAGATCTGCGAAACCGTTCTGCCGGGTGTACGGTTGAATCCATTCGGCCATCTGGGAGATGGAAACACCCATTACAATCTGACCCCGCCTGTCGGGCAGGACAGTTTCGGCGATCTCGGGCCGCGCTTCTCTCGGGAACTGGGCCAGTTGGCCACCACCCTTAGCGGCAGCTTTGCCGCCGAGCATGGGCTGGGCCGTGCGAAAGTGGCGCTGGCTGACCAGCTGCGCTCTCCTGTCGAGCGTGAACTGATGGCGGATATCAAGGCCGGGATCGACCCGAAGAATATCCTGAATCCCGGCGCTGTTCTCCAGATCCGCTAGCTGTTCAGGCCCTGCAAGGCCGCACGGTTGCGCAGCAGCACACGGCGCGAGGATGGCAGGGCAATGGCCTCCACATCTTCCAGATGGGTCAGCGTGCGCGAGACGGTCTCGATGGTCAGGCCCAGATAATCGGCGATATCCTGCCGCGACATCGGCAACTGCACTTCCACCGCGCCGCACCGCCCCCCGGCGCGACCGGCCTGCGCGGAAAGACGCTCCGCCAGATCCAGCAGGAAGGTGGCGACACGTTCCTGCGCCGTCTTGCGCCCCAGCACCAGAAGATGGTTCTGCGTACGCCCCAGCTCGGTGGCTGTCACCGACCACAGCGCATGGGCCAGCTCGGCATCATCCGCCGCACGGGCGAACAGGATGGAGCGCTTGATGCGCACCACCTTGCATTCGCTTACGGCTTCCGCAGAAAAGCGGTGGCGCGGCAACATCTCCCAGCCAAACACATCACCTGAAAGACAGAAATTCTCGATCTGCCGACGTCCGTCACCCAGCAGCTTGCACACACGGGCTGTACCCGAAAGCATGATATAGATGTGATCTGCGGGGGCATCCTCGCCATAAATCTCGGCATTTCGGCTGAAGGTGGTCACCACCCCCAATGTGGCCAGAAGATCTGCGGGGCGCACAATCTCAGCGCCATCCGCCCAGTTGCCCATCGCAAGCGATTTCGACACCGGCCTGGAGAGCGGCTTGGAAAGCGCGCTGGGCATCGCCTGGGAGAAATGCGTCGTGGCAAGCGCGGCAGCGGAGCTCGACATCGGACAACCCTGTTCATGAAACACGGCCTATCAATAATCTGTGAGGCCAACAGACTGAAATTCGACTGAACACTTAAGGCTCTCCCCTTAAGTAGATTTACGGATGCTGTTGCGCCGCGTAACAAGGGAAGGGAAGCGTCGCGCTTCGCAACCCTGGGTAACTGATCCCCACGCCGGAGAGAAACGACATTGGAGAGGGCAAACACGCCAGCATCCAGAACAGCGGACATGACCGGACCTCACCCCGGCATGCTGGCCCATATGGCATGGAACACGGTTTGGGGCGCGGGCGCCGGGCTGGCCGCCCTGCTGCTCTGCATTGTGCTGCATGCCCCCCCTTCCGGTGCCAGCGGCATCATCCTTCTGCTGCTGGGCGTGGTTCTGGTCAGCGCCCGTGGACTGGTGGCCGGGCTCACGGCCACAGCGGTGGGCCTTGCCGGCTGGCTGGCGCTGGATCATCTCTCCCTCGTCCAGAGGCTGTTTCTGGCGCAGCCCTTCACTCCGGCGGATGATCCCCAGGCCCGTGCCATGGCGCTGTTTCTGGCAGCCGGCATCGCCGTGGCCAGCATTGGCGAAAGGCTGCGCCGCTCACGCAAGGCCGCCGCCGCCCGCACACGGGAGCTGATGGCGCGCGAGGCGCATCTGTCCTCCATCCTCGATACCGTGCCCGACGCCATGGTGGTGATCGACGAGCATGGCATCATGACCTCCTTCTCCCTCACGGCCGAACGCCTGTTCGGCTATACGGGCGGCGAGGTGATCGGCCGCAACATTTCCATGCTCATGCCTGCGCCTTACCGGCAGCAGCATGATGGCTATATCAGCCGGTATCTTTCCACTGGAGAACGACGCATTATCGGCATTGGCCGCGTGGTGGTGGGCGAGCGCAAGGATGGCTCCACCTTTCCCATGGAACTGTCCGTAGGGGAAATGCGTTCCGGCGCTGAACGCTATTTCACCGGCTTCATCCGGGATCTGACGGAACGGCAAAAAACCGAAGCCCGCCTGCAAGAGCTACAGGCTGAGCTGGTGCATATTTCGCGCCTCTCCGCCATGGGTGAGATGGCTTCCGCACTGGCCCATGAGCTGAACCAGCCCCTGTCAGCCATCGCCAATTACATCAAGGGCTCCCGCCGCCTGCTGGATCATGAGCCCCTGCGCCTGCAACTCATTCAGGATGCACTTGAAAAGGCCGGAGATCAGGCGTTGCGCGCCGGTCACATCATTCGCCGCATCCGCGATTTCGTCACCCGCGGGGAAAGCGAGCGACGGGTGGAAAGCCTGCCCAAGCTGATGGAGGAAGCCTGCGCCCTCGCTCTTGTGGGCGCCAAGGAGCACGCCGTGCAGGTGCGGTTTCATTATGATCCGCGCTGCCATCTGGTGCTGGCCGACAAGGTGCAGATTCAACAGGTGCTGCTCAACCTCATCCGCAATGCGCTGGAAGCCATGATGAATGCCCCCACACGCCAGCTCATGGTACAGACCGAGCCGGTGGAGGATGACATGGTGATGGTTTCCGTCATCGACACCGGAACAGGCCTTTCGGAAAACATGGCCCGGCAGCTTTTCACCCCCTTCGTGACCACCAAGAAACAGGGCATGGGGGTGGGACTTTCCATTTCACGCACCATAATAGAAGCACATGGCGGGCAGATCTGGGCCGAACCAAACCCGGAGGGCGGTACGATTTTCCGCTTCACCCTGCGTGCTGTGGGAGAGGAGATGATGGCACATGGCTGAGAAACAGGCGGTCATCTATATTATTGATGATGATGAGGCAGTGCGCGAATCCCTGGGCTTTCTGCTGATGACGGCGGGCCATGAGGTGCACAGCTTCGCCTCTGCCCATGCCTTTCTGGAAACGGGCCTGCCTGAGGCGGACCATCAGATTTCCTGCATCATCACCGATATGCGGATGCCGGGCATGACGGGCATGGACCTGCTGCGCAACCTGAAGGAAAAGGGTTCGGGCGTGCCTGTCATCGTGATTACCGGCCATGGCGACGTGCCACTGGCGGTTGAGGCCATGAAACTCGGTGCTGCTGATTTTCTGGAAAAGCCCTTCGATGATGTGGCCATTCTCAACACGGTGAAGGCGGCCCTCACCCGCCGGCGCGCGGCCCACCAGCAGGATACATTGCGCGATGAGGTAAGCGAACGCATCTGCGCCCTGTCACAACGCGAGCGACAGGTGCTGGAGTGCCTGGTCGCCGGACAGGCCAACAAGATGATCGCTGGAGATCTGGGCATCAGCCCGCGCACGGTGGAAGTCTATCGCGCCAATGTGATGACCAAGATGCAGGCGCAGAGCCTCTCCGAACTGGTGCGCATGGCTCTTCTGGCCGGCATTTCCCCGCCCACACTGGCCTGATCGCACAGGGCGCAAGAGCTGGCATCGAAAGCGGGCATCCTGCGGGTTGATCTGCCTCAAGGCGGATCATGCAACCTGGCGTATCTCTGGATAGGGGGCGGCCATCCGCAAGATGGCCTTGGCAGCAATGCCTTCCGCCATGCTCAGGGCAACCGGGCAGGCGGAGGCTTGATCGGGCGGGGATCGCGTCAGGCAGGAGGCCCGGCCCGTGTTGCGGGAGATTTCGATGGATCCGGAGCGCTGTATGTCTCAGCCATGGATCGTTCACGTTGTGGATGACGATTCCGCCGTCTGCAACGCTCTCAAGTTCACCTTTGAGCTGGATGGCTTCGATGTGAAGACCTATGCCAGTTCCGGCGAGGTTCTGGCCGCCGAACTGCCCCGCCATGGCTGCATGGTGGTCGATTACAATTTGCCGGACATTAACGGGCTGGATCTGCTGCGTACGCTGGACCAGCGCAATGTTCACCTGCCCGCATTCCTCATTACCACCAGCCCTTCGCACACCATCCGCAACCGCGCGACGGCGCTGGGCGTCGAGATCATCGAAAAGCCGCTGCTGAGCAACCAGCTTGCCGATGCCGTGCTCAACAGCTTCTCCCGCCGGCCCAACTGCTGAGACGGCAAATAACCGCCTCCCCACCGGGGTGAAGAGAGCATGACGGGGACAGAGACAAAGGGACTGTCATGCAGCCATGTCATAAAGGCGCAATGGATTGCCCCATCTTGACGTGCCAAACGGACCTGCAACATTAACGCGCAACCTGTTTCGATCCGCACCGTGTTTGCACCTGCATCAGAATGCGACGGCCCGGCCGGGGTGCGGGAGAATGCCATGCTGCAATCAGCAAGCCTGCCCGCTAGGGTGGATGCAGGCTGGTGCTGATGCCGGCGTAACCGACCCGAGGCCCACATGACCACGCGCAATCTCGACGCCCTGTTCCATCCCGGCGCCATCGCTCTTGTGGGCGCCAGCAATCAGCCTGGCACGGTGGGTGCCGTCATCGCCCGCAACTTGTTCGAGGCTGGCTTTCAGGGGCCCATTCTCACAGTCAATCCAAAGGAGCGGGCCATCCGCTCCTCGCTCAATTATGCCCATGTGAACGAACTGCCCATTCCGGTGGATCTGGCCGTGGTGGCCACCCCACCGGAGGAGGCCCCCCAGGTGCTGGCCGATCTCGGCGCACGGGGGTGCCGCGCGGCTGTGGTCACGGGCTCCCTTCTCGGCAAGGGTGACAAGGCGGCGCGGGCCGCCCTGCGCCAACAGATGCTGGATGCTGCAAAACCCAATCTGCTGCGCATTCTGGGGCCGGATTCTCTGGGCTTCATTTCCACAGCCGCCCGTATCAACGCCAGCTTCGCCCTGCAAATGCCCGCCAAGGGCGATGTCGCCTTTCTCAGCCAGTCGCGCACCATGGCCAATGCGGTGCTGGACTGGGCCCGCGAGCAGGGGTTCGGCTTTTCCCATGTGCTGACACTGGGCGACAAGACCGATATCGATTTCGGTGATCTGCTGGATTATCTCGCGCTCGATAACACCACCCGCGCCATCCTGCTCTATGTCGAGAACATTACGGATGCGCGCAAATTCATGTCGGCCGGGCGGATTGCGGCGCGCGCCAAGCCTGTCATCGTGGTGCGGGCCGGGCATTCGGAAGCGGGGGCTCAGGCGGCGCATTCCCACACCGGGGCGCTGGCCGGGGCAGATATGGTCTATGACGCCGCCTTCCGCCGCGCCGGCATGTTGCGCGTGCATGAGCTGCGCGAACTGTTCGAGGCTGTCACCACCCTGTCTTCCGGCATCCGCCTGCGTGGGGAAAGACTCGCCATTCTCACCAATAGTGGCGGTGCGGGCGTGGTGGCCGTGGATGCGCTGGATGATATTGCCGGCGAACTCGGGGCCCTGAGCGCGGAAACCATGGAGAAGCTGGGCGCTCTGGTTCAGGCCGGGCGGGAGCCGGGCAATCCGCTCAATCTGGGAGCCGACGCGCCACCCCGCCGTTATGGTGAGGCGCTGCCCCACCTGCTCGCGGACAAGGGCTCGGATGCCGTTCTGGTGCTCAATTCGCCTTCCGCCATCAGCGACAGCAAGGCCGCTGCGGAATCGGTGATGACCGCGCTGGAAAGCCGCCCGCGCGCCCCGGTGCTGACCTGCTGGCTGGGCGAGGCCAGCGTGGATAACGTGCGCAAGCGCTTCGCCGCCCGCCGCATTCCCACCTATGAAACGCCGAGCGAGGCCGTGCGCGCCTTCGGGCATCTGGTCTCCTATCAGCGCAACCAGACCCTGTTGATGGAAACGCCCCCGGCCCGCACCTTCGATGAGCCGGACCGCGACAAGGCCCGCAAGGTGGTGGAAGCCGCGCTGGCCAGCGGACGCACCATACTGGGCGAGTTCGAGGCCAAGGCCGTGCTGGCCGCCTATGATATTCCCATCGTGGAAACCCGCATCGCCACCAGCCCGGAGGAAGCCGGGCGGATAGCCGGCGAAATGGCCGTGCCGGTGGTGGTGAAGGTGCTCTCCCATGATGTCACCCACAAATCCGATGTCGGCGGCGTGCGGCTGGATCTGCATACGCCGGAAGCCGTGGAATATGCCTGCCGCGACATCATCCGCACGGTGGCTGAAAAGCAGCCCCGCGCAAAGGTGGAAGGCTTCACCGTACAGGCCATGGTGCGCCGCCCCCACGCGCAGGAGCTGATTGCCGGCATCGCCAATGATCCAACCTTCGGCCCTGTCGTGCTGTTCGGCCAGGGCGGAACGGCGGTCGAGGTGATCGGCGATCGCGCCGTCGCCCTGCCGCCGCTCAATGGCACGCTGGCGCGGGAGATGATCTCGCGTACTCGCGTCTCCAAACTGCTGGCAGGCTATCGCGATCATCCGCCGGCCAATATCAGCGCCATTTCCGATACGCTCATCAAGATTGGCGAATTGCTGGCCGATCTGCCGCAGATTGCGGAACTGGACATCAATCCCCTGCTGGCGGATGAAGATGGCGTAATCGCGCTTGATGCCCGCATCGTGGTACATGCCGCCGCCATGGAAGGCACAAAACGCTTCGCCATTAGGCCCTACCCGCCGGAATTCGTGAAGGAGCTCATCCTCACGGACGGGCAGGGTGTAACCCTGCGCCCCATCCGCCCCGAGGATGAACCCGGACTGGTGGAGATCGTGCATCTTTCAGATGCGCAGGATGTGCGCATGCGCTTCCTCGGATCGGTGAAGGATTTCCCCCATCTCATGGCGGCGCGCCTGTCGCAGATCGACTATGATCGTGAAATGGCCTTCGTCGCGGAGGGCCGGCCTGGTGAACTGCTGGGCGTGGTGCGCATCATTGCCGACCCGGACAATGAGGAAGCCGAATATGCCGTAATGGTGCGTTCGGATATGAAGGGCAAGGGGCTGGGCTACCGGCTGATGAACGAGATTCTCGCCCATGCCCGGCACCGCGGTCTCAAGCGTGTGTTTGGCGATGTGATGCGCGAGAACGGCCCCATGCTGCATATGGCGGAAGATCTCGGCTTCCGGGTCTTCCCCGGCGAGGATGGCCCCTCCGTCATGCGCGTGGTCATTGACCTGACCGAACATCCCGCTTCATGAGCTTCCCAACCGGCGGGAGAGCCCTGATGTGCACACCCCTTCATGTACTCTCTTGCCGGAACAGGGAAACCACATCACAATACCAAGTGATCGGAAAGTGTCTCACCAATCTGCGTGCCAGAAACCAGGGACTTGAAACGGGGCTTCCTTTCTGCGCCGCTTGCGCGGCCGGAACGCGGAGTGGCAAATACCACTTGCTGATCGCACTGTGAGGATATTGGTTTCACAGCATGACGACACACGCATCGGGTCCTGTGCAGATGGCCTGGCGGTCCGGGTCTCTGGCCCTGCATGACCCTTTGACAGGCATGCCCAACCGCCTGTTGATGCTGGAGTTTCTCTCTGGCGCACTGGGGACAGCCCAAGGCGGCCAGAAAGCCGTGACCGTGCTGTATCTGGACCTCGACAATTTCAACCATGTGAACACGGCCTATGGCAATTGCGCCGGCGACAAACTGCTGATGGAAATTGCCGGCCGGTTGAGGCGATGCGTGCGGGATAATGACCTGCTCGCCCGTGTCGGGCCGGATGAATTTGTTCTGATCGCTCCCGGCCTGGAGAACAAGCACACGATCGAACGGCTGTGCACGCGCCTACAGGCCGCGATCAGCCCTCCGCTCACCGTGAAAGACGCCCCGGAAGGGGTTCACCCCACCCTCTACCCGCAAGCCACGCTGGGCATTGCCATTGCTCCTCATGACGGGGCCGACGCAGAAACCTTGCTGGAGCACGCCCACCGGGCGCAGCAACGCGCCAAAAGCGTGGGGCCCGGTGTCTTCAGCTTCTTCACCGGGCAGATGGAAGAACCCTCCCCCGGCAAGCGCTCCCTCGAAGGTGATCTGCGGCAGGCCATCGTGTCGAACCAGTTCCGGCTGGTTTTCCAACCCCGATGGAACACCAGAACGCTCGACATATTGGGGGTGGAAGCCCTGATCCGTTGGGAGCACCCCGAACTGGGCCTGCTGGCCCCGGATGATTTTGTGCCGCTGGCTGAAAAAAGCGGCCTTGTCATTCCTATCGGGGAATGGGTGCTGCGCAAGGCCTGCGACACCATTTCCCGCATGCCCAAGCTCAATGTCTCGGTGAATGTCTCGGTGGTTCAGTTTCGCGGCCCGGAGCTGATCGGCACGGTGGAAGCGGTGTTGAAGGAAACTGCGCTCCCCGCGCATCGCCTTGAACTGGAGATGACCGAAAGCGTCCTGATCGAGAATACCGACAAGGCACTGGAGGTGCTCTCCCGCCTGAAGGATATGGGCGTGCGCCTCTCCATGGATGATTTCGGAACGGGTTACTCCTCGCTCGGCTATCTACGCACCTTCCCCTTCGACGCCCTGAAAATCGACCGGCGTTTTGTCAGCGATCTGGATCATAACAAGGGCGCACAAGCCATTGTGCAGGCCATTCTTGGCCTGGGCCGCGCGCTGGGCATGCAGGTGGTGGCCGAAGGTGTGGAAACCGCCAGCCAGCTGGAGTGCCTGAAGAACGACCAATGCGATGAGGTGCAGGGCTTTTTTCTGGGTAAACCCATGACGATCGACGCCCTTGAGGAGTTTCTCTCCTTCCATCAGGGCCCAGCGACAGAATAAGCCCCAATATAGCCCAGAAAATCCCGCGCAGATGCGGGCGGCCCCCTCCCGACAAGGGGGCATGGCTGGGGCCGCTGAAACACTCAGACAAGAACATCCCCAATCAGGTCGAAGCCGATCAGGCGCCAGCCGGGCACATGCAGGCTGCCCACCAACGCGCAGCATCTATTGTTCGCATACAAATACAGATGCCAATGAAGCCCGCCAAAACGGAATCGCGCCATTGAAGCGCAGTTCGTGCACAGATTCTGATGAAAAATGATAAGGGCCCTGTGCAGCGCAAAACAGCAGCACCGGCAGCCGGGCACCTTTCGCAAAGGCCGGAAATTTATGGCATTTCCTTGCTATATCCTGTTTTGAAAACACAACAGTCCGTAATGCGGACCTTGTTTTTGCATCGTCATGGACCCAATTCGCGAACAATTTCCATGTCACACAGTTGAAACACAAACAAATCTGGATAAGCATAGGTTCGAATAAATAAATCAGGTCCATAAAGTGGACTAAAAAACATCACGCAGGAGCTTGCGGCCTGCTGTTGGGGAGGAAAAAGCAAGATGCCACGTTCCGGGCAGGCGTCCGCCAGCACCACTGCGCTTTCGCCAAGCGAGATCGAAGGTCTCCAGCTTGCACAGGAGTCACTGGGCGAACCCATTCCAGAAAATGCCCATGGCGGTGGGCTGGCCTATGCCAACACGCCTCTGGCCAATCTGGCCGGGCGCATCGAGCATGTGCTGGGTGTGCTGATCGAAATTCCCGTCGCCCTTCTGGTGGCCGTGGAAATCGTGATCCTGTTCTCCGGCGTGGTGGCTCGCTACGTGTTTCACGAGCCCCTGCTGTGGTCGGATGAGCTGGCCTCCATCCTGTTTCTCTGGCTGGCCATGCTGGGTGCGTCCGTCGCCTTCCGGCGCGGCGAGCATATGCGCATGAACGCCATTTCCAGCATGGTGAGCCCGGCCGGGCGCGCCTTTCTGGATGTCATCGCCGTCACGGCCGCACTGGCTTTCTGCGTGCTGGTTATTCCCCATGCGTGGGAATACGCCCATGAAGAAGCCTATATCCGCACCCCGGCGCTGGATCTGCAAAACTCCTGGCGCGCGGCTGCGATCGTGGTGGGCCTTGGCGCGATGATCTGCTTCGGCGTGCTGCGGCTGATCCGCTATGGCCGCCCGCTGCTCGTGCTCGCCGCATTGGTGGTAACAGCCGCCATCATTGGCGGTTTCTGGATGCTTGCCCCGGTTCTCAAGACTCTGGGCAATTATAATCTTCTCATCTTCTTCGTGGGCGTTGTCGGCACCTCAGTCTTTGCCGGCGTCCCCATCGCCTTTGCCTTCGGCATCGCCACGGTCGGCTATCTGGCGCTGACCACCCATACCCCGCTGATGATTGTGGTGGGCCGTATGGAAGAGGGCATGAGCCACCTCATCCTTCTTTCCGTGCCGCTGTTCGTCTTCCTGGGCATGCTCATTGAAATGACGGGCATGGCGCGGGCCATGGTGGCCTTTCTCGCCAGCCTGCTGGGCCATGTGCGCGGCGGCCTGCATTATGTGCTGATCGGCGCCATGTATCTGGTCTCCGGCATTTCCGGGGCCAAGGCTGCGGATATGGCTGCGGTGGCTCCGGTGCTGTTTCCCGAAATGAAGAAGCGCGGCGCGAAAGAGGGGGATCTTGTGGCGCTTCTGGCTGCCACCGGCGCGCAGACGGAAACCATCCCCCCCTCCATCGTCCTCATCACCATCGGCTCTGTTACCGGCGTGTCCATCGCCGCCCTGTTCACCGGCGGCCTGCTGCCGGGCCTGGTGCTGGGCGTCACGCTCTGCTTCGTGGTGTGGTGGCGTTATCGTGGCGAGGATCTGCGCCATGTGCACAAGGCCGGCTGGGATGAGGTGGGCAAGAGCTTCGTCATCGCCTTCCCGGCCATCGCCCTGCCCTTCGTCATCCGCGCTGCGGTGATTGAAGGCGTCGCCACCGCAACGGAGGTTTCGACTGTCGGCATTGCCTATTCGGTGATTGCTGGCCTGGTGATCTACCGCCAGTTCGAATGGTCGCGCCTCAAATCCATGCTGATCGACACGGCGGCCCTGTCCGGCGCGATCCTGCTCATCATCGGCACCGCGACTGCCATGGCCTGGGGGCTCACCCAGTCCGGCTTCTCGCACCAGCTTGCCAACTTCATGACCCACCTGCCCGGCGGCGCGGTAACCTTCATGGCCGTCTCCATTGTGGCCTTCATCCTGCTGGGTTCAGTGCTGGAGGGCCTGCCCGCAATCGTGCTGTTCGGCCCGCTGCTGTTCCCCATTGCCCGCGCCGTCGGCATTCATGAGGTGCAATATGCCATGGTGGCCATTCTGGCCATGGGCATCGGCCTGTTCGCACCGCCCTTCGGCGTGGGCTACTACACCGCCTGCGCCATTGGCCGGGTGGACCCGATGGCCGGCATCAAGCCCATCATCAGCTATCTGATCGCCCTGTTCATCGGCATCATCGTGGTTGCTGCCGTGCCGTGGCTCTCCATCGGCTTCCTCTGAGCTTCCCCTCAGGCTGACGCCTGAACACGATCCGGGGGGAGACGCATAGCGCCTCCCTCCTTCCGGCCCGCCGGCCGTTTTCAAACCATTCCGATCAAAAGCGCCCAAGAGCGCGATCCAGGGAGAAAAATGATGATGAACCGCCGTCAGATGCTGCAAATGACTGCTCTGGGTGCCGGAGCCCTCGGCACGGGTGCGCTGGCCATGCCGCACGTCGCCCGCGCCGCCGGGGCAGAGTTCACCTACAAATACGCCAACAACCTGCCCCTGTCCCACCCGATGAACATCTGCGCCAAGCAGGCGGCAGAGCGCATCAGGGAGCAGACAGGCGGGCGCTTCGAGCTGCAAATCTTCCCCAACAACCAGCTCGGCTCCGATACCGACATGCTCAGCCAGCTGCGTGCGGGCGGCGTGGAATTCTTCACCCTTTCGGGCCTTATCCTGTCCACGCTGGTGCCGGTCACGGCCATCAACAGCCTCGGCTTCATCTTCCCCGATTACGCCTCGGTATGGAAAGCCATGGATGGTGGGCTGGGCACTTATCTGCGCCAGCAGATCTCCAAGGTGAACCTCGTGCCCATGGAGACGATCTGGGACAACGGCTTCCGTCAGGTCACCACCTCCACCATTCCGATCGAATCTCCCGCCAGCTTCGACGGGCTGAAGATCCGCGTGCCGGTGAGCCAGATCCTTACCTCGCTGTTCCAGACCCTGGATGCCGCGCCGGTGGGCATGAACTTTACGGAAGTCTATTCCGCCCTTCAGACCCGCGTGATTGACGCCCAGGAAAACCCGATGGCCGTCATCTCCACTGCCAAGCTGTATGAGGTGCAAAAGAACCTGTCTCTCACCAATCATGCGTGGGATGGCTACTGGTTCCTGGCCAATGGCCGCGCCTGGCGTCGCCTGCCGGAAGATATTCAGGAAATCGTCGCCAAGAACATCAATCAGGCCGGCATGGATGAGCGCGCGGCTGTCGAGAAGATGAATCTCGAACTGGCCGAAGGTCTCGCCAAGGAAGGCATGGCGGTGAACAAGGTGGATACGGCCCCCTTCCGCGAGAAGCTGCGCGAAGGCGGCTTCTATGCCGAGTGGAAGGGCAAGTTCGGCGATGCCGCCTGGGATGTGCTGGAACAGTATACCGGCAAGCTCATCTGAAGATAAACAGGGGCTGAGGCCCGCGCTTCAGCCCCTGCCCTGAACAACAACACAACACAGAACTGCATCGGCCGCGGCAACATGCGCATGTTGCCGCCGGACGGAAAGCGACGGCGCACGTCTGCCCGACGGCCTCGCCCCGACCGGACACATGCTGCGGATGCAGGCGGGAGGATACATCATGGTGGGTCGTATGGCGGGCAAGCGCGTTCTGGTGACAGGCGCGGGCTCCAGCGGCGAAGGCTGGGGCAATGGCAAGGCGGCGGCAGTGCTCTATGCCCGTGAGGGCGCTCAGGTTCTGGCTGCGGATCTGCGGCGGGAAGCGGCCGAGGAAACGCGTGACATCATTCTGAAGGAAGGCGGCACCTGTGAAATCGCCACCGGCAATGTCGCGCAATCCAAGGATTGCTCCGCCATGGTGCAAGCCTGTGTGGAGGCTTTCGGCGGCATTGATGTGCTGCATAACAATGTCGGCATCGCCGAAACCGGCGGGCCGGTGGAAGCCAGTGAAGAGAGCTGGAACCGCGTCATCGCGGTGAACCAGACCAGCGTTTTCCTCACCTGCAAGCACGCCTTGCCGCACATGGTGGCGCAGGGCGGGGGCAGCATCGTGAATGTGTCCTCCGTAGCGGCGCTGCGCTGGATCGGCTTTCCCTATGCCGCCTATTCCGCCTCCAAGGCTGCCGTTCTGGCGCTGACGCAGAATATCGCCCTGCAATATGCCGGGCAGGGCATTCGCGCCAACTGCGTGTTGCCGGGGCTGATGCATACACCCATGATCAATGCCCCGCTGGCGGACAGCTATGGTGGCGATGTGGATGAGATGATCGCCAAGCGTGATCGCATCTCCCCCACAGGCAAAATGGGCAATGCCTGGGATACGGCCTATGCCGCGCTGTTCCTGGCCTCGGACGAGGCGCGCTACATCAATGGCGCAGATCTGGTGGTGGATGGCGGCCTGAGCGGGCGGTGCGCCTGAGCGCACCGCATCCCATTGTCGCTCCGCCTTCGCCCGAAGGGGAAATGGGCTTCAAGAGTTCCGCATTGTAGATCTGATTTAAAAGATCAGACTTCGCCCTTTGTTTTACCGTGACAGTATCTTTTATTTATGCCCATCATGAGCAGCATGAATTCAAAGATAAGTTCCGTATTATGGATCATGTAGTCATGGATGAAGACAGACGAGATGGCGCTCAAAGCATTGAGCGCACCTTGAGACTGATGCAGCTGGTGGGTCGCGCCGGCCCGGAAGGAACCCGCCTGGCGGATCTCGTCGCCCATTCCGGCCTGCCCAAACCCACCGTGCGGCGTCTGCTTCTGGCACTGATGCGGGGCGGAATGGTCGAACAGGATCACGTCTCCCGGCGTTATTTCATTGGCCCGGAAGCCTATGTGCTGGGCATTGCCGCCAGCGCACGCTTCGGCATTCACGCCCTGTCTCTTGCGGGCCTGTCCCGTCTGGCCATCGCCAGCGAGGACAGTGCTTTCGTCTCCGTGCGACGGGATAGCTTCTCTGTCTGCCTGCATTGCGAGGAAGGCGCCTTCCCCATCCGCACCCAGGTTCTCAAGGCGGGGGACCGACACCCCCTGGGCGTGGGCGGGGGCAGTCTCGCCATTCTCGCGGCCCTCCCGGATGAAGGCGTAACGCAGGTTCTGGAGCAGAACGCCAAATTGCTGCGGGATGAATACCCCACCTATTCTCCCGAACTTCTTTGGCGCTGCGTCGAAGAAACCCGAAATAACGGATACGCCTTCAACCCCGGTATTCTCATGCCGGGTTCATGGGCCATCGGCATTGCGGTGCGCGATGCGCAGGGCCTGCCCATTGGCGCCCTCTCCATCGCCGCCATCGAAAGCCGCCTCCAGGAAGAGCGCCGTACCGAACTGGCGCCCATTCTGCGCAAGGAGGCCCTCATTCTGGAGGCTGCCCTGCAACAGCCCTCCACCCACTCCGGCGAGCAACAGGCGCATCTGCGCCGCGCCCAGCTTGCCGCCCTCACGCACAACAGAAAGACCTCGAAATGACACGAGCCTGTATTGTCGGCGTCGCCCACACCCAGTTTGGCAAATCCGAAGACCCCGATACCGAAGCCCTGATGGCGCGCGTGTCCGGCGCGGCCATCGAGAATTCCGGCCTCACCCCCGAACAGGTGGATGGCATCTTTGTGGGCGTGATGAATTCCGGCTTCTCCAAGCAGGATTTTCAGGCTGGCCTTGTGGCGCTGGCCGATGAACGGCTGGCCTATACACCTGCCGTGCGCATGGAAAATGCCTGCGCCACCGGTTCCGCCGCGCTCTATAGCGCGCTGGATTTCATCGAATCCGGTCGCGGCCGCGTCGCCCTTGTGGTAGGTGCGGAAAAGATGACGGCCAAGCCCACGGCAGAAGTCGGCGATATTCTTCTGAATGCCTGCTATCGCAAGGAAGAGGCCGATATTGAGGGCGGCTTTGCCGGCGTGTTCGGCCGCATCGCCCAGACCTATTTCCAGCGCTATGGCGACCGCTCCGAGGAGCTGGCCCGCATTGCCGCCAAGAACCACCATAATGGCGTGTCCAACCCCTATGCACAGATGCGCAAGGATCTGGGCTTCGAGTTTTGCAACACGGTTTCCGACCGCAACCCGCTGGTGGCTGGCCCGCTGCGCCGCACGGACTGCTCGCTGATCTCCGATGGCGCGGCCGCGCTGGTGGTGGCGGACGAGGAGATCGCCCGAGAACTGCCCCGCGCCATTTCCTTCCGCGCCCGCGCCCATCGCAATGACATCCTGCCCCTGTCCCGCCGCGATCCCATCGCGTTTGAAGGTGCCCGTCGCGCATGGGCGGCCGCGCTGGAACAGGCCGGCATGACGCTGGATGACCTCAGCCTTGTCGAAACCCATGACTGCTTCACCATCGCCGAGATGATCGAATATGAGGCCATGGGCCTGGCCAAACCCGGCGAGGGCTACAAGGTGGTGCGCGAGGGACTGACCGAGAAGACCGGCCGCCTGCCGGTAAACCCCTCTGGCGGCCTCAAGGCCAAGGGGCACCCGGTCGGCGCAACCGGCGTTTCCATGCACGCCCTGTGCGCCATGCAGCTTCTGGGTGAAGCCGGCGACATGCAGATCAAGGATGCCACCGTGGCCGGCATCTTCAATATGGGCGGCGCGGCCGTCGCAAATTATGTCTCGATCCTGGAGCGGCTGAAGTGAGCGGCACAGCACCGAAGGGGGGCGTGACCCCCTGCACCAAGCGTGTGATGAATCTGGCCCATTTTCTGCGTCAGGCGGCCCGCCGCTTCCCGCAGGAGGTTGGCTTTGTCCATGGCGATCTGGTTCTCAACTGGAGCCAGATCGATGCGCGGGTGGACGCCATGTGCACGGCACTGGCCGCCCATGGCGTCACCAAGGGGGATCGCGTCCTCGTGCAGTCCAAGAACTGCACGCAGATGTTTGAATCCATGTTCGCCTGCTTCCGCATGGGGGCCGTGTGGGTACCCACCAATTTCCGGCAGACCCCGGATGAGGTGGCCTATCTGGCCGAGGCCAGTGGCGCGACAGCGATGATCTGCCACGCGGACTTCCCGGACCATGTGCCCGCTGCCCGCCGCGATGCGCCCGGCATTCATACGGTGGTGGAGATTGGCGAGACCGGCCTCGGCCTCTCCTATGATGCACTGGTGGCCGAACATCTCGGCACACGCTTCACCCCTGCGGATGTGGAGCATGATGACCCGTGCTGGTTCTTCTTCACCTCCGGCACCACGGGCCGGCCGAAGGCCGCCGTTCTCACCCACGGGCAGATGGGCTTCGTCGTCACCAATCATTTGTGTGACCTGATGCCCGGCACCACCCAGCAGGATGCCTCGCTGGTGGTGGCCCCGCTCTCCCACGGCGCGGGCATTCACCAGCTCGTCAACACCGCCCGCGCGGTGAAGACCATTCTTCTGCCCACCGACAGCTTCGATATCCCCGAAGCCTGGCGTATTGTGCAGGACTGGAAGGTGACGAATATCTTCACCGTGCCCACCATCACCAAGATGCTGGTGGAACATCCCTCGGTGGATGCGTTCGATCATTCCTCCCTGCGCTATGTGATCTATGCTGGCGCACCGATGTATCGCGAAGACCAGAAGCGCGCGCTGAAGAAGCTCGGCAAGGTTCTGGTGCAGTATTTCGGGCTGGGAGAAGTAACGGGTAACATCACGGTTCTGCCCCCTGCCCTGCATGAGATGGAGGACGGCCCGCATGTGAAGATCGGCACCTGCGGTTTTGAACGTACCGCCATGCAGGTGCAGATTCAGGATGAAGATGGCGCAGAAGTGAACCCGTTCGAGACGGGCGAGATCTGCGTATGTGGTCCGGCTGTGCTGGCCGGTTACTACAACAACCCGGAAGCCAATGAAAAAGCCTTCCGCAAGGGCTGGTTCCGCACTGGTGATCTGGGCCACATGGATGAACAGGGCTTCGTCTATATTACCGGCCGGGCTTCGGACATGTATATTTCCGGCGGCTCGAATGTGTATCCGCGTGAGATTGAGGAAAAACTCCTGACTCATGCCGATATTGATGAAGTGGCCATTGTGGGCGTGCCAGATGCCAAATGGGGCGAGGTTGGTATTGCAGTCTGCGTGGCTCGCCCCGGCTCTGCCGTCTCGCAGGCAGACATCCTCAGCTTCCTGGAGCCGAAAGTCTCCCGTTACAAGCTGCCCAAGCGCGTTCTGTTCTGGGACAGCCTGCCCAAATCGGCCTATGGCAAAATTACCAAGAAAATGGTGCGTGAAGCACTGGAAGCGCGTGGAGAGCTGACAGCCCAAAGCGTGGCTGCGCAGTAAATCCACCCACCCAAACAATCAACAAGAGGAAACGCTGTGTCCAGGGAAGGTTCTGTTATCGTCACCGGTGGCGCATCCGGCATTGGTCTTTCCGTTGTGGAAGAACTTCTGCGGGAAGGCCGCCATGTGATTGCAGCCGATATTGGTGAAGCCGCTCTTGAAAGCGCCCGCACCGCACTCGCGGCTCATGGAGACAAGGTGCATTTCGCCCGTCTTGATGTGACCGATGAAACCGGCGTCATCAATGCCGTGGCAGGCTGGGTGAAGGCGTTCGGCCCCATAAGCGGGCTGGTGAATTCCGCCGGCATCGGCATTCTCACCCCCGCATTTGAAACCACGGTGGAGGAGTTCCGCCGGATTCTGGATATCAACCTGATCGGCAGCTTCGTGATTACCCGTGAAGTCGCGAAAGTGATGAAAGACACTGGCGGCGGCTCCATCGTCAATATCGCCTCGGTTTCCGGCCTGCGCGGCAACATGAACCGCACGGCCTATGGCGCCTCCAAGGGTGCGGTCATCCAGATGACCCGCATTCTGGCGGTGGAATTTGCCGAGCATGGCATTCGCGTCAACGCCATCGCGCCCGGCCCAATCGAAACACCCATGGCGAAGGTCATCCACTCGGCCGACAAGCGCAAGGCCTGGGAAGACACCGTGCCGATGCATCGCTATGCCACGCCGGATGAGGTTTCCGGCGCCATCGCCTTTCTTCTGAATGAAAACAAGGCCAGCTACATCACCGGCCAGACCCTTGCCGTGGATGGCGGCTTCAGCGTTGGCGGCCTGCTACAGCCGGTGTGACGCTGCGTTCAAGTTCCTGTGTGCCCCGCAGAAGTGGAAAGGCCCCATGCCAAAAGCATGGGGCCTTTTTATATCATCATGTAAAATCCGTCGGATTGACAGAAATGGACCGCTTGAGCGCCCGCAGCGCAAAAGTGGAACGAGATTGTCGAATGCCCTCGATACGGTAGAGGCGCTCACGCAGAAAGCGCTCATAATGTTCCGTCCCGGCCACGGCCACCTTCACCAGATAATCATATTCGCCGGTGACGAGATGCGCCTCGACGACTTCCGGGATCTGGGTCACAAGTTCACCGAACCGCTCCAGCACCTTTTCATCGTGCCGCGCCAGTGAAATCTCGATGAAGACGATATCTGTCAGGCCAATGGCCTTGTGGTCGATGACGGCCACATAACCATCAATCACGCCCATCGCCTCCAGCCGCTTCACCCGTGTCCAGCAGGGCGACTGGGACAAGCCCACCTGCTGCGCCAGTTCGGCCATGGTCAGCCGTCCATCCGCCCGCAGGGCTGAGAGGATCTTTCGATCCATCATGTCCAGCGGTCGAGGGACCGCCTCTGAAGCAGATTGCTTGTTCTTCTTTATCACGGAATTGTTCATTCCTGTTCTGAATTTCATGTCTATCGCGGCAAAATAAGAAAGATATTTCCAAGGTTCAGGACTATAGTATGAATATGCCTGATGGTCAGTGGCCAGGGCACAAGAAAGCATCATGAAAAGATGCCCTGAAACGGGTAGGGAACAATCGCACTTGTGCGATGCCGCATGTAATGACGCCATGCACAAGAAGAGCACAACTCTTCCGTGCAACCCATGTGCTTGCCGGCAAACAGTCTCCCGACCGCCTTGCAGGATGTCTCGCGTGCAGCCTTTGGAGACCTGAGATGAAAGCCGAAGCCTCCTCGCAGTTTCCGCGTCCCAGAACACTGATTCATCCCGGCAGCTATAATCCCATACGCATTCACAGCCTGCATTCGCAGACCGCGCGCCATATTCGCCTGTCGCTGAAGCCGGGCCTCAGCCTGTTCGATGCACTGGTGCAGCCGCTGGCTGAAAACGGCATACGGCATGCCTCCACCACCATTCTGGGCGGCATGTTTGAAACGCTGGATTATTGCGTCGCTCCACCGGACCCGACCAAAAAGGCCGTGATCGCCTACACCAAACCCATCTATGCCGGGCGCACCTATATGGTGTTTGGCAATGCCACGGTTGGGGTCAGCATGTCCGGCAAGCCGCTTGTGCATTGCCATGCGGCCATTCGCACCGAAGGCGGAGAGGTGAAGGGCGGGCATATTCTCACCGAAAGTTCCATCATCGGCGAAATGCCCATTTCCATTCTGGTGACCTCCCTCGACAGCTTCGAGTTACGCCAGTCCTTCGACCCGGAAACCAATATCCCCCTTCTCCAGCCCAGCAAGGCCGAAGCCCATGATGGACGCCCCCAAAACTGACTCCTCCCCGACGGACCTTTCCGCATCTCCCGCTGCCCCCGTCACGCACATGCCGGCGGCAGTGGTGGAAAATGGCCATATGGGGCGCGTGGCCTATGCCCGCATCGCCCCCAATGAAGACCTCGTGCGCTGCATTGAAAAGCTTTGTCTTGTCAATGGCTTCCGCAACGCATTCGTGCGTGGCGCACTGGGCAGCCTGGTGGATGGATGCCTCGGCACGAATGATGGCAAATATCTCCACATCAAGGGCCCGGCCGTTGAAATCGTGAGCCTGGCCGGCGAGGTGCGCGAACAGCCGGATGGCTCGCTCTCGGCCGCACTCTCCGGCGTGGTGGCAGACCCTGAAGGCAATGTTTATGGAGGCCCCTTCATCCCCGGCTCCAACATTGTCTGCATGACCTTCGAGGTCACGCTGGAAGAGTGGCTGCCTGAAAAGCCCTGAAGCCGTCCGTTCCGCATCACCCTTGTGCCCGGCGCCACCATGGCGGGCGCAGGGCCGCCCTGCCCTTCAGCTCCCTCCCCCTGGGGCCGGGCAGGGCGGCCCGGTTCAGCAGAATGCCACATGTAATGCAATGATCCACGATACAGCCCCCGCACATCATGGAACAGCATGTTTTGCATTGCGTATTCACTCGAATGGCGCAAGAATAGCGGGCAGAAACTACAATACAGGTTCAGATCATGGACCATCCGGCATGTGTTTCATGTCGCCAAGGGCAAAGTTGAATGTCAGCATGGCCTGACGGGTGTAGGCGTGCAGACAAGGCTGGCATTCTGCGCCACGCCAACCACCATGGTTCGCACATTCATACGCCCTTCCCGCATGTTTACTGCACCCGGTGCAGGCAAGGCCGGCGGCACAGCATGGCCCGCGGCAGGCAGCAGCCGGATGGGAAGGAGCAGGTTTGATGAGCAGCGCCGGCGCAACACTTGTCGCGCAACTGAAATCTATCGTCGGGGCCCGGCATGTGCTGACGGAGCCTTCCCAAACCGCCCGCTTCCGCACGGGTTTCCGCTTTGGCAATGGGCCGGCGCTGGCCGTGGTTTCGCCCGGCAGCCTGGTGGAACAGTGGCATGTGGTGAAAGCCTGCGTGGAAGCCGGCGTCATCATCATCATGCAGGCCGCCAATACAGGCCTGACCGGCGGCTCAACCCCGGATGGGACAGATTATGATCGCCCCATTGTCATTCTCAGCACGGTGCGTCTCAACCATATTCGCCTGATTGATGACGGCCGCCAGGTGGTGTGCCATCCCGGCGCACGGCTCTATGAACTTGAAGACGCCCTGCGTCCGCTGGGGCGCGAGCCGCATTCCGTAATCGGGTCATCCTGCATTGGCGCTTCGGTGCTGGGCGGGGTCAGCAACAATTCCGGCGGCGCGCTCATTCATCGCGGCCCGGCCTATACAGAGCTGGCCCTGTTCGCGCAGGTGGATGAGAGCGGAAAGCTCAATCTCATCAACCATCTCGGCATCAATCTAGGGGATGACCCGGAAACAATCCTCGCCGCGCTGGATGCCGACAGCTTCACCGATGCGCAGATCACCCACGATCCCAACCGCATGGCGTCGGACAAGGATTACGCCGTCCATGTACGGGATGTGGAGGCGGAAACACCGGCGCGCTTCAATGCTGATCCGCGCCGCCTGTTTGAAGCCGCAGGCAGCGCCGGCAAGGTGGTGACATTCGCCGTAAGGCTCGACACCTTCCCGATGGAGAAACAGACACAGGTCTTCTATATCGGCACGAATGACCCGGCAGAGCTGGAAGACATACGCCGGCATATTCTTTCAAAGTTCAGGAATTTGCCGATTGCGGGCGAATATATTCATCGCACGGCGTATGATATTGCTGCCATCTATGGCAAAGACATGTTCCTCGCCATTGAGAAGCTGGGCACGGCGCGTCTGCCGGATCTGTTCGCCACCAAGGCCCGGTTCGACGCCATCGCCGGGCGCGTGCCCTTCCTGCCGCAACATCTGAGCGACAGGATGATGCAGGCGGCGAGCCGTTTCTTCCCCTCACATCTGCCCCGGCGCATGAATGACTACCGAGATACTTATGAACATCATCTGATGCTCAAGATGGGCGGGGCGGGTATTGAAGAAGCGCGCGCTTATCTCTCTGATGTCTTCCCCTCCGCGCGCGGTGACATGTTTGAATGCACGCCCGAGGAAGGCGCAAAGGCCTTCCTGCACCGCTTCGCCGCTGCGGGCGCGGCCATTCGCTATCGTGCCGTGCATCAGAATGAGGTGGAGGATATCGTCTCTCTCGATATTGCACTGAAGCGTTCAGAGCGGGAGTTTGTGGAAACATTGCCACAGGATATGGATGATATCATCATCCACAAGCTCTATTATGGCCATTTCTTCTGCCATGTATTCCATCAGGATTACATCATCCGCAAGGGGAGTGACCCGATTGCTCTGGAGCATGCCATGTGGAAACTTCTGGATGCACGCGGGGCGCAATATCCGGCCGAACATAATTTCGGACACCTCTATGATGCTCCAGACCAGGTGGTGAGCCATTACAAGACGCTCGACCCCTGCAATTGCCTCAATCCCGGCATTGGCCGCACCACCAAGACCATGCGCTGGATTCCACCGGAAGAGCGACACGCCCGGCCTTCAGCCTGAGCCCCCTGCGCGCGCCCCTGCACCCGGCCAGAAAGCGTTCTAGCCGGGTGCAATCAAGGGATTATTGCGCCGGATAAAGGTCTTGACGGCAAAATTGGACTGGATGCGCGCCACCCCCGGCAAGGTGGTGAGATAATCCAGCGTGGCCTGATAATGGGGCAGATCACGCACGGTGGCGTGCAGCATGTAATCCGTGCTGCCACTGATGAGAAAACCGCCAACCACTTCCGGCATTTGCGCCACCTTGGCCTCGAAAGGGTCCAGAATCTCCTTCACCTGCCGCTCCAGCGTGACATGGATGAACACCGTCATCGCCCCCAGAATGCGCCGCTCATCAATATCCACCATATAGCCGCGAATGGTGCCCTCTTCTTCCATGCGATGCACACGGCGCAAGGTGGGTGAAAAGGACAGGCCGATACGGTCCGCCAACTCTCGCCAGCTGATGCGCCCCTCCTTGGAGAGCACCTGAAGAATGCGCAGATCGAACCGATCCAGCTCGCGATCTGGGTTCATATGATCTTTCCTGCCCTGATTTATGGGATCATTTGATCCTTAATTTTCGCCAATGATAAATCAGAACGCACCCAAATGCCTGCACAATATCTGTATGCTTGAACCATGGGAGAACACAGACGCGCACCAGCCCCGCGCCTGTGTCTGAAGGGCGGTGCGCAGGCGCGGTCCTTCAACAACCAAGAACACAACATCGTCCAAGGCCCGCAGCATCATGAATGACATTGCCCCAGCTCATGAACGCTCTGAATCAGCTGTTCACACCTCTCTGAATACGCGCTTGCCTGCGCCCCCCGTAGCGCATGTGCGCCACCCCGGCCCGCCCGCACCTGAACGCATCCAGACCCTGCGCACCGGCCTTGTTCCGGTGTCTGGCCAGTTGCTGATGGGTGAAACCCTGACGGATGGCCTCCATCGTCTGTTTCACGCGGCCGGTTGCCGAGGTGGCCTTGCACAGCTGGCAGGTGGAGCCTGCGCACCGTTCCATTTTGTCGGCCCGGCCTTTTCAACAGATGCCGAACATGCCGCCTGGTACAGCGAAACCCGCACACCGCCCGGAGGTGCCAGCATTCTTGCGGCAACCGCCGTGGTCGGCTGGCGGGAAGGGCACGCTTTCGTGCATTGCCACGGGCGCTGGCAGGCGGCTGGTGATCTGCCACCCATGGGCCATATGCTGACCTCGGAATGCGTGGTGAGCGCCCCCATCACCGTCACCGGCTTTGGCAGCCCCACGGCCACCTTTGAGTGCCAACCGGATGCCGAAACCAACTTCACGCTCTATGCGCCCACCGGCACCCCTCACCCGGATGAAAGCGCCGGCTTCGGCCTGTTGCTGCGCATTCGCCCACATGAGGATTTCAGCCGCGCCATCGAAGAGGCATGTGCGGCCCACGGTATTGCCCATGCCGACATCATCGGCCTGGGCAGCATCATTCGTCCCGATTTTGAGGATGCGCCCCGCATCACCTGCCCCATCACTGAGGTGGTGGTGGAAAAAGGCATGGTGGAACAGGGCCGCGCCCATATCCGCATGACGGCCGTGGATGTGCATGGCACGGTGCGTACAGGCAAGCTGCGCCATGGTGGCAACCCGGTCTGCGTCACGGCGGAACTCATGATCGTGGCCCAGACCTGAACAGGACCGGATGCAGCAGCGGAACATGGATTGCCGGCAAATCCATGTTCCGCTCCTTGACGCAAGCTCCCCTTGCAGAAACGAGGGCGCATTCCCCTAGCGGCTCAGGCCCTCACAAGCCGCCTTGGCGCAAGGCTGCCTGTCCCAGAAAAGCGGCCGGCCGGCTGCGCTGGGAGATCCCGCGTAACAGAGCGACATTCGCGGCCATATCCCCAGCGGCAAGATGCACCACAGGCCCCGCCGGATCATGATGACGCCTCAGCAATTCTGCGGCCCGCATGAAGGCGTACTGTGTGCGCTCCGGCTGGCCGGCGAGGCTCTCCATGCGTCCCAACGCCAGAGTGAGGCTGCGGCGCACCTGCGCCGGCAAGGTCATATCCCCCGCCCGCTCCTGCATGGCCAAAATGGCGCGGCCTATATTCAGCACGGCCAGCCCGAAGGCCGTGGCGGCGGCATCCGTCTGCCCCACCTTTTCACTCCAGCGCACCAGCCGCAGCAGGCGATGATAAAAACGCGCCCGCCACATGCTGACACGGTCCTTCTGGCCCCGCATCGCATCCGGCTGAGCCGCCATCAACATGGCCATGCGCGCGCGTCCATCCACCGGGTAAATCAGCCGGAACGCCGCCCAGGCCGCCACCGGCGCGAGGATGACCGCCAGCACCATGGAAACGGAATGTCCGAATGTGCCCGTGAGCGGATAATGCGGCTGCAACAGCAACAGGACCGTCATGTTGTAATCGAATCCCGAGGCCATGGTGCGGCGATGCGCCAGCAGCAGCGCCCCCAACAGAATGAAAGGCATCATCATGGCCACCAGCCCCGCCTCGCTGCCAGCCAAAGGCCAAGCCAGCCAGTGGCAGGCCAAGGCCCCCAGCCCGCCCATCAACTGCCCGAAAAAGACAGGGCGCATGATGAGAGCCGGATTATCGAAAGTCGAGAACAGCGACACCATCACCGCCAACCCCAGCAGCGTATAAGGCCCGCTGCTCCAGCCGGTTGTGAGCCAGAGCGCGCCCATGGCCAGCATTGCGAGAAATGTGCGCACCATGGCCTGCCATGCGCCGGTCCAGTCGCGGTGCAGCACCACCATGGCGCCATCCGCCATATCCGCCGCCAGTTCCGTTCCGGCCTGCTGCTCCAGCGCTGACGCCAGCCCGCGCAGATGATCCCGCAGCGGCCCTTCGGCTGCATCCGCCGCCTCAGTCAGCGCCAGACGCACCGTTTCGGATGGTGCACAAGCTTCCAGCGCCTGCGCCCCACGTAGCAAGGCAGCCTGAAGAGCTGGCTGCGCATGGTGCAAGGACAAGATACCCTGCGGGCCTTCACCACCCTGCTCCGTCTCCGCCCGGTTCAGCCAGAACAGGACCGACATATTGGCATTGAGCACCGCGCGGCTGGCCCGCACCGCCCGCCGGGGCCGCAGCCCGCCAGCGGATGACGGCTCCAGCAATTCATCAATGGCCGCAATTTCAGATAGCGCCGCCTGCAATTCAGCCTGAGAGGCGGGGGCGCGTTCTTCGCCCGCCAGATCTCTCAATAGCCGGGCTGTCAGCCTGCGCATGCGGGCGGCCAGAGGGTCTTCCGCCCCCTTTGGTGTGAGCAACCAGCCCATGATAAAGGCGGCCACCACGCCTGTAAGCACCGTGAGCAGGCGATCCGTGCCGAGCACCAGCACATGCTGGGCTGGATTTCCGGTATCCAGCAGGGCCACCATGGCCGCCGAATAGCCCGCCAGCAATGTGCCATAGGAGACGAAACCGCGCTGCACATTTCCAATTCCGGCGCACAGCCCTGTCCATATGGCCAGCCCGCCCACCAGCAGATAGGGCCGATCCACCGAGATCATCACCAGAATGACCCCGGCAACCACCCCGCTGACCGTGCCGGCAAAGCGAAAGAAACTCTTTTCCGCCAGTTGGCCGCGCGTGGGCTGGGAGGCGGCCCACACCGTCATGGCCGACCACTGGGGATGTTCCAGCCCCAGCAGCCAGGCCACCCAAAGGGCCAGACAGGCCGCCAGCATGGTGCGCAGGGTGAAAGCCAGCCGCGGAACATCAAAACCCAGACGTGAAAGAACAGCCGGGCCGCGCATCAGGCTGCATCCTCCGGGGCAGCCGGAGCGGCGCAAGAGGCGGGATGCAGGCGCGCGCCGATACGATCAAACACATCCAGCATGAAAGCCAGATCCGCATCGCTCAGATCCGCCAGAAAGCTGGCTTCGGCTTCCGACAACTGGCGGCGGATGGAGGTGAGCACCTCCCGCCCCTTGTCCGTCAGCACGATGCGGTTGGTCCGGCGATCGGCTTCATGGCAATGCCGCTCCACCAGTTCCTGTTTCACCAGAATATCCAGCAGGCGCACCAGCGTGGAGCCTTCTATGCCCACCCGCGCGGCCAACTCCTTCTGACTGATGCCATCGCCCGCCTCCTGCAAGTGCACCAGCGGGGCCCATGTGGCGTCTGTCAGCCCGGTAGCGGCCAGACGGGCATCCACGGCCTGCCGCCACTGACGGGCCAGAGTGACGAACTGAAAGCCAAATCGCAGGCGGGGAGAGGGGCTGGGGCATGTCATGCCATATAGGTGACATACAAACAATTTGAATTCAAATAAATTGAATCCAATGAAAATGAAAGCCAACGCACGAACCGCCCGTCATCAGCCTTCAGCGTGTGGCCTGAAAAGCCTCCAGCGCTCGGGCGCGAGCCATCGCGTGGTCCACAATAGGTTCGGGATAGGTTTCGCCCAGCCGGATGCCCGCCGCTTTCAGCCGCCCGGCCCCTGCGGCCCATGGTTTATGAATTACGGATGTCGGCAGACCGGACAGCTCCGGTACGAACCGGCGCACATATGTGCCTTCCGGGTCGAACTTCTCACCCTGCAAAACCGGGTTGAAGATGCGGAAATAGGGTGCGGCATCCATGCCTGTGCCGGCCACCCACTGCCAGTTGGCGGGGTTACTGGCGATATCCGCATCCACCAGCGTATCCCAGAACCAGGCTTCGCCGGCCCGCCAATCCTGCAACAAATGCTTGGAGAGGAAAGAGGCCACCACCATGCGCACCCGGTTGTGCATCCAGCCTGTCTGCCACAACTCACGCATGCCGGCATCCACCAGCGGATAACCCGTGCACCCCTGCTGCCAGGCTTCCAGTTCATGCGGAGCGGTGCGCCAGGGGAACGCATCAAAACGGCGCTGCAAATTGTGATCCGTCATCTGCGGAAAGGCGAACAGCAGATGGTGAGAAAATTCCCGCCAGTAAAGTTCGGCCTCAAACTTTTCCGCATCCATACCCGGCGCATCGCCCGCCGCGCGATGGTGATACAGCGCATGCAGAATCTGGCGCGGCGAAATCTCGCCAAACCGCAGATGCGGGGACAGCCGGGAGATATGATCCGCCCCCGGAATATCCCGCCCGGCGGCATAGCCGCGCAAACCGCCTTCCAGAAATTCCGACATGCGCTGCTGCGCAGCGATCTCCCCCGGCGTCCATGCTGCGCGCAGGCCGCCGGCCCAATCCGGCCTATGGGGCTCCAGATCATCCGGGCTGACATCATCCACCCCCCACTCCGCCTGCAAGGGGCGCAGATGCACGGGTGCCGGCAGCGGTGGAGAAAGCGGCCCAAGCCGCCGTGCTGCGACCTGAAAAGCAGCGAAGGTGCGGGGCAGGCTGCCAGCCTGTGTCACCACCTTTCCCGGTTCATGCAGCAGATGGCCGGGAAAGGAGAGAACCGCGCAGCCTTGCGCCTGCAACAGGGCGGTCACCTCCCGGTCCACCGCCATGGCCCCGGCCCCGGAGCGGTGATTGAACACCACCAGCCCGGCCCCGGCCTGTCTGGCCACCTGCGGCACACATTCCCGCGCCGGCCCGCGCCTGAGCAGCAGGCGCACCCCATGGGTCTCCAGCCGTACGGAGAGGGCCCGCAGCGCACCACCCAGCCACCACAGCGTGGCCCCACCCAGCGAGCGCAGACCCTCCACCTCGGTGGGGTCTTCCAGCACATAAAGCGCCACAAGCGGCCGCCCACTGCGCGCCGCCGCATCCAGCGCGGCATGATCGGCCAGCCGCAGATCATCACGAAACCAGATCACAGCCGGGGACTGGGGCATCGCCAACACCCTTCCGCTCAGGAGAGCCATACAGATCAGGCCCCGCAAGGGGCCTGACAATTCCATATGGCACAAAGGCATATGGCAGAACAGCGGAGGCACGGGCATGCCTCCGCCGTCATTACAGAGATGCTCAGGCCTGCCCGGCCCGCATCATCCACATTTCCTTTTCGTGCCATTCCAGCCGGTCGGTCAGCATGCCCACGGTGACCTCATCCTCAGCGGCCTGCGCCACCTTGATGGCCCCGCGCAGCTCTGCCGCCACGCCCTCATGGGACGAGAGCAGGGCCTTCACCATATCATTAGCCGACTGGACAGGGCCGGCTTCCGGCCCCGCCAGTGCCATCAGCTCCGTCACCGAACCCGGCGCATAGGCCCCCAGTGCGCGAATCCGCTCAGCCACCTCATCCAGCGCTTCCCACAGATTGGTGTACTGTTCCTCGAAGGCCGCGTGGAGCTGGCGAAAATCCGGCCCCTCCACATTCCAGTGATAGCCGTGGGTCTGCACATAGAGGCGGAAGGTGCCGCCCAGAATCTTCTTCAGGCTCTCGACGGTGTTCTGTGTCTGCGTGCTCATGGACCTGTCTCCTGTTTCAAATGGATAGAAGGGTTGCGAGCAGAGGCCCGCCGCAGCGGGCCCGGTTCATCACAGCATGCGGGTCGAAAAATACCAATCGACCGTATCATATCCTTCAGAGGCGCGCTGTTCCGCCTCTTCCGGGGTTTTCGGGGTGGGCACAATCACCGGCTGGCCGGGCTCCCAGTTTTCCGGCATGGCGCAGCCATTGGCATCCGCCGTTTGCAGCGCCACCAGAAGGCGAAAAATCTCATTCACTGAGCGCCCCGCATTCATCGGATAATAGACCATGGCGCGCAGCACGCCTTCCGGGTCGATGATGAATGTGGCGCGCACGGCGGCGGTATCCGAAGCGCCGGGCTGGATCATGCCATAGGCCGACGCCACCTTCATGCTGAGATCCGCGATGATGGGGAACTTCACGTCCACGCCGAATTTCTCGCGAATATTACGCACCCAGGCAATATGCGAATAGTGACTGTCAATGGAGAGCCCCAGCAACTGCGTATTGCGGGCGGCGAAATCCTCATGCCGCCTGGCGAAACCGATGAACTCGGTAGTGCAGACTGGCGTAAAATCTGCCGGGTGGGAAAACAGCACCAGCCACTGGCCACGATAATCCGCCAGCTTCTTCTGGCCGTGGGTGGTGGGCGCGTCAAAATCCGGCGCCATTTCATTCAGGCGCGGCGCGGGGACCTGCGCTGTGATCTGCTGGGTCATGGGAATGCCCTCCTGCATCCGTGGTGTGACCACACAGATAGGCCCTTGCCAGATGTTTGTGAAATTGATTAAAGAAGCATCTGTTATTTAGATTTTCTATAATGAAACATGATCACCCTGCGCCAGCTCCGCTTTCTTGTCGCCGTTGCCGATGAACTGAACTTCTCGCGCGCGGCCGAGAAATGCCACGTCACCCAGCCCACGCTCAGTTCCGCCCTCAAGGAACTGGAGGACAGGCTGGGCGTGCAGCTGGTGGAACGCACCCGCCGCAAGGTGATGATGACCGAGATTGGTGACCGGATCACCGCGCGCAGCCGCCTGCTGCTCACCGCCGCGCGCGAGATCGAGGATCTGGCCGCCGCGCATCTGCGGCCGGATGAAGGGGATCTGCGGCTCGGTGCCATCCCCACCATCGGCCCCTTTCTGCTGCCTCCGGCGTTGCCGCTCATCCGCCGTCAGTTTCCCGCCCTGCGCCTGTTTCTGCGCGAGGAGCTGACGGAAAGCCTGCTGGAAGGCGTGCATGAGGGCCGGCTGGATGTGGCGCTGATCGCCCTGCCCTTTCCCATCGGCACGCTGGAAAGCATGGAGCTGTTTGAAGATGGCTACCAGCTTGCCGCCCCGCCCGATACCAGCCGCCCGCAACTGCTGGAGAGCAGCAAGCTGCTGCTGCTGGAAAAAGGCCACTGCCTGCAACGCCATGCCCTCAGCGCCTTTCCCGATAAATTTCTGGAGCAGGATGAGAGCTTTGCCGCCACCAGCCTCACCACACTCATCGCCATGGTCAGCGAGGGACTGGGCCTGACCCTGCTGCCCAACCTGGCTGTGGCGGCCGGAGTGGTGGGGGTGCAGCACATCACCCTCGCCCCCCTGCCCGGTGCCTGTCCGCGATGCGTGGTGCTGGTGTGGCGCAGCACATCTTCCCGCGCGGATATCTTCCGCAGGATCGGCGCGCTTCTGCAAAACACGCATGAGAATCTGCTCGCCACCGCACAAGAGCAGGCCCTCAAAGACCCCCGCCCGGAAGGCCCGGCCCCCGCCTGAAGCTGAACAGGCACCGAGATGAAGCGCCTGCCTTTCGGCGGGAAATGCACTACTCTGCCCGTTCATCACGTATGGATCAGAGAATCCAATGACGCGCACCAAGATTTACGAACTCGGCTTTCTGGCCACTATCACCCTTGTCACGGTGGCCTTCATTCTGCTGATTCTGCCTTATTATGGCGCGGTTCTGTGGGCCGTGATTCTGGCAATCCTGTTCAACCCCCTGCAAAAGCGCCTTGTCCGGTTCACCGGGGGATGCAGGAATGTGGCCGCCCTGCTCAGCGTGCTGGCCTGCATCTGCATTGTCGTCATTCCCGGTACAATCATCATGACCTCCCTCGCCCAGGAGGCCACAGGGCTTTATGAGCGTATCAGCAACCGGCAATTTGCCCCCGGCCCGGCTTTGGCCCAGTTGCAGAACAGCCTGCCCGATTTTGCCCGTCGCGGCCTTGAGGCGCTGGATCTCGGCAATATCTCGGAAATAGAAGCCCGGCTGACCTCATTCTTCCTGCAAGCCAGCCAGATCATTGCCACCAAGGCGGTGGCCATCGGGCAGAATACGGCGCAATTCATCATCAGCCTTGGCGTGATGCTGTATCTGCTCTTCTTCCTGTTCCGCGACGGCAGCCGCCTGATTGACAATCTGCGCCGCGCCAGCCCACTGGAAGAGCATCATACCGATCATATTCTCGAGAAGTTTTCATCCGTCGTGAAGGCGACTGTGAAGGGCAATGTCATCATCGCCATCATCCAGGGGGGCATTGGCGGCATCACCTTCTGGCTGCTGGATATTCAGGCGGCCCTTCTGTGGGCGGTGCTGATGGCCATCCTCTCCCTGCTGCCGGCCGTAGGCTCCGCGCTCATCTGGATGCCGACCGCCCTCTATCTGGCGCTGACGGGTGATTATCTGAAAGCTGGCATTCTGCTGGCCGTCGGCGTTCTCATCATCAGCATGATCGACAATTTCCTCCGCCCGCCCCTGGTCGGGCGTGGCACCATGCTGCCGGATTATGCCGTGCTCATCTCCACGCTTGGAGGGCTGTCCATGGTGGGCATGAATGGTTTTGTCATCGGGCCGCTCATTGTCGCGCTGTTCGTGGCGGTGTGGTCCCTGTTTGCAGATGACAAGGCCCGGATGCCCACCCCCGGCGAACCGGGCTGATCGACATGGAGGGGCCCGGCAGTTTCAGGCCCCGAAACGCCACCGGCCCGGACAATGCCGGGCCGGAAGACAAATCATCACATCAAGCCCCGCAAACCGAAGGGGAACGGTTGGCTCTGCTCATAGCCAGGGGGCGGTGCGGTCGAGGCCGATGAGCATTTCCGCATCCACGCGCGGACGCACCACCGCCATCTGGTCGCCCCGCACCAGAACCTCGGGAATGAGCGGGCGCGTATTATAGGTGGATGCCTGCACCGCGCCATAAGCGCCCGCCGTCATCACCGCCAGCAGATCGCCCGCCTTCAGCTCTGCCATGGGGCGGGCAAGGGCGAGGAAATCCCCCGTTTCGCAGACCGGGCCAACCACATCGGCCACCATCATCCGCGCATCGGCAGGCGCTTCACGCACCGGCAGAATATCATGATACGCCTCATAAAGGGTTGGCCGAATGAGATCATTCATCGCCGCATCGACAATGACGAAGGTCTTGTCCTCGCCGCGCTTCACATAGAGCACCCTGGTGACAAGAATGCCGGCATTGGCCACGATCATGCGGCCCATCTCGAAAATCAGCGGCAGTTCCAGCCCGCCCAGCGCCTTGCGCACCACGCCAGCATAAATATCCGGCGGAGGGGGCGTCGGATCACTGGCGGCATAGGGCACGCCCAGCCCGCCACCCAGATCCAGATGCCGCAGATCATGACCCGCCGCCATCAGATCACGCGCCAGCTCCGCCAGCAGCGCGACGGCATTCTCGAAAGGAGCCATATCGGTGATCTGGCTACCGATATGCATGTCCACGCCAGTCACGTCGATGCCGGGCAGGCGGGCAGCGCCCTCATACACCTCCCGCGCGCGGGAAATGGGAATGCCGAACTTGGTGGCCGAACGACCGGTGGAAATCTTCTGGTGGGTCTTCGCATCCACGTCCGGGTTCACCCGCACGGAAACCGGAGCCTTGCGACCCAGTGCGCTGGCTACTTCTGAAAGCGCCTCCAGCTCCGGCTCGCTCTCCACATTGAAGCACTTGATGCCGGCCTGAAGCGCCGCCGCCATTTCATCCTGCGTCTTGCCAACACCGGAAAACACGATGCGTTCACCGGGAATGCCAGCCGAGAGGGCCCGGCGCAATTCACCGCCGGAGACAATATCCGCCCCCGCGCCCAGCCGGGCCAGAGTGGCGATGACAGACTGGTTGGAATTGGCCTTCAGTGCATAGCACAGCAGGGCGTCGGAGCCACTGAAGGCCTCCATGAACACCTTGTAGTGCCGCTCCAGCGTGGCGGAAGAATAGCAATAGAACGGTGTTTTCACCGTTTCGGCCATTGCGGTCAGGTCCTGGCCTTCCGCGAACATGCGGCCATTGCGATAGGTAAAATGATGCATGGCAGGCGTGCCTTAATATCAGAAGCCGCGCCCACCCCCGAGCAATCGGGGTGGGCGACCACCGGGTGATCCCCCATGCCGCAGCCAGCCCGAAGCCTGTGGCTGCGCACGCCCTGGCGGATGACCCGTGGAAATGATGCGTTGGCTCAGAGCAGCCAGTCGAGGAAGAAGGAACGGTTCGGCGCTTCCGCGCCCTTCAGGTGGTCTTCCTCGGTCTGCCGGTTGGACTGGCCCCAGCCAAAGGATGTACCGGCCGTGGCACCCCCGCCCTGACCCGTTGCGCCCTGCGGCGTTGCCCAGGTTTCGCGGGTGGAAGCCTGGCTCGCAGTTGCCCCTGTCGCCGGGCTGGCCTGCTGGCCCGGCTGGCCTTGCGTGGAAGCCTGCGCCCCCGGTGCGCCTTGCGCATTCGGCGGCAGTTCAAGAGGCCCTTTCACGCCACATGCCGCAACCGCAAGCGTCATGAGAAGAGCGAAGGAAAGAGAAAGGCGGGGCATATATGGCAGCCGTCGGGGAGGTGAATTCGCGGCCAATATAGCCTGCATCGCGTCAAAGGCGAGCCCCTTCGGCCAAATCTGCCCAGATAAGCGGGAAGAGAACCGGCTAACAATAGCGTGATGATGCGGGCAGCCCAATTCCGGCCTGAAACAGGGCTATCGGTTTGCACACATCCGAAATCCTGCACGGCAGGCCGTTGACAGCCCTGCCACATGCCGCCTTCATGGGCGCGCGCATGAGCCGGATCAGCTACGCGCATCTGTTTCTCCCATATGGAATTTGCCCCATGGCCAATGCTGCGCCTGTCACCATCTGGCATAACCCTGTCTGTGGCACCTCCCGCAAGACTCTGGCCCGGCTGGAAGAGGCCGGCCTGACCCCGACAATCATCCAGTATCTGAAGACCCCGCCCAGCCGTGAAGAACTGGCCGGCGCCATTGCTGCCGCCGGCATCAGCGTGCGCGAGGCCCTGCGACAAAAGGGCGATCTTTATACCGAACTGGGCCTGGCCGATGAAAGCCTCACTGATGACGCCCTGCTGGATGCCATGATCGCCCACCCCGCATTGATCGAACGTCCCTTCGTCTTCACCTCCAGGGGCGTGCGTCTGTGCCGGCCCATGGACAAGGTTGAAGAGATCATCTGACAGCACGAGGCCGGGCGACGTTCAGCGACAGGCCACACAGCCCCACGGCAGGAGCAGAACAATGACGGACAATGCAGGCGCACAGGCCCCCGGCCAGACAAAGCGCAGCTCATGGCTGGCGAACCTGCCGCTGCAATGGAAGTTTGGCAGCCTGATTGTCATTCTGGTCAGCCTTTTCCTGCTGCTGCTCGGGGCCAACACCCTCACCCTCTATCTGGCCGGCCTGGCACAGAAACAGGCCGATGAGCTGGTGAGCTATGTGGAGATGAGCAACACCACCGCCCGCGCCATCAACCAGCGCCAGGCGGAATTGATTCAGGCCACCTTCACCCGGCCGGAAGCTCTCGACACCCGCTTGCAGGCAGCGGATCTGGAAGTCGCCCGCTCCATCACCAATCTACAAAATGCCACGAACAACCTGCCCGCGCTGCGCGAATTTGTTCATCAGGCCGCGCAGATCAATGATCGCTGGTCCGACACGGTGGCCCTCTCCATGGTCACGCTGGCCCGCAAACGGATGCAGGGCAATATTGAAGGGGAGGGGCCTGCTCTTCAGGCCTTCCTGCAAAATGAAGCCGGAGACGGCGGCAGCCGCGCCATTCTCGCCCGTCTGGATCAGATGAACAATGCGGCAGACACCATTTTGCGCACCTCCCGCATCAAGCTGGAGCGGGCGCAGAATATTGTGGTCTGGATTGACGCCATCGCCCTGCTGGCCGTGCTTCTGGCAGGCATTGGCGCGCTCTATCTCACCTCCCGCCTGATCGGCCGGCCCCTGCGCCATCTGGCTGATCTGATGGAGCGGCTCGCCAATCACGATCACACCATTGAAGTGCCCTATACGGAGCGCCGGGATGAGGTGGGCATCATCGGCCGGGCTCTGGCCGTGTTCCGTGCCATGGCACAGGAAACCTACGAAGCCAACTGGGTGAAGACTGCCGCAGCCAGCCTTTCCTCTCGCCTGCAAGCCACAGAAGATGTCGAAAATTTTGCCGGCAACCTTCTGGATGAGCTGGCCCCCAGCCTCAATGCCGGGGTGGGCGTGTTCTACAGTTTTGATGCGCAGAAGAAGGAACTCAACCTCACCGGCACCTATGCCTACAAGGCGCGCCGGCATGTCACCACCAGCTACAGGCTGGGCGAAGGCGTGGTGGGCCAGTGCGCGCGCAACCGGACACCCATTCTGCTTTCTCCCGTGCCCGATGATTACATCACCATCCATTCCGGTACCGGGGAAGCCACACCGGCTGCTGTGTTCGCCATTCCGCTGGTCAATAAGGGGCAGCTTCTGGGCGTCATGGAATTTGCCGCCTTCGAGCCCTTCAGCGGCAAACGCCAGGCGCTGGTGAATGAAGTGGCGCCAATGGCCGCCCTCTCGCTGGAAAACCTGACCCGCGCCGTGCGCACCCTCGAACTTCTGGAACAGACCCAGCGCCAGACCAACGAGCTGCGGGTGGCGGAAGAAGAGCTGCGCACCCAGCAGGAGGAATTGCGCGCCACCAATGAGCAGTTGCAGCAGCAATCCCAGAAACTGGCCGCCTCTGAAGAAGAGCTGCGGGTACAGGCTGAAGAACTGCAAAGCTCCAACGAGGTGCTTCGCCACAAATCGGAAGAACTGGAAACGCAGAAGCACAAACTGGAGGACATGAACCAGGAGATTGAAGCCCGCGCGGATGATCTGGCCCGCGCCAATCAGTACAAATCCCAGTTTCTGGCCAATATGTCCCACGAGCTGCGTACGCCTCTCAACAGCCTGCTGATCCTGGCTCATGATCTGGCGGAAAACCGCGCCGGCCATCTGGATGACGAGGAAATCGAGGCCGCCAATATCATTCATGGCTCGGGCACCAATCTGCTGCGGCTCATCAATGATATTCTCGATCTCTCCAAGGTCGAGGCTGGCAAGATGGATGTGGTGCGCGAGCCGGTGAGCATTCCCGCCATTGCAGCGCGGATGGAACGCAATTTCCGCCATGTCGCACAGGAAAAGGGGTTGGACTTCACGGTTTCCATCGCCCCTGACGCCCCGCCGCAGATCATCACCGATGATGGCAAGCTGGAACAGATCACCAACAATCTGCTCTCCAATGCCTTCAAGTTCACCACACAGGGCTCGGTGCGCGTCACCTTCGCCAGAGGGGCCGCCGACAAGATGCTGGATGTGGAGGTGACGGATACCGGCATCGGCATTCCCGAGGATAAGAAGGATTTCATCTTCCAGGCGTTCGAGCAGGTGGATTCCAGCACCCGCCGCCAGTTTGGCGGCACTGGTCTGGGGCTGGCCATCACCCTGCGCCTGGCCCGCCTACTGGGCGGCGATGTGACCGTACAGAGCACGCCGGGTGCGGGCTCGACCTTCCGTCTGAGCGTGCCGGTAGGCGAGGGGGCATCCTCTGCCAGCACGACAGGGCAGGGCGGAGCAAGCACCGCTCCCACAACGCAAACGCCGGCCCTCATGCCTCCCGCCGCTCCCGCGGTCCAGATCGCCAACCCCACCCCCGTCTTCGATGTGGAGGATGACCGCGCTACGCTGGAGAAGGGTGACACCATCATTCTCGCTGTTGAGGATGACCCCGCCTTCGCCCGCACTCTGGTCAATCTGGTGCGCCGCAAGGGATACAAGGCCCTGGCCGCCGGAGACGGCGTGAGCGCGCTGGAACTGGCCCGCGCCCACAAGCCCACGGGCATTCTGCTGGATGTGATGCTGCCCGGCATGGATGGCTGGACGGTGATTTCCCGCCTGAAGGCGGACCCGGCCACGCGCCATATTCCGGTGCATTTCGTTTCCGCTCTGGATGAGGAGCGGCGCGGGCGGGATCTGGGCGCGGTGGGCTTCCTCACCAAGCCGGTGACCGCCGAGGCGCTGAATGACGCGTTGGCGCTGCTCACCCATTTTTCGCCCGATCATTTGCGCCGGGTGCTGGTGGTGGATGACGACGCCACCTCCCGCCTGGCCGTGCGCAAGCTGCTGAGCGGCGAACAGGTGGAAATGGTGGAAGCCGACAGCGCCGAGAAAGCGCTGGAGCTGATCGGGCAGGGGGGCAGGGAAAGTTCACCATTGCCCTTCGACTGCATTGTTCTGGATCTCGGCCTGCCCGGCATGTCGGGCTTTGATTTCCTGGAGGCCCTCGCCACAGACGGGCAACAGGTGCCTGTCGTGGTCTATTCCGGCCGGGATCTGACTGCCGAAGAAAGCATGAAACTGAGAGCCTTCACCGATTCCATCGTGGTGAAGGGCGCGCTCTCACCCGAGCGCCTGCTGGATGAGGTGAGCCTGTTCCTGCATTCCGTGCGGCAGGAGATCCATGCCGTGCCGATGGACCCGGATGGAGACCTCAAGGGCCGCAAGCTGCTGCTCGTGGATGATGACATGCGCAACATCTACGCTCTGGCCAAGGTGTTGCGCGGCAAGGGGCTGGAGGTGAGCTTGGCGCAGGATGGCGCCAAGGCCATCGCCCAGCTCGACGCCCAGCCGGATGTGGAAATCGTGCTTATGGACATCATGATGCCGGTGATGGATGGCTATGAAGCCATGACCGAAATCCGCAAGAACCCCGCCCATGCCAAGCTGCCCATCATCGCCCTTACCGCCAAGGCCATGAAGGATGACCGCGAGAAATGCCTGGCCTCCGGCGCCAGTGATTATCTGGCTAAGCCCGTCGATGTGCCCAAGCTGCTTTCCATGATCCGCGCATGGCTGCCGCCAAGATGATGGAGGCATCTGCAATGCTGCCCGAAAGCCCCGCAGCGCTGGAAGAGATCGAAATGGATCTGTTCGTCAGTGCGCTTCATCGCGGCTATGGCTATGATTTTTCCGGCTATAGCCGGGCGTCGCTCACCCGGCGCGTGCGCAATCTGATGCACATTTTCGCGGCGCCCACCATCACCCATCTCACAGCGCGTATCCTGCATGAGCCGGCGCGGCTGGGTGATGTGATTTCCGGCCTGTCGGTTCCGGTTTCGGAATTCTTCCGCGATCCGCACGTGTTCCGCGCCCTGAAGGAGGAGGTGTTCCCCGTGCTCGCCTCCTATCCGGCCATCAATATCTGGCAGGCGGGCTGTGCCCATGGGCAGGAGGTGTATTCGCTGGCCATATTGTTGCAGGAAGCCGGGCTGTATGAGCGCGCGCGCATCTATGCCACAGATATGTCAGCGGCGGCGCTGGCCACGGCGCGCGATGGCATCTTTCCGCTTGCCGATGCCCGCGAGGCAGCCGCACGTTATCTGGCGGCAGGCGGAACTGGCAGCTTCTCCGAATATTACCATGCCCGCTATGATCTGATGAAACTGGATGAGCGGCTGATCTCCCGCGTGACCTTCGCCCAGCACAATCTCGTGACAGACGCCGTCTTCTGCGAGGCGCATCTCATATTGTGCCGCAATGTGCTCATCTATTTCACCAATCCGTTGCAGAACAAGGTTCTGGAGATGTTTGCCCAGAGCCTCGTGCGCGGCGGCTTCGTGTGTATCGGCACACGGGAAAATCTTGATTTCAGCCCGGCTAAAATGCGGTTTCGCCCGGTGGATGGCGAGGCCCGCATCTACCGCCTGAAGAAAAGCGGCGAGTGACGCCATGCGCCCCACCGCCATCGTGATCGGCGCATCCGCCGGCGGGCCGGCCGCCTTGCAGGCCCTGCTTTCACGATTGGAGAAAAATCCGCCCTTCGCGGTGGTGATTGTGAATCATATTGGTTCACAAGGCCCCGATCTGCTGGCAGATATATTATCTCCTCATTGTGCACTACCCGTGCAATTGGCGCGTGAGCGCGAACAGGTGACACCGGGTATGGTTCATATCGCGCCAAGCGGTTATCATCTGCAAGTCGAGCGCAGCCTCCGTTTTTCCCTCTCCGTGGATGCGAAAGTGCATTTCTCCCGCCCCGCCATTGATATTCTGTTTGAAAGCGCCGCCACGGCCTATGGCCGGCGTCTCGCAGCGCTGGTGCTCACCGGCGCCAGCGAGGATGGTGCCGCAGGGCTGGCCACAGTGCGCCGGAAAGGCGGTATGGCGCTGGTGCAAAGCCCCCAGGAAGCCGCCTTCAAGACCATGCCGCAAGCTGCGATCAACATTGCAGGGGCTGATGTGTGCGCCCCCATTGCAGACCTTGCCGACCATCTCAACAGGCTGTGCCAGTCATGACCGAAGAACCCCGCCCGAAGATTCTTGTGGTTGATGATGTCGCCGCCAATCTCGCCAGCATGCGCCGTCTGCTCGCGCCGGTGCATGCTGAAATCCATGAGGCCAGCTCCGGCAATGAGGCGTTGGCCCTGTGTCTGGATCATCGTTTTGCGCTCATCCTGCTGGATGTGCAGATGCCCGACATGGATGGCTTCGAGGTGGCTTCGCTGCTCAATAATGAGCCGCACACCTGCGATATTCCCATTGTCTTTGTCACGGCCGCCTATCTTGATGATATTAGCCGGCTTAAGGGCTATACATTCGGGGCGGTGGATTATATCGCCAAGCCCATAAATGATGCCGTGCTCCTCTCCAAGGTCACGGTGTTTCTGGAGCTGCATATTTCCAAGATGCGGCTGCGCGCGGCCATGGAAGAGCTGGAAAAACGCAACCGCCAGCTTGAAATCGAAATCGAGGAGCGCCGGCGGGTCGAAAAGCAGATCCGCCACATGGCCACCCACGATGCGCTGACGGGGCTGGGCAACCGCATTCTGTTCGCGGAGCAGCTCTCCCGCGCTATCGCGCAGACTGCGCAAACCTCCCAGTCCTTCGCGCTGCTCTATATCGACATAGACGGCTTCAAGAAGGTGAATGATACCCATGGCCATGCAGCCGGGGATGCCCTTTTGTGCGCCATTGCTGAACGCCTGCGCGCCAATCTGCGTTATCAGGATTATGCTGTGAGGCTAAGCGGCGACGAGTTCGCCGTCATCATGCGGGATCTTCAGGAAGAAGATATTGCAGTGAAACAGGGCGAACGCCTCAGCGCGGCGCTGGATCTGCCCTATATTCTCACCCTGGGTGACACCTGCCTGACAGTCCGTATCAGTGCCAGTATTGGCATTGCGCTGTATCCTAGACATTCCACATCGGATTCGGATCTGGTGCAACTGGCTGACGCCGCCATGTATCAGGCCAAGAAAGCCGGGCGTGGCAAGGTGGAAATGGCGCATCTGCCCGAAGCACCCCGCCGGAATGCGACGGGCTGAAACAGGCTCGCTTTCTGCCCCCTTCCATGCAGGCACCCTTGAGGGCCCCCTTGCCGGCCGGCCTCTTCCGTCTGCAACAGGAGAGTGCTAACTGAGCATAATTCCTCCGGTTTCACGCTTCGCGCCGGCCCTGCCACAAGGAGCAGACGTGCCCAGACCTTCACGGCCCTCGCATTCCATTTCCGTGGATTTGATTGCCGTGCTGGCGGCCGTCACCGCTGGTGCGCCTCGGGTGATGACCCTGAAGGATGGGCAGGCACTGCCCAGCGGCCCCTTCGAGCTGGAACATCGCTCGTTACAATCCGGCCTGCGAGACTGGGTGGAGCAAAAAACCCACCATCCGCTCGGCTATGTGGAACAGCTTTATACCTTCGCCGACAAGGACAGGGCCGGGGAGCAAAGCGCCCAGCGCACCATCTCCATCAGCTATCTGGGCCTGACCCGCGCACTGGATGACGCTGAAGCCGGCTGGCGCAGCTGGTATGATTATTTCCCGTGGGAAGACCACCGTGCAGGGCCACCGGATCTCATCTCCCAAATGATTGCCCCGGCTCTGGCCATATGGGCGCAGGCCCCCCGCAGCCAGGGCGTGCGGGAAGAACGCCGCCAACGCATCATGGTAACCTTCGCGCTGGACGATCACCCCTGGAATGAAGAACTGACCCTTCAGCGCTATGAACTGCTTTACGAGGCCGGCCTCGTGCCCGAAAGCTGGCGCGGGGAGGGGGCGGAAACAGCCTCCGCATGCCGAGAGAAAGAGGCCGCCCCGCAGGTGCCCGGCCTCGACATGATCGCCGATCACCGGCGCATTCTGGCCACCGGCATTGCCCGGCTGCGGGCGAAAATCAAATATCGTCCGGTCGTATTCGAGCTGATGCCTCCCACTTTCACCCTGCTGCAATTGCAACGCTGCGTAGAGGCGCTAGCCGGACGCACCGTTCACAAGCAAAATTTTCGTCGGCTCATGGAGGCCCAGGAGCTGGTGGAAGAAACCGGCGAAACCACCTCCGAAACAATTGGAAGACCTGCAAAACTCTTCCGCTTCCGCAGTGCCATTTTGGCCGAACGGGCACTGGTGGGCACAAAATTGCCGCTCGCACGCACTTGACAGATGCAATGCTCAAAATGAGTATATAAAAAATATATGCTCAATGTGAGTATAAAGATATGCCTGTCAATGTCATCGAACGCCCCGCTTCGACGGGTGCCCCCATCCGCACGGAAGCACGCTCTGCGCCGGCCTCCGCCCCCTCCATGCCGGCGGCGTTCGCCCGTACGGCTGAGCTGTATGAGCGCGTGAGCCGGGTTATCCCGCCAGCCGACTGGGCGCTGTTCGCCGATGATGTGGAGGCTATTCTCCGCCTGAAGCGCGAGCGCAATGCGGTGATCCTGGCGCACAATTACCAGACGCCGGAAATCTTCCACTGCGTCTCAGATATTGTCGGCGACAGCCTGGCACTGGCCCGCGAGGCGATGAATGTGGATGCCGATGTGATCGTGCTCGCCGGCGTCTATTTCATGGCTGAAACCGCCAAGATGCTGAACCCCGGCAAGACGGTTCTCATCCCCGATGCCGCTGCCGGTTGCTCGCTGGCCGATTCCATCACTCCCGCCGATGTGCGCCTCATGCGCGAGGCCCATCCCGGTGTGCCGGTGGTGGCCTATGTGAACACTTCCGCCGATGTGAAGGCGGAAGTCGATATCTGCTGCACCTCCGGCAATGCGGTGAAGGTGGTCAACTCCCTCAACGCGCCAAAGGTCATCATGCTGCCGGACCAGTATCTGGCCCGGAACGTGGCGGCCGAGACCGATGTGGAGATCATCACCTGGGCCGGCCAGTGCGAGGTGCATGAGCGCTTCACCCCGCAGGATGTGCGAGATCTGCGCGAAGCCAATCCCGGCGTTACCGTGCTGGTGCATCCCGAATGCCCGCCGGAAGTGGTGGCCGAGGCGGACTTTGCCGGCTCCACTGCCGCCATGGCCAATTATGTGGGCGAGAAGCGCCCCTCCCGCGTCGTGCTGCTCACCGAATGCTCGATGAGCGACAATATTGCGGTGAAATATCCCGATCTCGACTTTGTGCGCCCCTGCAATCTGTGCCCGCACATGAAGAAGATCACGCTCGCCAATATCCGCTCCGCGCTGGAAAACAACACCCACGAGGTGCTGCTGGACCCGCGCACCAGCGAGAAGGCGCGCCTCTCCGTTGAACGGATGCTGGCGATATGACATCCGCCCACCCGGCCCTTTCGGCGCTCCACGGCCAGCCCGTCATCATCGGAGCCGGGCTGGCGGGGCTTTCGGCGGCGCTGTTTCTGGCACCGCGCCCCGTGGTTCTGCTGAGCAGAGGGGCGCTTGAACAGGATGGCTCCAGCCCGCTGGCACAGGGCGGCATGGCCGCCGCCATGGCTGATGATGACAGCGTAGCTCTGCATCTGGCCGATACGCTGGCCGCTGGGGCTGGCCTGTGCGATCGCGACATGGCCGAACGCATTCTGTCCGGTGCACCCCAGGCCATTGAAGAGCTTCAGCACATCGGCACGGCGTTTGACCGCACCGCTGGTGGCGCGCTGGCGCTGGGGCTGGAAGCGGCGCATTCGCGCCACCGCATCGTTCACGCCCATGGTGACGGTACCGGCCGCGAGGCGGTGCGAGCGCTGACCGCAGCCGTGCGCGCCTGCCCCTCCATTACCATACTGGAGCATGTGGATGTGCGCCGGCTTCTGGTTATGGATGGCGCATTGTGCGGCGTCATGCTGGCCGGAGCCGCAGAAGGCGCCATTCTGCGCACACGGCAGGTGGTGCTGGCCACCGGCGGGGCAGGGGCACTGTTCACCCACACCACCAACCCTGCCAGTTCCTTCGGCATGGGCCTTGCGCTGGCGGCCCGCGCTGGAGCGGAGCTGGCGGATCTGGAGTTCGTGCAGTTCCACCCCACCGCTCTGGCGCTGCCCGGCATGGAAGGCCGGCGCACGCCGCTCATCAGCGAGGCGGTGCGCGGGGAAGGGGCCTTGTTGGTGAATGGCGCAGGCGAGCGTTTCATGGCCGGTATTCCCGGTGCGGAACTTGCCCCGCGCGATGTGGTGGCCCGTGCCGTCTGGGCACAGCTTCAACAGGGCGAACAGGTCTTTCTGGATGCCCGGACATGTCTGGGCACAGGTTTCGCCACGCGCTTTCCCGCCATTTCAGCAGCCTGCGCTGAAGCCGGCATCAACCCGGAGACGCATCTCATCCCCATCCGCCCGGCAGCACATTACCATATGGGCGGCATTGCCGTTGATGCACGCGGCCGCAGCACTGTAGAGGGCCTGTGGGCCTGTGGTGAAGTTGCCTCCACCGGACTGCATGGGGCCAATCGGCTCGCCAGCAATTCGCTGGTGGAAGCCGTGGTGTGCGGGCGCTGGGTGGCGCAGGATATTGCCGGCATCGCCATGCCTGCGCCGGCACGTCGCGTTCTGGGTGAAATCCCCCCCGCGGCAGATCCGGCCCCAGCGCGGGCCATTCTCTCCCGTCATCTTGGCGTACTGCGCCATGCCGATGGGCTGACTGCGGCCGTGCGTGAGTTGTTACCGCTGGCCGAACAGAGCAGACCGGCAAGCGACCCCGCACTTGTGGGCCTGATGATGGCGCTCTGCGCCCTGCAACGGGAAGAAAGCCGGGGAGGACATTTCCGTACGGATTTTCCCACTTTGGCTGAAACCCGCCGTTCCCGCATCACGCTTGCCGCCGCACGCACTGCGGCCCTCACGCTCGAAGCCCGCTCTGCGCCTGCTTCCACCTCCCTCGACCAGACCAACTGACGGACCTTCCCAAAATGGATTTGAGCCCGCTCCCTGAAATCATGGTGGAGCCCATCGTCCGCGCCGCACTGCTGGAAGATCTGGGCCGAGCCGGCGACATCACCAGCGATGCCATCGTGCCGGCCCATTACAGCACCGGCATGGATCTGGTCGTGCGCCAGCATGGCGTAGTGGCCGGGCTCGACTGCGCCCGGCTGGCCTTTCACTTGATGGACCCCTCCATTGCCTTTCGCCCGGTTCTGGCAGACGGTGCCAGCGTGGTGCCCGGCGCCGTGATCGCCCAGGTGGAAGGCCCCGGCCGTGGCCTGCTGACAGCGGAACGCACCGCGCTGAACCTGATGTGCCATCTCTCCGGCATCGCCACGGCCACCGCCGGACTGGTGCAGGCCGTGGCAGGACACAAGGCGCAGATTGTCTGCACCCGCAAGACCACACCCGGCCTCCGGGCGCTGGAGAAGCATGCGGTGCGGGCCGGAGGTGGCTCCAACCACCGTTTCGGCCTCGATGATGCTGTTCTGGTGAAGGACAATCACATCGCCATTGCCGGCTCTGTCGGTGAGGCTGTGGCCCGCGTGCGCGCCCATGCTGGCCATATGGTGAAGATTGAAGTGGAGGTGGATACACTCGCCCAGCTGGATGAACTTCTGGGTTTGGGTGTGGACGCTGTATTGCTCGACAATATGACACCGGACCTGCTGGCCCAGGCTGTCACCATGGTAAGCGGGCGTATGATTACTGAAGCCTCCGGCCGGGTGAATCTGGAGAGCGCACCGGCCATCGCCGCCTCAGGGGTGGATCTCATCTCCGTGGGCTGGCTGACCCATTCCGCCCCCATTCTCGATATTGGTCTGGATGCTGCGTGAACTAACGGGCCTGCTGTTTTCAGCAATGGCAGGCCTGCACGACAGTGCTTCCACTCCTGCAAATACGATATTTTTAGTTTAGAAACAGATACTTACAGAGTTAAGTATGTTTGTATACTTTTATACGGATTATTTTGATGAACTCCCCCAGCGCAACACATTCCGTGCGTCAAGCGCTACGCAATATCCTCAGCCCAATCTGGAATTGTTCCAATCATTTGTTATCAGGCTCGTTTCCCGCCTTTTCCATTTGTACATGGCGCACAAGAAGCGCTTCATGGCTGCTGAAATAACAACCATTGCCGGAGAGTGCAGAGCCTGAAGCTGATTGGCTCGCCCTAGCACGCTTTCTTCCCGGCGATGCAGGAGACGAACCGTGAAACTGCGCCCCGCCGGGCGGCATCCGGCCTCCGGCCGGAGCTTTGCCCGCATGTTTTCCGCCTGCACATTGGCTCTGCCCCTCACTCTCCTGCTGGCCCTGCCAGATGTGGCAACCGCAGCCAATGCCCCCCAGACGGAAGATGCAACACGCCAGGCCGGGCTTGAAACATTGGGCGAACAGCTTTTCTTCGACACCAATCTGTCCAGAAACCGCACCCAGGCCTGCGCCACCTGCCATATGCCGGATATTGGATTTGTGGATGCACGGGAAACAGAAAACGCCGGCAAGGCTGTTTCTCTCGGAGACGATGGCACATCTCTCGGGGATCGCAACGCGCCCACAGCCAGCTATGCTCGCTTTAGCCCACCCTTTGGCAAATCCTCGAAGCCCGGCCTTTATCACGGCGGCCAGTTTCTCGATGGACGCGCACGTGACCTGGCAGAACAAGCCGGCGGGCCCCCGCTCAACCCTCTGGAAATGGGCATGCCGGACAAGGCCAGCGTGGTGGAACGGCTGAAGGAAAACCCGGATTATGTTTCCGCTTTCGGCAAACTCTATGGCCCTGCCACGCTGAATAACCCCGATGCCGCCTATACCGCGATGACCGAAGCTATCGCCGCTTTTGAGCAAACAGCAGCATTTGCGCCCTTCGATTCAAAATATGATCGCTATTTGCGCGGCGAGGAAAAGCTGACAGATCAGGAAGAACTGGGCCGTTTGCTGTTCTTCTCCAGGCAGTTCACCAATTGCAATCTCTGCCACCAGTTACGCAAACGCGTTGGAGAGAAGGAGGAAACTTTCTCCAATTACGAGTTTCACAATATTGGCGTGCCGAAAAACACCATCGCCCGTGCGGCCGCCGGCCTGCGGCCTGAAAGCCGCGATATGGGACTGGCGCAGAACCCCAATGTGCCGGAAGAGGAAAAAGCCGCTCAGGCCGGGCGCTTCAAGGTGCCGACATTGCGCAATGTGGCTGTCAGCGGCCCCTATATGCACAATGGAGTGTTCAAGGATCTGCGCACCGTCATTCTCTTCTACAACACTTACAATACGCGCAATCCAGCCCGGCGCATCAACCCGGAAACCGGCGAAACATTTGCGTCGCCAGAAGTGGAAGAGAATATCTCACTGAAGGAATTGCAGACCGGCCCCGCGCTCGACAACCGGCGGATTGATGCCCTTGTCGCCTTTCTGAAAACGCTCACGGACAAGCGGTACGAACATCTTCTGGAGCAAGAATAGCGCGGCCCGACCGTTACATCTGGGTGCGTGCGCGAATGGCCGCCGAAAGCGTGCCTTCATCCAGATAATCCAGTTCCCCACCGACAGGCACACCCTGCGCCAGCCGGGTGACTTTCACGGGCAGTTCACGCAGAAGATCCGTCACATAATGGGCCGTTGTCTGTCCGTCGACTGTTGCGCCCAGCGCCAGGATCACCTCACGGATAGCTTCCTGACTGACCCGCTCCACCAGAGTGGAGAGATTCAGTTCTTCCGGGCCAATGCCATCCAGAGGCGAGAGTACGCCGCCCAGCACATGATAGCGGGCATTCAGCACCCCGGCGCGCTCCAGAGCCCATAAATCGCCGACATCAGCCACCACCACCAGAAGACTTTTCTCGCGGTTTGGATCGCTGCACACCGTGCAGGGGTCACACACATCAATATTGCCGCATACACGGCATTCCACAATCTTCTCCAAGGCATCAGCCATGGCGCGGGAGAGCGGGTCCATCAGCCCCTCCCGCTTGCGGATGAGATGCAAGGCCGCCCGGCGCGCCGAGCGCGGCCCCAGACCCGGAAGACGGGCCAGCAACTGGATGAGACGTTCAATCTCTGGACCGGCAATGGCGCGAGGCATGGATGGCAACAATCACTTCCCACCGGCAACCAGAGCCGGCCATGCCCTGATGTAGCCTCTTGCGGCCCTTCGCTGCAATGCGCCGGACAAATATCTCCAGGCTCGCACACACGCCTGTGACAGTGACCCAAGTTCTGCAATGCAACATCAAGACTTTCAGAACATCCTGTGTTCTGAAAGCTTTCAGCCAACAGCCAGCACGCCACTTTTCCTTTAATTTCAAGGTGCCATGGTACAGATGAAACTTGCGCCAGAGGCTTGGCTCACAAATGTTTGATATGCCTCAATGCATCAGAATAAACACCAAATGGTTGCATGATGCCATCAAAACTATCAGTAAAAGGCGCCAGGCGGTGTGTTGCAATGCAAGTCGCCGATCACAAACGCTTGAAAGCATTTGCTACTCACCGGCCTGAGATTTGTGGCTACTCGAAAATTTGAAGCAGCACAGCTCATTTATTGCCCACTTTTTTGAAGTTTGGATTGTCACGCATTTCGGGTCTGATATAGGACAATACTGAGGCCTTGAATGCTTTACTCAGATGTCAAGCTTCAATGCTGATCCGTCTTTCGCGGTAACGAACAAGCAGAAAGGGGCTTCCGTGAGCGAATCTGCACCCAACCCACAAGCGTCGAACCATATTGATTTCACTGCGGATATTGTCGCAGCCTATGTCAGCAACAATAGTGTCGCGGCGAATGATCTTCCTGCTCTTATTGAGTCAGTTCATCGGGCCCTTGGTCAGCTCGGCACGCCTTCCGCCCCGCCGGCTGAAGAACTCAAGCCTGCTGTGCCAATCAAGAAATCTGTGACGCCAGATTATATTATTTGCTTGGAGGACGGGAAGAAGTTCAAATCCCTGAAGCGCCATCTGCGCACCAGCTATGGCATGACCCCGGATGCCTATCGCGAAAAATGGGGCCTTCCGAAGGATTATCCCATGGTTGCGCCAGCTTATGCTGCGGCACGCTCTGAACTGGCGAAGAATATGGGCCTTGGCCAGAGCCGCAAGAAAGCCGCCCCCACCCCCAAAAAAGCGCCTGTTCGTCGCAAGGCTGCTGAAGACTGAAAAATGCACACGGATAGCCCATGGCTGTCACGCATGCGTATCAGAGCCACATATGGCTCCTCACTACCCCGAATTTTCCTGAAACGGGTTGGTGTGTATACACTGAATGCTTGTATACAATTCTACATATTGATATTGTCACCCGGTCTCGCCGCCAGGCTCGCGAATAGGCGATGCGAACGTCGAGACCGGAGCAATCTCACCTTCTGATCCCCGCCACTCTCCACCACACCTTCCATACAAAAGCCGCGCGCATGATGTGACATGCAACGCGGCCTGTTGGTTTTACGGCTGAAACAGATGTTTCACCGCATCTCAGAGCACGCCAAGACGCAATAAAATCTCATCCAGCTGATCCAGGCTCTGATATTTCAGGCGCAATTCTCCGCTCTCGCCCTTGCTCTCCACAGAGACCGTCATGCCAAGGGCATCAGTCAAACGTTTTTCAAGTGCCAGAATATCTGCAGATTTCGCGCCACTTGCCTTGCCTCCGCGTGCAGAGGCCTTCGGTGCGCCCGTTTCCACAGCATTGCGCACCTTCGCCAACGCTTCCACATCGCGCACATTCAGGCCCTGTTCCACCACCTGCCGGGCAACCCCTTCCGGGTCATCATGGGCCAGCAAAGCGCGTGCATGTCCAGCTGTCAGCCGGCCATCCTCCAGATAGGATTTGACCCCACTCGGCAGTTTCAGCAAACGCAGCGTATTGGCGATATGGCTACGGCTTTTGCCGATCACCTTAGCCAGATCCGCCTGAGTGTAGGCAAACTCTTCCATCAGGGATTCATAGCCCTGCGCCTCTTCAACCGGGTTGAGATCTGCGCGTTGCACATTTTCGATGATGGCAACTTCCAGCGCTTCACGCTCGGTCAGATCCAGCAACACCACCGGAACTTCGTGCAGGCCCGCGCGCTGGGCTGCACGCCAGCGCCGCTCACCCGCGACAATCTCAAACGTATCCGGCATCGTCAGCGCGCGCACAACGATGGGCTGAATGATACCCTTTTCACGGATAGAGGCCGTGAGATCCTCCAGCCCATCTTCCATGAAAGCACGACGCGGATTACGCGGGGAGGGGTGTACATGCTCAATGGGCAAACGACGAGGCGCACCGCTATGGCCCTGCTCCGGGCGGCCCATATCCGGCGTGTCGTCAATTTCGCCAATCAGTGCAGCAAGCCCCCGGCCCAACCGGGAACGCGGTTCATCCGCCATTCTTCTTAATCCTGTCTCGTCTTCAGCCACCCATTTAACGGGGCGGCGCACATTTTGGTTCAGGCCACTGCGGCCCGCAGGGCCTGTTCGCGCCGGATAATTTCCGACGCCAGCCGCAGATAAGCCTGAGAGCCTGCGCATTTCAGATCATACAACAAGGCTGGCTTGCCATAGGAAGGCGCCTCGGACAAACGCACATTGCGCGGGATCATGGTCTCATACACCTTGGCGCCGAACACCTCGCGCACATCCTTTTCCACCTGAACGGACAGCTTGTTTCGGCTGTCGAACATGGTGAGAACCACACCCTGAATATCCAGACGCGGATTAAGCGCAGCCCGAACCTGCATCACCGTGCTGCGCAACTGAGAAAGCCCCTCAAGCGCGAAAAATTCGCACTGTAGAGGCACCAGAATGGCATCCGCCGCCACCATGGCGTTGAGTGTAAGAAGAGAAAGGGAAGGGGGACAATCCACCAGCACATAGGTGAACTGGGGGCCTTGCCCATCGCGCGCCAGCACTTCCAGCGCGTTGCGCAGGCGAAAATTCCTGTCCTTCTCACCGGAAATCTGAAGTTCAAAGCTGGCGAGATCCTGAGTGGCGGGCACCAGGTTCAAGCCTGGCACACATGTGGTGACAATGCTTTCACGCATTGTCACATCTCCCATCAGCACATCATAGCTGATGAGCTTGCGCTCCCGCGCCTCAACGCCCAGCCCGGTGGAGGCATTGCCCTGCGGATCCAGATCCACCACCAGCACCTTCTCGCCAATGGCAGCCAGCGCCGTTCCCAGATTAATGGCTGTCGTGGTTTTGCCCACACCACCCTTCTGGTTGGCAAGAGCCAGAACCCTCGGGCGCACCGATCCACGCCCCGTAGCGGAGCCAGAAAAAGGGGCACTGTTCTGGTCTGTCATGGTCATGATCCCCGACGCATCGCTATCGACCCGTCCTGTATCATCCGTGCCGATGCTGTCGGCCAGATGAAATGAAACAACAGCATATGGCTGCAAAACCGAAAAAAGCGGCGGTCCATGCACATTGCATGGATTCAGCCCGATTACTCAGCCTTTGCCCTTGCCCCTCCATGCTTCCCCATTGGGGTTGGCAAATTGCTGCGCTGCCCGAATGACGAGAATCTGTCCCTCCGGATCGCTGAGGCTGGGCGTCAATTCAGCATCCAGTGTCCAGCCTTTACGCGCTTCGGTCAATTCAAGTTCGGCATCCCGGCCCTTGTGAAAAAGGCCAATTGCCCCCTCAGCCAGAAAGGCACGAGCCAGATCCAGCAGCCGGGGCAGGGGGGCCAGAGCACGGGCAGACACCACATGCGTGCCCGGTGCAAGGCGCTCTGCAACGGCTTCAATGCGCTGGGCATATACATCAACAGGCAGCCTGGCGAGGCGCGTGGCCTCTCTCAGAAAGGCCGCCTTGCGGGTATCGCTTTCCACAAGATGAATACGAGCGCCCTCGCGCTCCGCCAGAACAGCGGCGATCACCAGACCGGGGAAGCCCCCACCAGAGCCAAGATCCACCCATTTGAGAGCAGTATCCGGCACCTGTGGCACAAGCTGGAGCGAATCACCGATATGCCGGGACCACAAATCCGGCAGAGAAGCGGGAGCCACCAGATTGATGGTCTTCTGCCATTTCACCAGCAGCTCGGCGATGATTTCAAGCCGGGCGAATGTTTCACGTGAAACAAGCTGTGCGATGGCATCCTTGCCCCGCATCTCTCCTGTGGCTGTGAAACCTGCACCCACCTTTGCCATTGTGCCATGAACCCCTGTTTGTTCGCGCCAGACTCAACTGGCCGCCGCCTCATCATCATCCCGCGCATGACGCCGCGCATAGGTCGCCAGCAAAGTCAGCGCGGCCGGGGTCATGCCCTCCATACGTCCCGCCTGACCAATGGTGCGTGGCCGCACCTGAACCAGACGATGCTTCAGCTCATTGGAGAGACCCGGCAGCTCTTCATAGCCCAGATCTTCAGGAAGCATGAGGTTTTCATCGCGTCGCAAGACAGCAATATCCGCGGCCTGCCGTGCCAGATAGACCGCATATTTTGCATCAATCTCCACTTGCTCGGAAATGGCCGGGGGCAGGGTGGAAAGCTCCGGCCACAGCGTGACAAGACGCGCCATGTCGATATCCGGGTAGGCGAGCAGATCGAAGGCCGTGCGGCGCTGGCCATCCTTATTCACATTGAGGCCCGCGCGCGCCGCCTCCGTAGGTGTCACCGACAGGCTCTGCGCCAATTGGCGAGCTTCATCCAGATGCGCCATCCGTTCCACAACATGCGCTGTCCGCACCGACCCGATGAGACCCAGCGCCTGCCCACGGGCTGTCAGCCGCTGATCCGCATTATCAGCCCGCAAGGTGAGGCGATATTCCGCACGCGAGGTGAACATGCGATAGGGCTCACTCACCCCGCGTGTGACGAGATCATCCACCATCACACCCAGATAAGCTTCTGCACGGTCAAACACCGCGCCCTCTCCTCCACTTGCGCGCCGCGCCGCATTCAGCCCGGCCAGCAGGCCCTGCGCGGCGGCTTCCTCATAGCCTGTGGTGCCATTGATCTGCCCAGCAAGAAACAGTCCCTTCACCCGGCGCGTTTCCAACGTGGGTTCCAGCTCACGAGGGTCTACATGGTCATATTCGATGGCATAGCCCGGACGAATGATCTCCACCTTCTCAAGCCCCGGAATGGAGCGCAGAAAGGCTATCTGTACATCAGCCGGAAGGGACGTGGAGACGCCGTTGGGGTAGACGGTATGGTCATCCAGCCCCTCCGGCTCCAGAAAGATCTGGTGATTATCCCGATCCGCAAATCGCACCACCTTGTCTTCAATGGAGGGGCAGTAGCGTGGGCCCGTGCTGGAGATGCGGCCGGAATACATGGCCGAGCGACCCAGATTGGCGCGGATGATCTCATGGGTCTCAGCGGTCGTTCGCGTCACGCCACATTCAACCTGCGGGTTCGGCAGGCGCGTGGTAAGCGCAGAGAATGGCTCCGGTGGTTCATCACCGGGCTGCATCTCAAGCGAGGCCCAATCAATCGTACGGCCATCCAGCCGCGCCGGTGTACCTGTCTTCAGCCGACCGAGATTGAACCCCAGACACGCAAGGGCAGGAGAGAGCCCGAGAGAGGGCTTCTCATCAATTCGCCCGGCGGGCCAACTTTCTTCACCCAGATGGATCAGGCCATTCAGAAATGTGCCGGTGGTCAGCACCACAGCACCGCAGGCCAGTTCCCGCCCATCTGCCAGACGCAGACCGGTGATGCGCCCCTCTGCACTCATCAGATCTGCCGCCTCACCTTCAATGATGGTGAGGTTGTCTTGCTCCGCCAAAGCCGCCTGCATGGCGCGGGCATAGAGCTTGCGATCAGCCTGCGCCCGCGGCCCGCGAACGGCCGGACCCTTGCGACGATTCAACATGCGAAACTGGATGCCGCCCTGATCCGCGACCCGGCCCATCAAGCCATCCAACGCATCAATCTCACGCACCAGATGGCCCTTGCCGAGCCCGCCTATGGCCGGGTTGCAGGACATGGCGCCGATGCTAGCGGCCGAATGAGTGATGAGAGCCGTGCGCGCGCCAAGCCGCGCAGCAGCAGCGGCAGCTTCACAGCCGGCATGGCCGCCGCCAACGACAAGCACGTCATAAGCAGCGAAAGAGGCAGAGATGGTCATGGTTTTACGGCGTCCCGAAGGGCGGAAATTTCCCCTTCTGGAAACGCCTTCTTAACGGCGGCGTCAAGGCATAGCGGGCAGATTCATGCTTTCACGGCATAGAAGAGCAATGTTTCACGTGAAACATTGCTCTGCCAATCACTCACTTCCCTATGCAGAAGGTGGAAAAGAGCGTGTCCAGAACATCCTCCACATCCACCCGTCCTATGGTGCGATCCAGAGCTCGCGCAGCAAGGCGCAGCTCTTCTGCTCGCAATTCCTCAAGGCCGGCAAACTCCCGAGATGCCAAAGCAAGATGCCGGGCCGCCATATCCAGAGCCAGACGCTGACGTTCCCGCGTGATAAGGGCCGGCTCACCCCCGGCGAGAGATGAGGCCCGTTGTTCAATCTGCTCCAGCAGCAGTTCCAGCCCCGCACCTGTGCGGGCAGAAAGGGCGAGCCACTCTGCGGGCACATTCTCCCCGTCATCACATTTACTGCGCACCTTGAGCGCATGTTCCAGTGTGGAGGGGGGCTCTTCTCCTTCCGGCGAAAGCCATAACACCAGATCCGCAGCCTCTGCCCGTGCAAGGGCGCGGCGTACACCTTCGGCTTCCACCACATCTGCTGTTTCCCGAAGCCCCGCTGTATCCAGCAAGGTCACGGCTTGTCCCGCAAGTTCAAGATGCACTTCCAGCACATCGCGCGTTGTCCCCGGCAGGTCAGAGACGATCGCCGCGTCCCGTCCGGCAAGGCAGTTCAACAAGGTGGATTTGCCTGCATTCGGCCGCCCCGCAATGGCCACAACCAGCCCATCACGCACGCGCTCGCCCCGGTCTGCATCTGCCAATGCGGCTTTCACCTCATGGAGGAGGGGAGTGATATAGCCATTGGCCTGCCGGGTCAGATCTTCTGGAACATCCCCTTCATCGGAAAAATCAATACTGGCTTCCACCAAGGCAAGAGCGGAAAGCAGCTTTTCCCGCCAGCCCTCTACCCGGCGCGACAGGGCGCCTGAAGCCTGTGCCAAAGCCTGCCGTCGCTGCGCCTGTGTTTCAGCCGCAATCAGATCCGCCAGCCCTTCCACTTCAGAGAGATCCATTTTCCCATTGGCATGAGCCCGGCGGGTGAATTCTCCGGCCTCTGCCGGGCGTAAACCGGGCAGACGCGATAAAGCACCCAGAACCGCCGCCACCACAGCCCGCCCACCATGAAGGTGAAACTCCGCCAGATCTTCCCCCGTGACACTGCGTGGGCCGGGAAAGAACAGCACCAGGGCACGATCCAGAATTTCATCATTCTCAGGATCGCGCAGCGCTCGAAAGGCCGCATGACGCTGTGCAGGAATGATCCCGGACAGAGCTTCCAGCGCCACTGTAGAGGCCGGCCCGGACAAGCGCACCACGGCGACACCGGATGGCAGCCGCCCGGAAGAGAGGGCAAAGATGGTTTCGGCTGGCACGTGCGCAGACATGGATCACCTGTAGAGGCAAAAGGGCAGGGCAGCCGGCAAGCTGCATTGTGCCTCATAGCATGTCCGGGCCGGGCCACTCATCCATCTGTTTGGAACATCCCGCCAGGGATTGGCCTTTCAGATATGCTAGCCTGCCTCTTCAACATATATCGGTGCAAACGCCAGGCCCCAAAGCTGCACCATGAGGAACCCCAGATGAGCCAGAACCGCCTTGCCGCTGAAACCAGCCCCTACCTGCTTCAGCACAAGAATAACCCGGTGCAATGGTGGGCGTGGGGGCCAGAAGCCTTCGATGAAGCCAAGGCCACGGGCAAGCCTGTTCTGCTCTCCATCGGTTATGCCGCCTGCCACTGGTGTCATGTGATGGCGCATGAGAGCTTCGAGAACCCGGCTATCGCCGCAGTGATGAATGAGCTCTTCATCAACATCAAGGTGGATCGGGAAGAACGCCCTGATGTGGACCAGATCTATATGAATGCCCTGCATCAGATGGGACAGCAGGGAGGCTGGCCGCTCACCATGTTTCTGGATACGGAAGGTCACCCCTTCTGGGGTGGCACCTATTTTCCTTCCGAAGCCCGCTATGGCCGGCCCGGATTTGCAGATGTGCTGACCCAGCTCTCCGGCCTCTATCATAACAGCCCGGAAAAAGTGCACCAGAATGCGCAGGCCATCGCCTCACGTTTGCAACGCATGGCCAAGCCCCAACCCGGTGTTTCCATCTCCTCTGATGATCTGTCTGGTCTTGCGCCACGCCTTTCCGAGATGTTCGATCCGGTGAATGGTGGCCTGAAGGGTGCCCCCAAATTCCCCCAATGCGGGCTACTGGAATTTCTTTGGCGCAATGGCGTACGCCAGCAGAACCCTGCTCTGAAAGCCACCATGTTGTTCGCTCTCAACCGGATGAGCGAAGGCGGCATCTATGACCATCTTGGCGGCGGCTTTGCCCGTTATGCCGTGGATGAGGCGTGGCTGGTGCCGCACTTCGAGAAGATGCTCTATGACAATGCCCAATTGCTGGAACTGCTGGCGCTGGCCTATGCCGAGACAGGAGAGCCCTTGTTCAAAGCCCGTGCGACAGAAACCGTCGGCTGGCTGCAACGGGAAATGATGAGTGAACAAGGCGCTTTCACCGCCAGTCTGGATGCCGACAGTGAAGGTGAGGAAGGCCGTTTCTATGTCTGGAGCGCCGCAGAGATCGAGCAGATTCTGGGGCCGGACGATGCTGCCTTCTTCGCGCGTTTCTATGATGTGACTCCCGCCGGGAACTGGGAAGGGAAGACGATCCTCAATCGTTCACGGGCCGTGGACATCCACGCTGAGGATGAAGTCCGGCTGACCCCCTTGCGGGCCCGGCTTCTGGAGGCCCGTGCCTCACGCGTGCGCCCCGGAAGGGACGACAAGATTCTGGCAGACTGGAATGGGCTGATGATCGCAGCCCTCGCACGAGCCGGTATCCAGCTTGAGGAGCCGGAGTGGGTGGAATGCGCTCGTCGCGCTTTTGTATGTGTGTATACAACCATGCAAAAGGACAAGCGACTGGCACATTCACTGTGCGATGGAAAACTGATCGGGCCGGGGCTGGCTTCAGATCTGGCCGCCATGACTCTGGCTGCCACTGCTCTTCATGAAGCGACTGGCGAAAGCACATATATCGACCAGGCAAGCCATCTTCTACAGACGCTCGAACAACATCATATCGACGCCGCTACAGGGGGCTATTATCTCACGGCTGATGATGCTGAGGCCCTCATCATGCGCCCCCTCAGCAGCCATGATGAAGCCCTGCCAAATTATCACGCGGTGGCTGTTGAGGCCCTGCTTCGCCTTTCAGCTCTGACCGGGCAGGATGCGTTGCGTATGCGGGCGGATCGCATTCTCGGTGGGTTGTCCGGCATGGTGAACCGGAATGTGATAGCCCATGGCGCCATGCTGAATGTTCTGGATCTGCGCTTCCATCTTGCTGAAATCACCATTGTCGGGGAGGGGCAGCTTGCGGAAGACCTTGCCCGAACAGCGCGAGCTCATCCCTTTCCGCTGCGGGTGGTGCGCCATGTCAGGGCAGGAGAAGAGGCTCAGCCCGGTACTGTGCTGGCCGCACGCATCGCCGCTGCCCCGAAGCAGGGCGCCGCTTTCATATGTGTGGGTGAAAAATGCTCACAACCCATCATCGAGCCAGATCTTCTGCGCATCAGCTTGAAAAACATGATGTCAGAATGCTGAGAGCATTCAAAAAATCGAGTATGCTCTAAAATCGATTTCAAGAGCCTCTGGCGGGAGTATCTTGTTTCAGGATGACAAGTTCACAGAGAACCCGAAATTCCCGCCATACTCAATTTATGTCGATCTATTTTTTGGATTAACTTTCAATTTTTAATCGGAAATATAAATCAATCAATTTGAGGAGATGATGTCTCGCTCTCGTCTGCATATGTCAGCCACAGGGCTTTATCCCCCATGCTGGAAACGAAGGCCTCATGCGCAGCCTTCTCTTCTGCGGTGAGACGCGATGCCAGCGGGACCGGACGCTGCCGAAGACCTCCACCGGGCAGAGAACCAACCACAGAAAGATGAGCCGGCTTTTTATCTGTCTCTTCCTCCACCAGCCCGATCAGGCTGATCTGACGCCCTCCTAGAAGCTCGACATAAACTTCTGCCAGCAATTCCGCATCGAGCAGAGCGCCATGCTTCACCCGGCGTGAATTGTCCACGCCGTAACGGTTCATCAGCTGATCGAGCGTATTGCCCGTATTGCCATGCTTGCGGCGCGCCAGCTCCAGAGTATCAACAACACGATCTTGTGAAATCGGAGGAAGAGAAAGGCGATCCAGTTCGGCATTCATGAAGCCGATATCGAAGCTGGCATTATGCGCGACCAGCGTATCCTGGCCGACAAAATCCAGAAACTCCTGCGCCACATCGGCAAACACGGGTTTGTCTGAAAGGAACTCTTCCGAGAGGCCATGCACGTTGAAGGCCTCTATCGGCATGTCTCTCTCAGGATTGATATAGACATGGTAGATATTTCCGGTGAGCACGCGGTTGACCATTTCCACGCAGCCGATTTCCACCAGCCGATCCCCTCCACGGGCTTTAAGACCCGTGGTTTCGGTATCGAAAACGATTTCCCGCATTTTCACTCCTCACGCGATTTCATCACGCTGCATGATATGTATCAAAATATAAATGTATACATATCATGATTATATACATATCAGCGCCGGCCCGGCCCAGCCAAGGTTCGCAAAAGCCCAGCCACTTGATGGCGTGCGGCCTCAAATCCCCGGCTGGTATCAATCACGAAATGGGCACGTTTACGCTTTTCCGCGTCTGGCATTTGCCGAGCCAGAATGCTCTGGAATTTTGCTTCCGTCATGCCCGGTCGGTCCATCACACGGCCGTGCTGCACTTCAGGCGGAGCGCTGACCACCACAGCAGCATCAATGCGCCGGTCCCCTCCACCTTCAAACAGCAGGGGAATATCCAGCACCACACAGCGTGCCCCACTCTCTCGTGCAGCCTTCAGAAATAACGCCTCTTCCTCCGCTACCAGCGGATGAACAATCTCTTCCAGCCGCTGCATGGCTTCTGCATCATGCAAAACATGCGAGGCAAGGGCAGGGCGGTTGATCTCACCATTCAGGCTCACACCGGGAAAGGCTTCCTCTACAAGAGGAACTGCACGCCCACGATAAAGGGCATGCACTGTTGCATCTGCATCATGCACCGGCACACCGAAGCTGCGAAACATGGCGGCCGTGGCTGATTTACCCATGCCGATGGAACCCGTGAGCCCGAGAATCCACATGCCATATCCCTCATTTTCAGCAAGGCTGGCCCTGTTTCACGTGAAACAGGGCATTCATCCGTGCCAGACAATCAGCCTGTGATGTCTTTCACCAGAAGATCCCGCAATTCCTGCGTCACCTCCGGCCGCACGCCAAACCAGCGTTCAAACCCAGGTACACCCTGATGCAGCAACATGCCCAACCCATCCACCACCCGCAGGCCGCGCGCCTGTGCAGCCTCCAGCAAGGGGGTCATCAGCGGCACATAGACAATATCAGTCACGACCGCATGATCGGGCAGGGGGGCAAGATCCAGATCAAGCGGATCAGATCCCTTCATGCCGAGGGAAGTGCAGTTCACCAGCAACTCGGCCTGCGGCAGCAGCGCTGAAACATCCGCCAAGCCACAGGGCCGCACCGTATCTCCATAAGGCGCAGCCACAGCTTCGGCCCGAGAGAGAGTACGGTTGGCCAGATGTACACGCCCGAAACCGCGCGTCACCAGGGCATGAATAATGGCGCGCGATGCCCCACCAGCACCCAGAACCACCACCTCACCCCGGCCTTTATCCCAACCTTGTGCACAGGCATCCAGATTGGCCAGAAAGCCATATCCATCCGTATTGCTGCCACACAGTTTTCCACCCTCTACCCACAAGGTGTTGGCTGCCCCGAGCGCCCGTGCTGTTTCATCCGCCTCATCCAGCGCCGCAAAGGCCGTTTCCTTGTTAGGGATGGTGACATTGCACCCGACATAGCCATGGGCAGAGAGATGGCGATAAAAATCCCGAGCTTCTTCCGGTGGCACATCCTCCCGGCCGTAGCTGCCTTCAAGGCCCAGCGTCTTCAGCCAGTAGCCATGCAACAGGGGAGAACGGGAATGGGCCACGGGATGGCCGGTTACACAGGCGCGACGCATCACGGCAACAGGCCCTGCTCACGGAAATGCGGAAGAATCTGAAGCAGGGGCAGGCCCAGAATGGTGAAATGGTCGCCCTGCACCCGTGTGAACAGATGCAGGCCCACGGATTCCAGCTGATACCCCCCAACGGATTCCATCACCCGCCGGCCGGCTGCCGCCAAATAGGTATCCAGCATGTCACCAGACAAGGGCCGCATGGTGAGATAAGCGCTGGACACTGTCTCGAACACCACTTCCCCATTCTGCACCACAGCGGCGGCCGAATGCAGGGCATGGGTGGAGCCGGAAAGGCGCTGCAACTGCTCACGTGCCAGTTCCACGCTGCGCGGCTTGTGGAACACCTGGCTACCCAGGGCCAAAGTCTGATCCGCCCCCAGAACAATCCGCCCAGGCGCCGTTCTCGCGCCAGCCAGGGCCTTGGCACGGGCCAGCATCAGGGCGATCTGATCCGGTTCCATCTTCGGATCGGCCTCAGCCTGCATGGCGCGTTCATCCACATCCACCGAAACGGTTTCAACCGGCACACCGGCATGAACGAGCAGCGACAGGCGCGTGGTGCTTTGAGATGCAAGCACCAACGGCTGCTCATTGCGCCAGAGGGTGTTGGAGTCCATATCAGTTTCCGTTGGTGGCGCGGCGTTGCCGCTCATGGAAGAGAGCCACGACATTGGCCGCCGTTTCCTCGATGGAACGACGGGTCACGTCAATAATGGGCCAATTGTTGCGCGAGCACAGACGACGCGCAAAGGTGATTTCCTCACGAACCGCATCACGATCCGTATAGGTGCCAGCCGCATCCATCGCATTCAGGCCCAGAAGGCGGTTCTGGCGGATTTCCACAATCCGCTCCGGGCTGGCCACCAGCCCCACGATCAGCGGCTTTTTCAGGCTTTCCAGATGCCCCGGCAAGGGCACATTGGGCACCAGCGGGATGTTCGCTGTCTTGATGCCGCGATTAGCCAGATAGATGGAGGTCGGCGTCTTCGAAGTGCGTGACACTCCGAGCAGAACGACATCCGCCTCTTCCAGATCATCCACCATCTGCCCGTCATCATGCATGACGGTATAATTCAGCGCATCAATCCGCTTGAAATAGTCCGTATCCAGCGCATGCTGCCCCCCGACACGCGGGGTCGGCTCTCCGCCCAGATAAGACTGGAACAGACGCACCACCGGCGCGAGAACGGAAAGCACCGGCACGCCAAGCTCGGCACAGCGCCGTTTCAGGCATCCGCGCAATTCGGCATCCACAAGCGTGTACAGCACAATGCCGGGATTTCCCTCAATCTCGCTCAACACCCGTTCCAGCTGCTTCATGGAGCGCACCAGCGGGTAAACATGCTCTATCGCGCGCACGCTGGCATATTGGGCGCAAGCTGCCCGACCCACATTAATCAGTGTCTCCCCCGTTGCGTCTGAAACGAGGTGAAGATGAAAGAAACTGTCCCGGTTCGGGTTCTCTGCGCTCACGATATCCACCGCCCCTGTGGAAGGTTGTTGAGGAAGACATGTGCATGTCGCCGGCGCAAGGGCAAGCTGGGGAAAGGACTCATAACTTTCCACATTTCAACTCGCATGGACTGAATCCAGCCCTCTCCTGTGTGCGAATGTGAATATCGCCTCTGCCACAATCGTTAATCCTTTATTAACGCGGCTTGGCGCAGCTTCGCACCTGCGGCAAATGCGGCAACGATATGGTGATGGCATGTGGATCGGTTGTCGACAGCCTTGTAACTGGTTAATCAACAGTTAAGACTCTAAAGACTCCCATTTATAAATATATTCCTTGATTGAAGGCTGGCGATGAACGGCTCTCCGGCGATCCACTCGCCCTTCCTTGCGGTGCTCGATGGCACCCCTCTCAATCCCCCGCCGCTCTGGATGATGCGACAGGCCGGGCGCTACCTGCCCGAATATCGCGAGGTTCGCGCCAAGGCGGGAGACTTCCTCTCGCTCTGCTACAATCCAGAACTGGCCACCGAAGTGACCCTTCAACCGATCCGTCGGTTTGGCTTTGATGCAGCCATCATCTTTTCGGATATTCTGGTTGCCCCCCATGCGCTGAATGTCGGTTTGCGCTTCGAAACCGGCGAAGGCCCGCGGCTTGAGGAGGTGAACACCCCTACGCGCATTGCGGCTTTGCCGGATGAACTTGATCCTGCGAAGGTTCAGCCCGTTTATGAGGCCATCTCCAAAACCCGTGCCGCTCTTCCCGCTGAAACCGCACTGATCGGCTTTTGTGGCGCGCCTTGGACTGTTGCGACCTATATGGTCGCCGGCCGTGGTACGCCGGATCAGGCCCCCGCGCGGCTTATGGCCCTGCGTAATGAAGCTCTGTTCCAGCGGCTGATTGACCATCTCGTTGAAGTCTCGGTAACCCATTTGTCCGGGCAGATCCGGGCTGGCGCACAGGCTGTGCAGATTTTTGACAGCTGGGCCGGGGTGCTTGATCCGCTGTCCTTCGAACGCTGGTGCGTGGAGCCGGTGAAGCGCATGGTTGAAAAGCTGCGTGCGCTTCATCCGCAGGTTCGCATCATTGCCTTTCCCAAGGGAGCGACCCTTGAGGGGCTTGAAAAGCTCAGCGCGCTGGATGTGGACGCCATCGGCATTGACTGGACGGTGGATCGTCACGCGGTGCGAGACAGGCTGAGCCCAAAGGTTGCGCTACAGGGTAATCTGGATCCACTGCGGCTTATCGCCGGTGGCAAGGCGCTGGATGACGAGATATTGCGTATTCGCAGGGATTTTTCCGGCACTCGCCATATTTTCAACCTGGGCCATGGCATTCGTCCTGAAACGCCTATCGCCCATGTGGAAGCACTGGTGGCAGGCGTGCGCCGCGCCCTGTAAGGCCGGAGGTTTTCATGCTGTATTTGTGGATCAAGGCGCTGCATGTCATCGCAGTCATCGCCTGGATGGCCGCATTGCTCTATATGCCGCGCCTCATGGTCTATCATTCCATGGCGCAGGTGGGTTCAGACAAGTCTGAAACCTTCAAGGTCATGGAAAGGCGGTTGCTGAAGGCAATCGCCAACCCTGCCATGATCGTCGCCTGGGCTGCGGGCCTGTTTTTGGCCTGGGATGGTGGCTGGTTTGTTGATCCGTGGTTTCACGCCAAGCTGTTGTTGGTCGTGCTGCTGAGTGGCATGCATGGCATGATGAGCCGGTGGGTGAAGGATTTTGCCGCCGATCGCAACACGCACACGGCAAAATATTACCGTATCGCCAATGAAGTGCCGACCGTTCTGATGATCGGTATCGTCATTCTGGTGATCGTGAAGCCGTTCTGATGGCGCGACATCTCCGGGCCATGACGCAAGATTGAAACTTTTGAGGTGGCGTGTGCGCAATTAACCCTTGCGCACACCCTCATGCCTGCTATCCTGCGCGGGCTTTCCTCAAGCAGGCACTGCGCTCCCTGTGTCCGGTCTTCCCAAAGGCCGGCTGTAGCGCCAGCTGGAAGTTCCTTAACCCGGCTTCTCTGTAGACCTGCGATTTCCACCCTTTCCCTTGCTTGTGTGCCTTTGCCGCAAGCCACACCCGAAATTCAATCGAGGCTTTCCCATATGCGGGAAGTGAAACTTCAAGACCTGAAATCCAAGACGCCTGTCGAACTGCTGGCCTTCGCCGAAGAAAACGAGGTGGAGAATGCCAGCACCCTGCGCAAGCAGGAGTTGATGTTCGCCATTCTCAAGCAGCTGGCGCTGCGCGAGACGGAAATTATCGGCGAAGGCGTTGTGGAGGTATTGCAGGACGGGTTCGGTTTCCTGCGTTCTCCTGAATCCAATTATCTGCCCGGCCCGGATGACATCTATGTCTCCCCTTCGCAGATCCGCCGTTTTGGCCTGCGCACTGGCGATACGGTTGAAGGGCAGATCCGCTCTCCCAAGGAGGGTGAGCGTTATTTCGCCCTGCTCAAGGTCAACACCATCAATTTTGAAGACCCTGAGCGCACCCGTCACAAGATCAATTTTGACAATCTGACCCCGCTCTATCCAGATGAGCGCCTCAAGCTTGAGCATGAGGAAAATGTGGGCAAGAAGGATTTCTCCGCCCGGGTCATTGATATTGTCGCCCCTATTGGCAAGGGCCAGCGCAGCCTCATTGTGGCGCCGCCCCGCACCGGTAAAACGGTGCTGTTGCAGAATATCGCCAAATCCATCGCCACCAACCATCCCGAGTGCTACCTCATCGTTCTGCTCATTGATGAGCGGCCGGAGGAAGTGACGGACATGCAGCGTTCGGTGAAGGGCGAGGTCATCTCCTCCACCTTCGATGAACCGGCCGCACGCCATGTGCAGGTGGCCGAAATGGTCATCGAAAAGGCCAAACGCCTGGTGGAGCATGGCCGTGATGTGGTGATCCTTCTGGATTCCATCACCCGCCTTGGCCGGGCCTACAACACCGTTGTGCCGTCTTCCGGCAAGGTGCTGACGGGTGGTGTGGATGCCAACGCCCTCCAGCGGCCCAAGCGCTTCTTCGGTGCGGCCCGCAATATCGAGGAAGGCGGCTCGCTGACCATTATCGCCACTGCGCTGATCGAGACCGGCTCGCGCATGGACGAGGTGATCTTCGAAGAGTTCAAGGGCACTGGCAATTCGGAAGTCATTCTGGATCGCAAGGTGGCCGACAAGCGGGTCTTCCCCGCCATCGACATCACCCGTTCCGGCACCCGTAAGGAAGAGCTTCTGGTTCCGGCAGATACGCTCAAGAAGATGTATGTGCTGCGCCGTATTCTCAACCCGATGGGTACGGTCGATGCCATCGAATTCCTTCAGGACAAGCTACGCCAGACCAAGACCAATCAGGATTTCTTCGACTCGATGAACACCTGACGTCAGCGTGCTGGCCTCGCACCCGGAAAGCCGGCCCTTGTGGCCGGCTTTTTCATGAGTACCGGGTGGCGTGCTGCCGCACCCTTTTGTCAGACGATCCCACAGCCAAACCCTTCCGGTTTGAAGGAGGAGCGCCTATCTTTGAACGGAAACAATGAAGGCGCCCGTTCCACACAGCTCTGGGGCGTCATCTCTGCCTGCCTCTGAATAAGGCGCGCAGATTTTGAGGATTGGCCCATGTTCATCCAGACCGAAGCCACGCCGAACCCGGCAACCCTGAAGTTTCTGCCCGGCCGCCCCGTGCTTGGCGAAGGCATGCTGGATCTGACAGATCCGCAGGCGGCGGCGGTTTCCCCACTGGCTCGCAGCATTTTTGAGGTTGATGGTGTGACCGGGGTGTTTCTGGGGCCGGATTTTATCACCATCACCAAGAGCGGCGGAGAATGGGCCCAGCTCAAGCCGGCGCTTCTGGGAGCCATCATGGAGCATTTTCTCTCCGGTGCGCCGGTGGTGGAAGATGCAGCCGCTCTGGAACAGGCTGACAGCGAAGAATTTTTTGCCAGTGAAGATGCTGGCATTGTGGAGACCATCAAGGAATTGCTGGATACGCGGGTGCGCCCGGCCGTAGCCAATGATGGCGGGGATATCACCTTCCGTGGGTTCAGGGATGGGGTGGTTTATCTCAACATGAAGGGGGCCTGCTCGGGCTGCCCGTCTTCCACCGCCACGCTGAAACATGGGGTGGAAAATCTGCTGAAGCATTTCGTGCCGGAAGTGCGGGAAGTGCAGGCCGCCTGAGGCCTGCTACCCTTCACGCATTAACCTTTTGGCAAGGTAGGCGCCTCTGCACCCTTCCGTTTCGGCGCATTTCGGTCAATCGTGAGGGTCCAGAGAGGTTTGCGCCTTCATGTACATTCTTGCCCTTGATACTGCGCTCGCCGCATGTTCCGCCGCTGTGCTCGATACGGAGACGGACAGCATTATGGCGGGCGATTCCCTGTTGATGAACCGCGGCCATGCCGAGGCTCTGATCCCGCTTGTGGAACAGGTCATGTCCCATGCGGGGATTGATTTTGAAGATCTCGGCCGCATTGCGGTGACGGTTGGCCCCGGCAGCTTCACGGGCCTGCGTGTAGGGCTTTCAGCGGCGCGGGGGCTTGGTCTCACCATCAACCGCCCGGTGGTCGGTGTCACGACCCTTTCGGCCCTCGCGGCCCCTTTTCTGGCGCAGGATGACAGCATGGCTGTCGTCAGCGCCATTGATGCGCGCCATGACCATGTGTTTCTCCAGATGTTTGGTATTGGCGGGCGCACCCTCATTGCGCCGCGCGTCACCAGCCTGCGTGAAGCTGCGCGGGCCGTGGCCGTAGGGCCTGCACGGCTGGTGGGTTCAGGTGCACAATTGCTGGCCGATGCCTGGCCTTCCGGGGAAAAACCCCCGGTTTCTGTCGATGTGACGGCGGCTCCCGATGTGGCTTGGATTGCTCGTCTGGGTGCTGTGGCCAACCCCGCCAGTGCCGAGGCCAAGCCGCTTTATCTGCGCGGGCCAGACGCCAAACCCCAGGACAAGGCCCGAATTGCCCGGCAATGACTTTCCTGTCCCTTTTCACCGGATGGCATAAAGCCGTGACTTCCCCCCATTTGCGCGACGCCCGTATGGAAGATGCGCCGGCCCTGTCCAGACTTCACGAGCAGTCTTTTGCGCGAGGTTGGGACGACGCGGAATTTGAGCGTCTGCTTTGCGATAAAGTGGTGCGCGCCCATATCATCAGTCATGGCCAGAAAGGCGCGCCTGTCGGTTTTGTGCTTTCCCATCTGGTTGCGCCGGAAGCGGAAATTCTTTCCATTGCTGTGAAGGGGGAAGAACGGCGTCAGGGGCTGGGTGGCATTCTTCTGTCCCATCATCTGCGGCGCTTGGCGGCGGAGGGTGTAAACATCTCCTTTCTGGAGGTGGAAGAAGGTAATGCCGCCGCGCTGAAACTATATGCCAGCCTGGGTTATGAGCAGATTGCCCGCCGGAAAGGCTATTATGGCGGTACCGCTGATGCGCTGGTTCTGAAGCGCAATTTCTGAGCATCCCCCAGGGAAATGGTCCACAATTCGATTTGTGCCTGGCGGCCTCTTGCGGTCCGGGCCGTGCAAGGCGATAAGGCACTCATGTTTTGGCTCTCTTCGTGGAGGTGACATTGAGCGAAAAGCCAAGTCTCATCGAAGAGGCGTGCCTGGCCAGAGGCATGCGCATGACTGAACAGCGCCGGGTGATCGCCCGCGTGCTCTCCGATGCGCAGGACCACCCGGATGTGGAAGAACTGCACCGGCGCGCCGTGGCGATTGATGACAATATCTCCATTTCCACCGTCTACCGCACCATGAAGATGCTGGAAGACGCCGGCATTGTGGAGCGCCACGAATTTGGTGATGGCCGCGCCCGTTATGAGCAGGTCTCAGACCAGCACCATGACCATCTCATTGATATGAAAAGCGGCCGGGTGATCGAGTTTCATTCCGAGGAGATCGAGCGTCTTCAGGAAGAAATCGCCCGCAAGCTGGGTTACAGGCTGTGCGATCACCGGCTTGAGCTTTATGCCGTGCCGCTGGATGACGAGAAGTGATGTGATGACACTGCGCGGCTCATCATTTCGCCATGGCGTAGAGATGAGCGCAGTTGTGATGGCTGTTCACCATGCATGATAAGCCAGCCCTATCCGGCTCTCGCCGGTTTGATCATGCCCTTGATGAACTCGTGGCCCCGAAGGGGCTTGCCGCCCGTATTCTGGAAGGCATTCGTCTCGGCTTTGTCATATGTATGGTGCTGCTGGCGACGGCCATTGGCATTCCCCTGCAATGGCTGGCTCTAAAGCTGAAATGGCGGATACGGCGCACCATTCCGATGTTGTATCATCGCATTTTGTTGCGATGTCTTGGTGTGAAAGTCCGTGTGGAAGGTGTACCAGCACTGGGGCGGCCCTTGCTTGTTCTCTCCAACCACTGTTCGTGGCTGGATATTCCGGTTCTTGGTTCCCGGATGCCGCTGTTCTTCGTAGCCAAGAGTGAGGTCGCGGAATGGCCGCTTGTGGGGCTTCTGGCGAAGTTTCAGCGCACCGTTTTCGTTAATCGGCAACGTCGTCAGGCCACTAGTGATGTGAACAGGGAAATTGCCCGGCGGCTGAAGCAGGGTGATCCTGTGGTTCTGTTCGCTGAAGGCACCTCTTCAGATGGAAACCGTGTCTTGCCCTTCCGCACGGCGCTGGTAGGAGCGGTGCGGGATGCTTTTGAAGATGTGGAACAGGTGAGTGTCCAACCTCTTTCCATTTCCTATGTGCGGCTTCAGGGCATTCCCATGGGGCGTCAGCATCGGGGCATCGCGGCCTGGACGGGTGACATGGAACTGGCGCCTCACCTGATGGAAGTGCTGCGGCAGGGTGCGATTGATGTGACGCTGAGTTTCGGCCCGGAACTGGTGCTGGATGCGGCTCATGATCGCAAAAGCGTCACGCGCGAAGCTGAAGCCAGCGTGCGCAGCATGATGGTGAAAAGTCTATCCGGCCATAACTGACAAATAGATATGCTTTGAAAAAAGATTTGTTTTCAACAATGTATACAATTATACTTTCACTCAAGCGCAAAAAAAACGGCCCCGCAAGATATGCATGGGCCGCTGTTTTGAATTTTGCCTGAACCTCAGGAGAGACCGACAATCGCCCGAGAAAAATCCCGTGCAGTGAAGGTCTGAAGGTCGTCGGCACCTTCACCCACGCCGATCAGATGCACGGGCAGGTTATATTTATCGGAAATGGCCACCAGAATGCCGCCACGGGCCGTGCCATCCAGCTTTGTCATCACCAGTCCGGTCACGCCGGCCACACGGGCGAAAACTTCCACCTGTGAAAGCGCATTCTGGCCCACAGTGGCATCCAGAACCAGCAACACGCTGTGCGGGGCTTCCGGCTCCAGCTTCTTGATGACACGCACCACTTTCTCAAGTTCGTCCATCAGTTCCGTGCGGTTCTGAAGGCGGCCTGCGGTGTCGATGAGCAGAACATCGGCACCCTGTTCACGGGCGGTCACGATGGCATCATGGGCGACCCCGGCGGCATCCGCGCCGGGCTCACGGGCAATCACGGTGGCGCCGGTGCGGTCACCCCACACCTTCAGCTGCTCAATGGCGGCGGCACGGAAAGTATCACCCGCTGCCAGCACAACCTTTTTGCCCTCTGCGCGCCATTGTGAGGCCAGCTTGCCGATAGTTGTGGTTTTGCCAGAGCCATTCACGCCCACCATGAGCACGATATAGGGGCGCTTGCTGCTATCGACAGTGAGCGGCTTGGCCACCGGTTCCAGAATTTTCTCCGCTTCGCTGGCGATCAGGGCCTTCACCTCTTCCGGGTCGATGCTCTGCTCGTAACGACCCTTGGCCACCGCAGCGACAATGCGCACCGAAGTATCAGTGCCCAGATCTGCACGGATGAGGATGTCTTCCAGCTCTTCCAGAGTTTCGTCATCAAGCTTGCGCTTGGTCACAAGGTCGGTGATGCCCTGGGTCAGGCTGGTGGCGGTGCGCGCCAGGCCGGAAGTCAGTCGTTTCCAGAAACCGGGCTTCTTCTTGGTGCCGTCCTGCTCGCTCATGATTATCCTAGAATCCTTCAGGCGGCGACGAGCCGCGCTCCATCATGCCCGGTGATGCGCAACCGGGCCAGTGTGCCTTCTGTCAATGGTCGGGCCAGACGCACTGGCGTGAAATGCTCGGTGTGACCATTTCCGCCTTTTTCAACCAGAATGCTGCGTTCACAGCCTATCTGAGCTGCAAGATGCTGATGTAACAGACGCTGGCCAAGTGCACGCAACTGGCGGGCCCGCCGGGTGATGGTGGTGGAAGCCACCTGCGGCATACGCGCCGCCGGCGTGCCGGTGCGGGGTGAGTAGGGAAATACATGCAGAAAGGCGAGGCCGGCTTCTTCCACAAAGGCCAGGCTGTTGCGAAACTGGGCTTCGGTCTCGGTGGGAAAGCCGGCGATGATATCCGCGCCCAGCACAAGATCCGGCCGCAGACGCCGCAATTGCCGGATGAAGGCGAGAGACTGGGCCCGGCTGTGCCGCCGCTTCATGCGCTTGAGCACCAGATCATCCCCGGCCTGAAGGGAGAGATGCAGATGTGGCATCAGGCGCTCTTCTTCGGCCAACGCGGCCAGAAGATCAGCATCTGCCTCAATGGCATCAATGGATGAGATGCGCAGCCGCTCCAGTTCCGGCACATGGCGCAATATGGTGCGCACCAGCTGGCCCAGCGTGGGCGCGCCGGGCAGGCCGCTGCCATAGGAGGTGAGATCCACCCCCGTCAGAACCACTTCACGATATCCATTGCCAACAAGCTGGCGCACATGCTGCACCACCGCCCCCATGGGCACGGAACGCGAATTGCCGCGCCCATAAGGAATGATGCAGAAGGTGCAGCGATGGTCGCAGCCATTTTGCACTTCCACAAAGGCACGGGTGTGCCCTGAAAAGCGGTCTGCCAGATGCGGCGTGGCCTCGCGTACGGCAAAAATGTCCTGAACGCGCACGCGCTGCTCTGCATCAATGCCGAAATCCAGCATGCGGCGCACATCCTGCCAGGTTTCAGCATGGGCTTTCTCGCCATTGCCCAGAACCAGATCCACCTCTGCCATAGCGGCGAAAGTGTCCGGCTCTGTCTGTGCGGCGCACCCGGTTACGACAATGCGCAGATCTGGATTATGGCGTTTGGCGCGGCGAATGGTCTGGCGCGCCTGGCGGACAGCTTCCGAGGTGACGGCACAGCTATTGATGACCAGAACATTGCTTAGCCCCGCAGTCTCTGTTGCCTTGCGAAGACCTTCGGACTCCAATGAATTTAGCCGGCATCCAAAATTCTCGACCCGCGTGGGCATATAGTTTTTTAGCTGGCTTATTAATATATTTTCTTGTGTATCTTCAGGGCCTTTCTGGGAGGGGAAAAAGCTATTGCCGCGCTCTTCCATCACTTGGCCCCATTCAGCATCTCAGACGTTATTTTGCCGGCAAATTCAAATTCGGTCGCACCAGTCATCTCTACATGGCTGTCACTTTCTCGCCAATGGATCTGAAGGTCACCACCGGGCAAAGTGACTGTCACCCGCCGGCCGGTGCGGCCGGTGCGCACGCCATTCACACCCGCAGCGCAGGCAGCCGTTCCACAGGCGCGGGTGCGACCGGCTCCACGTTCCCACACATGCAGCAGAATATGATCGGGCGCGATCAGGCTGGCAAAGGAGATATTCGCCTTTTCCGGGAACAGCTCATGCACCTCAAGTGCTGCGCCAAGCCTGTCCACATCCACCGCATTGGCATCGGGCACGAAGAAGGTTGCGTGGGGGTTTCCCATGCTGGCCATGGCCGCCGGCCCCAGTTGCTCAAAGCCGGGCACGATGACTGCGTTGGTTTCGGCCACTGGATGGGAGAGGGGAATGTCTCGCCATTCAAGGCGCGGTGCACCCATATCCACACTCACCAGCCCATCCGGCTGAACGGTGCAGTCGAGAAGGCCGGCGGGGCTTTCAAACAGCATATGGCTGTTACCGCTGGTTTCGGCCTCATAGGTCGCAATGCAGCGCGTGCCATTGCCGCAGGCTGCCGATTCCGACCCGTCATTGTTGAGAATACGCACAAAGGCGCATGTATCGGCGCGGCGCGGCGCATACAACACCATGGCCTGATCGAAGGGCAGCACATCCGGCCGGGCCAGAGCGCGTGCGGCATCAGGCGTGATATCTGCCGGACTTCCGCGCAAATCCAGAATGAGAATCTCGTTGCCGAGACCGTTCATCTTCACAAAGGGGCGATGGGCGAGGGAAGCCATCGGGCAGATCCATGAAAGGCTCGGGAAAGAGCTGTGGGAATTCAGGCTCTATATGGACCGCAGAGCCCGCCCGCGCCACCCTTTGGCGGTCTGCTCATGGCAAAAGCGTCACGCTACTGCGGCAATTCGGCCGGGGGCCGGCTGTGAACGGGCTGGCAATATCGCCCGGCTTTCCTTTAGGGCATATGTGTGGAAGGCCGGGAGATGATGGCAGGCCGGAAGGAACGGACATGAAGCGGGTGAACGGGCGGATGAATGGGCTTAGAGATGCGGGGGCAGCTTTCCAGCTTTCTGTGCATCCTGCGGATCATGCTGCAAGTCGCACCACCGTTTTGAACCGCACCATTGCTTTCGCCAGGGCGCGTTCCATGTGGCGGATGGGGGTGTTGGCCTGTCTTCTGGCCTTCATGCCAGCCGGTGCGCTGGCGGCGATTGACGCCATGCCCGAACAGGATGAATTGACAGCGCCTCCGGTGATCGATCCGAAAAATGTCGAGACGCAGCCGCTTTCCCCTCTTCAGCAGCCTGCACCCTTCCGTCCCGGAGAAACGCAGATGGAGGCTCAGCCGGCGCTGCTTCTTTCTGGCAAGGCGGGTTGGGATAATGCTTATGAGGGGCTGGTGGAGGCTTTCCGCACGCTGGAACAGGAACGCGCCCGGTTGGGACTGAAGCGCGCCGGTGAGCAGATTGTGGTTTATGAGAGCAGCGATGACGAAGGTTTCACCTTCAAGGCGCAACTCCCCTATTCCGGCGTCACCGCGCAAACGCCCGGTAAAAATGTGAAGCTGGGCTCGACCCATGCCGGCAAGATGCTGACCTTTGAACATTCAGGCTCTTTTGCCGATATGGACAACACCTATGAAATGATTGCCAATTTTCTGGATGAGCGGGCTATTGATGCGCAGGATCTCTATATGGAGCGCTACCGCACCGATCTTCTGACTACACCGCCGGACATCCTGAAAATTGAAATTCTCGTGCCTGCCCCTGAAGGTGGAAAGGGCCTGTTGCGCCGGCCCAACGGCCAGCCTTTGCCGCCGGATCTGGCGCCGTCCATCCCGCAAAATCCGTAAAACGACCTCAGAACAAGCCGAATATGGGGAAGAGCGGCAGGCAGATGCCGCATGCTCTTTCATCTGTCATGTGAATGTCCTTTGATGCAGGAAGCTTCCGGGCCAGCCGACAGGCTGCCGGGGGGTGTATTGCGGAGGGCAACATGCCACGGCTCTTCACGGCCATCGAAATTCCCCCGCTGGTGGGGCAGGGTCTGTCCCTGCTGCGGGGCGGCCTTTCCGGCGCACGATGGATTGATACCGAAAACTATCACATCACCTTGCGCTTCATCGGCGATGTCGATGACGGCATTGCGCGTGATGTGATGGACACGTTGGCGGGCATCCGCCGTTCATCTTTTGAATTGTCGCTGGAGGGGCTGGATCAGTTTGGCGGGCGCAAGCCGCGCTCTCTTTTCGCTGCGGTGGGGGGCAGCGCAGCCCTGATGGATTTGCAGGCCGAGCAGGAACGACGTCTGCAACGGCTCGGGCTGGTGGGGGAGGGGCGCAATTACCGCCCCCATGTCACGCTGGCCCGGCTGCGGGATGTTTCCGCCCGGCAGGTGGCTGATTATCTGGCCCTGCGTGGCCCGTATCGCAGCATGTCCTTCCATGTGCCGCGTTTTGTGCTGTTTTCCTCGCGCAATTCGGTTGGTGGCGGGCCTTATCTGGTGGAAGCTGTTTATCCGCTGGCCTGAATAGACCTTCAGAGCCGGCAGACACATGATTTTGCCGGCTTTTCAATTTGGAATGATTTTGAATTCAAAGCGCCATGAACCAATATCTCTTGACGCGGGCGTTCTGAACCCCATTTTTGAAAGTGAAAGTCATTCCCACGAAAGTGCGCACAATATTAAAGTGCGCACAAGAAAGGCCATACGCCTTGTGGGGTGGCTGCTTTCAATGGTGTGAGCCATGGCCAATATGAATAGCGCATCCATGAATGCACTGGAGTGGAAAAACCTGGATGAAAAGGAAGGGGCCAAGGCCGCTTCCGATGAAGCCAGGGTCCGCAAGGGTTTCTGGAAGAAGCTGGGTCGTTCCGCCTCTCAGGTGCCATTCGCGGAAGATGCGGTGGCGGCCTATTATGCCGCTTTCGATAAAACCACCCCGCTCAAGGTGCGGGCGACTCTTCTGGCCTCGCTGGCCTATTTCGTGCTGCCGGTGGATGCGGTTCCCGATGTTCTGCCCGTGCTGGGTTATGGGGATGATGCCGCCCTGCTGATGGGAACGCTGCGTTTGTTGTGTGAGCATGTGAAGCCACAGCACCAGTCTGCCGCTCACGATATTCTGGAAGGGCTTCAGCAGGACTGATCGGTGGTGAAAGCCGGTGAGAACCGGCTTTCTGTCATTGGCATGTCCGGCGCCGGGGCCGTGGTGCTAGACCGTCAGCACCACCTTGCCCTTTACCCGCCGGCCGGCAATCTCACCAATGGCGGTGGCGCAATCTTCCAATGGGAAGGTGCGATCCACATGGGCTGAAATACGCCCTTCCTGCGCATAACCCATGAGCAGCGCGCCGGCATCGCGCAGCCACAGCGGATTCTTTCGAGATTGTCCGCCGAAATCCACACCGCGGGCATCGCAATTTTTCAGCAGAAGCAGATTTAGCGGCATGCGGGGAATATCTCCCGCGGCAAAGCCGACAACCAGAAGGCGGCCATACCAGCCCAGTGCGCGCAAGGCGGGTTCTGAATAGTCGCCGCCCACCGGATCAAACACCACATCCAGCCCGTTTTCGCCGGCGAAGGCTTTCAGCGCCGGTTTCAGATTCTGGGTGCTGTAATTCAGCCCGGCATCGGCACCATGGCGAACGGCAAAGGCAACCTTCTCATCAGAAGAGGCGCAGGCGATCACCCGTGCCCCCATGATCTTGCCCAGCTCTACCGTGGCCAGACCCACACCGCCGGAAGCACCAAGAACGGCGAGGCTTTCACCGGGTTTCAGCTCGCCCCGCTCGCGCAGCGCATAAAGTGCGGTGCCATAGGTTACCAGCAGGCCGGCAGCCTTCACGAAATCCAGCCCATCGGGAATCGGGGCGAGACATTCAGCCTTCACCACCAGTTTTTCGCGGGCGGCGCCGTAGGTCACATAGCCGCACACCCGGTCTCCCTCGCGGATGTTTTCCACCGCTGGCCCAATGGCCGCCACCTGGCCGGAAAATTCCGCGCCGGGTGAGAAGGGGAAGGGCGGCTTGATCTGGTAACGATCGCGAATAATGAGCGTATCGAAGAAGTTGAGCCCCACGGCCTTCACGTCCACCAGCACCTCGCCCGGTCCGGGAGTTGGTTCCGGCAGGTCGGCCAGACACAGGCTTTCGGCCGGGCCGAACGCTTCGCAAAGAACCGCTTTCATCAGGCTTGCTCTCCTCTTTCCACATTGCCAGCAGGCAGTGATAAATGGTTAACCCCATTGGCAGATTGTGTGCCCGTGGAAAGGTCGTCCAGTCCTTCTCGCACATGCGTTGCAAACCCGTGTGATTACTGGTTTGCGCTGGCGTATCTGTCGATGGGGACGGGTGTTCATTCCATGCGAATCGCTCACCTTTGATGTGTTCGCGCATTGAGATGAGCCGGAGCCTTGGTCTAAGACAGGCCCAAGGCGTGCCCGCCCCGTTCATGTCCGCCTTGATCGTTTACGCGGCGCACAGGCTCGAAACCTCAATTCCGGTTGTCCGCCATCGCGGGTCCGGCGAAAAGGAGAAGCCATGGCACCTCGTCATGTCCGTTCGACGCTCTTCGGTGTTTGCCTCGCCTTTGCGGCCGCTGCGCCGGCTCTGGCTCAGGGCCAGTCGAAGCCAGTTGCCCAATATGGTGACTGGAGCGTGTATGTTTCCACCAGCAGCCCCAAGGTCTGCTATGCCATTTCCCAGCCCAAGAAGCGTGCGCCTTCGGGCCTGAACCGCGATCCGGCCTATTTCTTCATCTCCACCCGCCCCGGCGAGAAGGTGAAGAATGAGGTAAGCGTGACTGTCGGCTTCCCCATCAAGTCCGGCAGCGAGGCGACGGTGAAGGTTGGTTCCCTCTCCCTTGGTCTTTATACCAAGGACAATGGGGCCTGGGTCCGCAATGTCACGGATGAGGGCCGCCTCGTGGATGCGATGCGCAAGGGCAGTGATCTGACCTTCGCCAGCACCTCCGGGCGCGGTAATGTGACGACTGATACCTACTCTCTCAAGGGCGTTTCCGCCGCACTGGACCGTGTGGCCAAGGAATGCAACTGAGGCCGTCTGTCGGTCTGGAGACAACGAACAGGGGGCGCTGATGCGCCCTCTTTTCATATCTGAGAAGGCTTTTTACGCTTCGGTGGCCTCTCTGGCGTCTGCGTGATGGAAAGATGCCGCAATCGGCAGTATGTATGGGGCCATGAGCGCTGCCCCTGACTTTGCCACGATCACCACAATGACCTCTGCCCCTGTACAGGATGTTTTATCTGCGGCTCCGGCTGCCGAACCTGATGGCCTGGCTTCTCTTGTCGGCCTGAGCCGGGAGAGGCTGGGCGCGGCCCTGGCCGCCATTGGCGTTTCCGAGCGCGAGCAGCGCATGCGGGTGAACCAGCTCTGGCACTGGATCTATCTGCGCGGCGCCACCGATTTTTCGGAGATGACCAACGTCTCCAAGCATCTGCGCGCCAAGCTGGCCGAGCATTACACTCTGGCGCGGCCTGAAATCGTGATGGAGCAGGTGTCGCAGGATGGCACCCGCAAATGGCTGTTGCGTTTCCCGGCAGATCATCCCGGCGAGCGGCCGCACGATATTGAGGCGGTCTATATTCCCGAGAGTGATCGCGGCACGCTGTGTGTCTCCAGCCAGGTGGGCTGCACGCTCAATTGCTCCTTTTGCCACACCGGCACCCAGCGCCTTGTGCGCAATCTCACAGCTGCCGAGATCGTGGCGCAGGTGATGGTCGCTCGTGACCGGCTGGGTGATTATCCCGGCCGTGAGCGTGCCGTGGGCCCCGGCCTGCCCACAGAGGGCGACCGGCTGGTGACGAATATCGTCTTCATGGGCATGGGCGAGCCGCTCTATGCCTATGACAGTGTGTCCGAAGCTATCGAGATCCTCTCGGATGGTGATGGTCTGGGCCTGGGCAAGCGGCGCATCACCGTCTCCACCTCCGGCGTAGTGCCGCAGATTGAGCAACTGGGCCGTGAAGTGGGCGCCATGCTGGCCATCTCGCTGCATGCGGTGCGCGATGATTTGCGTGATGTGCTGGTGCCTATCAACAAGAAGTATCCCATCAAGCAGCTTATCGAGGCGTGCCGCACCTATCCGGCGGCCTCCAACGCCAAGCGCATCACCTTTGAATATGTGATGCTGAAGGGTGTGAATGATACTCCGGCAGATGCCCGTGCGCTGGTGAAGCTGCTGGAAGGGGTACCAGCCAAGATCAATCTCATTCCGTTCAACCCCTGGCCCGGCACGCAATATGAATGCTCGGACTGGGAAACCATTGAGCGGTTTTCGGATATTGTCTTTCGTGCCGGCTATGCCAGCCCGGTGCGCACACCGCGCGGCCGCGATATTCTGGCCGCTTGCGGTCAGCTGAAGAGCGAGAGCGAGAAGCTCTCGGCCCGTGAGCGCCTGGCTTTCCGGGCCATGGCAGCGGCAGACGATTAAGCCCGGCAACATGGCGATGGAGGTCCCGATGCTGGATCATGTCGGCCTTTGTGTTTCGAACCTTGAGCGCTCGCGGGCTTTCTATGTCACGGCCCTTGCGCCGTTGGGCAGCACCATTGCGATGGAAGTCAGCGCCGAGATGACAGGCGACAAGGCCCATATCGGCTTTGGGCCGACGGGCAAGCCGCGCTTCTGGATTTCCGAAGGCGATGTCGTTGGTGCGTCGCATGTCGCCTTTTCCGCCGCGGATCGTGCGCAGGTCGATGCTTTCCATGCGGCGGCGCTTGCAGCCGGCGGGCGCGACAATGGTGCGCCCGGTCTGCGTCCGCATTACCATCTCGATTATTATGGTGCCTTCGTGCTGGACCCGGACGGGCACAATCTCGAAGCCGTATGTCACGGGCCGGAATGAGTGCACAGAACAGGGGCGCAGACCCCGTGGATTCCATCATACGCCTGCTGCTGCGCCTGTTTCTGGTGCCGTTGGGCTATTTTTGCGCCGTGCTGGCCGGGGCGGTGGTGATTGTTGTTGGTGAATGGCGTGTCGGCACGCTGTTTCAGACCAATGCCCCTGATGAACTGGTGATGGGAGCCATGCTCGCCATCGTCACCAGCATGGCTTTGCTGGTGGTGCTGCTGTCCTTCATGTGGATGGTGGCGGCTGTCGGCATTCTGTTTTCCGAATTGTTCGCCGTGCGCTCCTGGCTGTTCCATGCGGCCAATGGGGTGGCTTCGGCGTGGATCGGGGCCGGGCTGATGAGCGGGCAGTTCGGTTTTTCTCCCACCATGCCGGCAGATGCTCCCGCAGTGGTGGGAGACCCCTTTTATATTGTAGCGGCGGGGCTGGCCGGCGGGCTTCTTTACTGGTTGGTGGCAGGCTGCACGGCAGGCTTCTACAGGCCCATTCTGCGCTCTGCGGCACAAAATGCAGCTCAATTACAGCAGCATGCAGAGCAGGATGAAAAGCCTGTCGTCGCACAGCCTGAAGATGCATGTCCCGGATCTGAGCCTACAGACATCCGCACATCGAAATAAGCTGGACCATGCCGCGAATGGCCCGATGAAGGTGATGGCCAGCTTTGAGGCCAGTTGTCATCCATCCCCGATGGAGGGGCCCGGAGCGGTTCAGGGGGGCATGCTCCGGGCCCTCTCCTCAGCCGAGCGGAACCGTCATGGCATCATAGGAATAGACCCATGCCGGATCTTCAGGCTGTTTGAGCCAGGTGTTGGCGTTGGAGATGGTCTGCACCTTGGTGGCGCGTTCACGCCGGGTGGCCTCATAAAGGTTGAAGGCGGTGGCGTAATCTTCCGTGCCGGTTTCCTTGAGGGCGCGCGCCAGAATGGCGGCGTCCTCAATGGCCATGCACGCGCCCTGCGCCATATGGGGGCGCATGGGGTGGCAGGCATCACCCAGCAGGCACAGGCGGCCGCGGCTCCAGATGCTCATCGGGTCGCGGTTCCAGAAGGGCCATTTGGTGATTTCTTCGGTGGCGTCGATCAGGGCCTGCACCACGGGGTGGGAGCCACCGAAAATGCCTTCCATTTCCTCGCGGGAGGATTCGACAAAGCCGGTTTCGGCTTCCCATTCTCCACCCACCGGAACGCCGGTGACATAATAATATTCGCTGCCATCATTCTTGGTGGCATAGGCCATGATATGGCGGGAAGCCTCCCACCACCATTTGGTGCAGCGCTCAAAATCCAGCCCGCTGGCGGCCAGCTTGTCCATGTTGAGCAGGGCGCGATGGCCCACCCAACCGGAGAAGCGCGGCTTCTCGACACCCAGAAGTTTCTCGCGGATGACGGAATTGATGCCATCTGCGCCAATCACCAGCTTCGCGGAAACGATGCGGCCATTGGCGAAGGTTAGCAGCACATCATCACCCCGGTCCTGAATATCGGTCAGGCGGTGGTCAAAATGGATGCGCTCCTTCGGGATGATGTTGATCTGCTCGGCATGCAGGTCACCGCGATGGATGGTGATATAGGGCGCGCCATATTCCTTCACCGCAAACTCGCCAAGCGGAATGCGGGAGAGATAGTCGCCGGTGCGGCCATCGCGCGAGAACCAGAAATCGGGATGCGCGCCGATTTCGGCCAGCTTGTTCTCAAGTCCGATGGTGCGGAAGATCTTCATCACATTGGGGCCGATATGAATGCCGGCGCCAAGGCGGGTGAAAACCGGGGTCTGCTCGAAGCAATGCACCTCAAAACCGGCATTCAGCAGCAGGCTGGCGGCAGCCGCGCCACCAAGGCCGGCGCCGATGACGGCGATATCCACACTCTCAACAGAACCAGTCTCAACAGAACTCATGGGGCAAACCTCACATATGCTGTTGGAATATTGTTTGCGTACAAACGAAGTTTTTGCAAGCCGAAAATCCAGCCTTCATGCTGCTTTGCGGGGCATTCCAATGGTGTGAGAAAGGCAGCATGAAGCGCTGGCCGAAGAGGGGCGGCCAGGTGGATAGGGCGGGCGTCGCAGGACGCAAAAGACGATTTCAGGACCGGCCTGTCATGGACCCCAAGGTATGGCCAAAGGGGTTTCGCAGAGCCGGAAAGCGCGCGCCTGTTTCATGGGCTTCACTCCCAGGCCGGCAGGTCCGGCGCATAGCGGGCGCGGACATAATGGACGAGCTGGTTCAGTTCCGCTTCGGACAATTCCTGCCCGAAAGCAGGCATGTCACGCAGATTCATGCCTTGCGGAGCCATGATGCCTTCGCGAATGACCGTTCGCAGCGCCTCTGGAGATGGGGCGCGCACTGCGGCGGAACGGGTCAGGCTTTCCTGCGCGGCGGTGAACAGGTCGGCCATGGCGGGCTCATGGCAGCTGGCGCAGGCTGATTCGAACAACCGGGAGATGGCGTTCGGCAAGGGCGGGGCCTGTGTTGCGGTTGGTGCGGAAGTCGCCGTCGTGACAGCCGGGCTCGCCGCAGCCTGCGTGCTGGCCGCAGGTGTAACCAGCGAGGCCAGATAGACCGACATGGCGCGAATATCGGTATCCGGCAGATCGTTCATGCTGTGCACCACATCCGCCATGGGGCCGGAGGCCACCGCCACGCCGGGGGCATGGCCGGTGCGCATATAGGTGAAGAGGTTGTCTTCATCCCAGCCGCGTGCGCCAGCGGCGCTGCCGGCCAGAGCCGGGGCCCACCAGCCATGCACAGCCGCGCCCGCATAGGCCGAGGCCCCGCCCTTCAGTGCCCCCAGAAGGTTGCGCGGCGTATGGCAGGCCCCGCAATGGCCGGCCGCTTCCACCAGATATTTGCCGCGGTTCCACATCTCGGATTGTGCGGGGTCCGGCGTGAAGGGCGTGGTGGAATGGTACAGCATGTTCCACACCGCATTCACCGGCCGCAGATTCACACCCGGCACCATCTTCGCCTTGGGCGTTGGCGCATGCACCGGCTCCAGTGTCTGGAGATAGGCATAGAGCGCGAACATGTCGTCTTCGCTGATCTTCGCGAAATCCGTATAGGGAAATGCCGGGTAGAGATGCTTGCCATCGCGGCTGATGCCCTGACGCATGGCGCGGGCAAAGGCCTCGTAAGACCATAAGCCCAGCCCGGTTTCCGCATCACGGGTGAGATTGGTGGTGTAGACCGTGCCGAAGGGGGTCGCCATCGGCCGGCCACCGGCATTGGCGATGCCATCATCGCTGGTGTGGCACACGGCGCAATCGCCGGTGGCGAAGACCATGCGGCCGCGCTCCAGCAGTTCGGGCGAGAAGCTTGAGGCGGCGGGGGCCGGTGTTGGCGGCAAGGCCCGCGCTATGGGCAGGGCCATGGCACCAAGTGTGACGGCACTGCCCAGTGCGCCAGCCGCTCCCAGAAGCCGGGCCGCGCCCAGATTGCGGAACCAGCCACTGCGGGTGTGTTTGGGCTGGGTGTGGGCTGGCGGCAGGGATTGCGGCTGACGCAGGCCGGCTTCCTCCAGCGCGGCGCGCACCTTTTCAGGGGTGAAGGGGGCCGTGCGCATCCGCACGCCGGTGGCGTCGAAAATGGCATTGGCAATGGCTGCTGCCGCCGGCACCGCAGCGCTTTCACCCACGCCAAGGGGCGGGTCGCCGGGTCGTTCCACCAGCAGGGTCTCGATCTGCGGCACTTCGGGGAAGGTCTGGATGGGGTAGGTGGCCCAGCTCTGCGCGGTGGGGGTGATGGAATCGAAGGTCACATTCTCGCGCAGGGTGCGGCTGGCCGTTTGCACCACGCAGCCATGAATCTGCTGGCGTACCCCATCGGGATTGATGACGAGGCCCTGATCCTGCCCCACAAAGACGCGGCTGAGATGCACCTCGCCGGTCTGGGTATCGACGGAAACATCGCACACCCATGCGGCCGAGGCTGCGGCGGTGCCGGGAAAGGTGCCATGCACATAGGTGGCGAAGGCGAAGCCCTGCCCGAAGGCCATGCGGCCCTCGCGTTGCAGCCGGGGGCCGGCATGTGCACTCCAGCCCGCAGCCTCCGCCGTGCGCCGCACCAGATCGGCCTTGCGGGCATCATCCAGATGCTTGAGGCGGAAGGCGACCGGGTCTTCCTTCGCCTCCCAGGCCATTTCATCCATGAAACTTTCATGGGCAAAAGTGTTGGGCAGGGCCGAAACACCACGCATCCAGGCCGCGCGCACAATGGGGGCCATATCATGCACGGTGATGTGCGTGTTGGGAATGCGATAGGGCGGAATGGAGGTGCGGTCGCCCATATCGGAAGGGCGTGGCTCCGGGGAAATGCGCCCGGTCAGCAGCAAAGCGAGGTTGGGCCCACGGTTGGAAGGATACCAGGTCTCCAGCTTGTAGGCATGAAGGAACCCATCCTGTGAGAGGCCACCGGCGGCATCCATGAGCTGGGCCGCGCCTTTCGGTTCCCACAAATGTTCCTGCGCACGGGTGAGCTGCACCCGCACCGGGCGCCCCACGGCCTGTGAGAGCAGCAGCGCATCGCCGCACACATCATCCGCGCAGTTGCGGCCATAGCACCCGGCAGCCTGAAGGCGGCGGATCTCGATGGCCTGCGCCGGCAGATCCATGAGCACAGCCAGATCGCCCTGAAGCATGTGCGGGTTCTGCGTGCCGCTCCAGACAATGGGGCTGCCCTTGTTCCAGTCCGCAATGGCGCAGGAGGGGCCGATGGAACCATGCTCGTGATAGGGCCACACATAGGTGCGCTCCAGCCGCAGCCGGCTTTCGGCCATGCCGCGCGCGAAATCACCACGATTGTCCAGAAGCCGTGCGGTGGAGGGCTGGTTGCGCAGCGTGCCGGGAAGGTCTGTCATGTCCGGCAGTTCGGGTGGCAGGTTCCAGCGCACATCCAGCGCTTCGGCCATGCGCCGGGCCTGCTCGGCCGTGTGGGCGACAACGCCGATAAAATCCGCCTGCCGCACCACCGCGACAAAGCCGGGCATGCCGGAGATGGAGCCTTCATCCACCGAAAGCAGGCTATGGCCGATAAAATCCCCGCTATCGCGCCCGGCATAGGGCGGGCGGATGACATGCCCATGCAGCATGCCGTCAATCTGCTGGTCGTGAATATAGGTGAACGCGCCGGTGACCTTGGAGCCGAGATCCCGCCGCCCGGTCTTCCGGCCGACAATGTGATAATCGCGCGGGTCCTTCACCGGAACGGAGCGGTCGAGGCTCAGGTCGCGCGTCTGGCCGGCCACCAGCTCGGCGGGCGTGATGTTCTTGTCACCGGCGCGGAACATGCCTTCGGCCACGTGAATGTCTTCGGGGGCCACATTCAACCGCAGGGCGGCATCCGCAATCAGGATATGGCGTGCATGCGCGGCGGCAAGGCGCAGCGGAACGGCGGCGACCTGAATGGTTTCGGAGGCAATGGTGGGGCCCTGATCGGGCGTGCTGGCCGTATCACCCAGCACGATGCGCACGGCGGAGAGGGGGAAATCCAGCTCTTCGGCCACGATCTGGGCCAGGGCGGTTTCAATGCCGGTGCCCAGATCCACATGGCCATTGAATCCGGTGGCGACGCCTTCGGCGTCGATCCGCAGCAATGTGGCCCGCCCGGAGGGCAGATCATCGAAAAGGGCCAGATAGCCCTGGCCGGGCATGGAGGCGGTGTCAGACATTGGCGCCCTCCTGTCGGGACGCCATCAGTTCTGCCGCACGGCGGACGGAGGCGATGATTTCCTTGTGCGTGCCGCAACGGCACAGATTATGGCGCAGGGCGGCACGGATCTCGGCCTCATCCGGGTTCGGGTTCCGGTCCAGAAGGGCGACGGCCATCATCACCATGCCATTGAGGCAATAGCCGCACTGGGCACCTTCCGCGTCCACAAAGCCTTGCTGCACCGGGTGAAGTGCGCCGGTTTCAGGATCGGCCAGCCCTTCCAGCGTGGTGATGGCACGGCCCTCCACCTGGCAGGCGCGCAGCACGCAGGCACGGGCCGGAGCCCCATCCACCAGCACGGTGCAGGCCCCGCACTGGGCCAGCCCACAGCCATATTTCGGCCCATGCAGACCGAATTCCTCGCGGAGCACATCCAGAAGGGACCGTCTTTGATCGGTATCAATCTGCACGTCCTGACCGTTTATGGATAAACGGATATTCATTGGCGGAGCCTGCCTCCAAACGGGTTCTGACCAATGTTATTCAATGGAAACATTGAATGTATACAAATGAAATTTCCTGGCAATCACATATTCGTGAAAATGACATATTCCGTAAGATCCATGAGGCTGCCCGCCGCTTTGACCGGCATCATGATGCCGGCATGTTGTGCATTTTCAGGTTTGATAAGAATTCGCCGAATTATCACCTTGCCGCGCATAGGTTGAAACGTACAATCGCCTCATTATGAGGCAGGGCTATGGGGCACATGGTTTACGAACTGGATGAGCAGGTCGGCTTTGTCATGCGCAAGGCCTATCAGCGCCATCTCACCATTCTTTCGGAGCATATGGCCGGCGAACTGACGGCTATGCAGTTTTCCACCCTGTTTCGCCTCGTCAATGCCGAGGGTCCGGTTTCCCAGAATGCACTGGGGCGCATGGTGGCGATGGATGCGGCGACGACCAAGGGGGTGGTCTCCCGCTTGCAAGCCCGTGGGCTGATTCGCATGGAACAGGATCAGGTGGACCGGCGGCGTTATCTGCTCTCCTCCACGGAGGAGGGCCGGGCCCTTGTGGCCGAGCTGATGCCCCGCATGGTGGAGGTGAGTGAGGCAACGCTGGCTCCGCTCAATGCACGCGAACGCAAGACCTTCATGAAGCTGTTGCTGCGCCTGTGCTGATGGCGGAAAAAGCAGGGCGTAGGCAGGAGAGGGCCGGGTGAGCAAGGCAAGTTTGGAACGGCGCAAGCCGGGCCGCCCCAAGGATGGGGCGGATCTGCGTGACATCATTCTCGATCATGCCGAAATGGCTTTTGCCGATGCCGGTTTTGCCGGGGCGCGGGTGCGCGATATTGCGGCGCGGGCCGAGGTGAACCCGGCGCTGTTGCGCTATTATTTCGGCTCCAAGGCCGATCTGTTCGATGAGGTGGTGCGGCGGCGCGGCGGCTCTGTTTCCCTGCATCGCCAGTTGTTGCTGGATCAGCTTCTGGCGCGTGAGCCCCAGCCCGCCGTGCAGCAGATCGTTTATGCCTATCTCAAGCCGCAATGGGATATGAAATATAGCGGGCCGGGCGGGGCGGCTTTTGTGCGCCTTCAGGCCCGTTTGCATGCCGAGCCGGAAGAACATGCGCTGCGATTGCGCAGAGAAGTCTATGATAATTCAGTCAAGCGCTTCATTTCCGCCTTCGATCAGGCATTGCCGCATGTTCCACGTGAAACACTCACCATTCGTATGGCGTTTCTCGTCGGTACCTATCTGTTCATGCTGAATGATCTGGGCCGGCTGGGGGATTTCAGCGAGGGGCAGATCTCTTCCATCGGCAAGGAAGAGATGCTGAATCATCTGGTGCTCTTCCTGTCTGCCGGGCTGGCGGCACCCGTAGACTGAGAGCGGCCGCCATTTTTCATGCGTGTTTGTCTGAGCTTGATGACAGGTTGGGATTGAAATTATCCATCTGATTAATTTATGCTGCCCCCAATGCGCAAAGCTGGATGCCAGCCGGGAAGCCGCTGGCGCATCCGGCATGCGTCATGCCCGCGAGGCGATGGAACCGGCCTGAAGAATGACCGGGCAGAAAGGGAGGCTTGCGGTGGATCACGCCAGTTTTATGCAGATCTGTCTTCATCAGCTGAAAATGTCCGGTGTGCATGAGGGTGAGAAGCTCGTCGTGCTCACGCAGGGCAATGAGAGGCTGGATTATGCCGATGCCTTCATGGCCGCCGGCCAGATGCTGGGTGCCCGCATGTATCATATGCGTCTGCCCGCGCCCCCGCCGGTGGGCACCTGGGCGGTGGGCGTCAACGGTCTGGCCGCACTGCCCGAGGCCGTCGAGGCCCTCAAGCAGGTGGACATGCTGATTGATTGCGTGTTTCTGCTGTTCTCCCCTGAGCAGATGGCCATTCAGGCCGCCGGCACCCGTGTGCTCACCGCCGTGGAGCCGCCGGAGCTTCTGGCCCGCATGCTGCCCACGAAAGAGCTGCGCGAGAAGGTGGAGCGGGCCGGTGAGATTCTGGCAAAGGCGAAGGTCATGCGCATCACCTCCCGCCATGGCACGGATGTAACCTACAAGCTCAACACCTATCCGACCCTGACCGAATATGCCTGTACCGATGAGCCGGGCCGCTGGGATCACTGGCCCTCCGGCTTCGTCTTCACGGGCGGTGATGATGATGGCGTGGACGGTACCATCGTGGTGGCTCCGGGCGATGTTCTGCTGCCGCAGAACATGTATGTGCGCGACCCCATCACCTACACCATCGAGAAGGGCTGGATTCAGGATATTCGCGGCGGGCTGGATGCCGAGCTGGTGAAAGCCTATATGGCCGATTTCAATGATCCGCGCGGCATGGGCATGAGCCATGTCGGCTGGGGTATGAACCCCAACGCCAAGTGGCACAACATGACCCCCGGTGCTTTTCCCGGTGGCATGGGCATGGAGCCGCGCAGCTTCTATGGCAATGTGATGTTCTCCACCGGCCCGAACAACGAATTGGGCGGCCCGAACGATACCGCCTGCCATCTCGATATTCCGATGCGTGACTGCTCGCTCTTCCTTGATGACGAGCCGATCGTGATCGACGGCGATATCGTGGTGAAAGAGATCCAGATGACGCGCGGCTGACGCGCATTGCCCATCCTTTCAGGCTGTCCTTCCGGGTGGCCTCTCCATCGGGAGAAAGAACATGTCTCAGGCAGATGTTTACGATCAGGCCGGTTTCGGTCGCTCGGTGCCTCGTGGGGTGCGGCCGGCCGTGGTGGTGGTGGATTTCACCTATGGCTTTTCAGACACCCAGTATCCCACCGCTGCCGACATGTCGGCGCAGATCGCCGCCACCCGGCGGGTGACGGATGCTGCGCGGGCGAAGGGTTTCCCCGTCATCTATACCACCATCGCCTATCATCCCGGCGAGCTGGACAAGCTGGCCTGGCTGAAGAAGGCTGCCGGCATGGCTGCGCTGGTGGAAGGCACAAGGCTGGTGGAGATTGATGCGGCCACCGGCATTCAACAGGGTGACGCCCTCATCACCAAGAAGGGGGCTTCCGCCTTTTTCGGCACCAATCTGGCGGGCCTGCTCACCAGCGCCGGGGTGGATACGGTGATCGTGACCGGAGCGACCACATCGGGCTGTGTGCGCGCCACCACGGTGGATGCAGTGCAGGCGGGCTTCAATGTGCTGGTGCCGCGCGATTGCTGCGCCGATCGTGCGCAGGCCCCGCATGATGCCAATCTCTATGACATGCATCAGAAATATGCCGATGTAACCGATGCCGACGATATCATCGGTTGGCTGGCCTCGGTGCCTGCAAAGGGCGCGGCGGGCTGATCTGTCCGGTTCATGAAAAAGGGGCGCGTTCCGGCTGGAGCGCGCCCCTTTTGTATGTGCCCAGCGTTGGCTCTATTTGTCGTCCAGCTTCGGGCGCTTCATCGTGAACACGCTGTCGATGGATGAGAAATCCATATAGCCAAGGCGCGTCAGCGGGCGGAACCTTGTGACATCGAAGCGGCCTTCCGGCGTGATGCAGTCATCGCGCAGATGAATGGCTTCCACCCGTGCCAGCACCAGCAGGTTATGTGCGCCTTCCAGTTCGATGATCTGGGTGAGGCGGCATTCCAGAGAGGCCGGCGCATGGGCAAGGCGCGGGCAGGCGATGGTTTCACATTCCGCCATCTCCAGCCCCAGCGCCTCGAATTCGCTCATTTCGCGGGGGTAATCGGCAGAGGACTGGTTCAGAGCCTCGCGATCATCATAGCCGGCAATATTTACGCAGAAGACGCCGGTTTCCGAAATATGGGCGAAGCTGTCCTTGCCGCGTGCGCGATCAGCCTTCTTGCCGATGGAGGAGACCATGATCTGCGGCGGCGTATAGGCCACGGCGTTGAAAAAGGAATAGGGCGCCAGATTGGTGGCGCCATCCGTACCCCGGCTGGAGATCCACGCAATGGGCCGGGGAGAGATGATGGCGGAGAACGGGTCCCGCGGCAGGCCGGGGCCATCTGTCGTGAGATAGAACAAGGGCAGTCTCCTCCATCTTTATGCGCGGGCTTCCGTTTCGCTTCCGCGTCATGCTGTGTTGAAACATGAAACTTTGCGTGACGCTCTTATACAAAACCCGGCCCCTGTGAAGGGGCCGGGCGTGCTTTGGTGTCGGGGCGACAGGGTTGGAAAGCCGGGTTCAGTCCAGCACGCGGTTGCGTGATTCCACGTCGATCAGCCACACCGAGATGGCCGAGACGAGCAGCAGGACGGAAATGACCCCCAGCGCCATGTTGAAATTGGTGGCCATGATAGGGGCGATCAGTGCGGGGGCGAGCAGGCCGCCCACACGGGCAATGGCCCCGGCCGTACCCATGCCGCTGGCGCGCAGATTGGTGGGGTAGATCTCCGGCGTGAAGGCATAGATGGAACCCCATGTGCCCAGAAGCGAGAAGCTCATGAGCAGGGTGGCGCCCACCACGATGGCCGTGGTCTGGCCCAGCGCATAGATCAGACAGCCCACGGCGCTCAGCAGCAGGAAGCCGACCAGTGTGGGCTTGCGGCCCCATTTTTCCACGCCATAGGCTGCCAGCGCAAAGCCGGGCAACTGCACCAGCGCGACAATGACAAGGAAGAACTGGCCCCGCATGAAGCCGAAGCCTTCCGCCGAGAGACGCACCGGCAGATAGACGAAGATGCCGTAATAAGAGATGGAGATCAGCATCCAGGCGATGAACAGGAAGATGGTGCGTCGCGCCAGAGAGGGAGAGAACAGGGCCAGAATGGATTTCCTGGCCATTTCACCGGGCTGCAACTCGCCAATATCGGTAGACTGGCGGTTCACCTTGGCCACGCGCTGGAGAACCTTGCGGGCCTGTTCTGATTTGCCACTATTGTTCAGGAAGTGCGGGGATTCCGGCACATAGAAGCGCAGCACCACGCCGAGCAATGCGGGAATGCCGGTAACGAAGAAGATGGTGCGCCAGGCATCGGGGCCCATGCCTTCGGCGAAGAGAGCGAGCACCGCAATCGCAATGGTGCCGACCGCCCAGAAGGATTCCAGCAGCACCAGCCAGCGGCCGCGACGGTCTGACGGCAGAAACTCGGCCATCATGGTGTAATCGACCGGCAGGGTGCCGCCAACGCCGATGCCGGTGAGCAGGCGCAGGAAGAACAGCCATTCCAGGCTGGGGGAGAAAGCCGAGGCGATACCACCGACAGCGTCGATCAGAATGGCGATCATCAGCACCGGGCGACGGCCGATCCTGTCCGCCAGCCGGCCGAACACGAAGGCGCCGATCAGCATGCCGATGAAGAACATGGTGCCGGTTTGCAGCGCTGCGGGGATCGAAATATCGAAGGTGCGGGCAATGGAGGGCACCGAAAAGCCGATCGCCAGTACCTGCATGGCATCTGCGGCCCAAACCAGCCCGAAGATGACGAACAAACGGTACTGGAACGTTCCGACCCCTGCGGCCTGAATACCCTGTTCCATGGAGAGTTTGGCGGATGACACTGTGTTCAGCTCCCTTGAGATTTGAGTCATCGAACCGGGATCGGACGGACGGAGCGCGGATTGCCGACTCCCGCTGGGGAGCAGGCACAGCTCCGCCCTTGTGCGGACGTGCCCAACCGGACACGCCGCACATGGGTGATGCAGCCTGTTGTTCTGTTCTTGCCGGCGCGCCTGCTGGGGCGTGCCTGTCACCACATGGCGGCGGACATCATGAAGCCGGAGGTCTCAGCCGGGCGTGCGCCGTGGCGGAGGTTTCCGGTTGTCATGCCTGTCCTCATGCCGCTCTTCCGGTTCCGGGAGGCGGGGCGGCGAACCGCCCGCACCTGAAGCGTGCCGGGTGGCGAACCATCCGGGTGAAGAGGCGTTCCCGATCAATACCGGCTCAGTAAGCGCCGGAAAGCAGGGCGCCGGCGCCCGGCACCACCGGCTCAAGATCAAGCGCCTTGAGCATCTGGTAGGTGGTGGCGATGGCGGCGGTCAGTGTCGGCTTGCCGGTCATGGCTTCCACTTTGGCGACGCTCGGCAAAGAGGGCATCTGCACGCAGGCGGAGAGCACGATGGCGTCCACATCCGATGTATCCAGCTCGGCGACGATGCCGGGCAGGTTGGCCGGGTCATGCGCGGCCACCTTCAGATTGTCGGAAATTTCCAGCGCGCGGTGGGTGACGACTTCCACGCCCTCGGCCTGGATATAATCAATCACCATCTTGGTCAGCGGCTTCATATAAGGCGCGACGACGGCGATACGCTTGGCCTTCATCACCTCCAGCGCCTCCACGAGCGCGCCGGCGCTGGTGACGATGGGGGCTGGGGCGTTGTTCTCGGCTGTCACCTGATGCAGACGCTTCTGGCTTTCGCGGTGATAGCCATGGCCCATGGACATGATGGCGACGAGACAGGCATAGCCCAGCACATCCACGCGAGCGTCGGAAAGTTCCAGCGCGCAGCGGTCGGACTGGGCGTCCATGGCGGCCAGTTCTTCCTTTGTCACATGCTTCATGCGCATGCGGGCGGAATGGAAGGTGAAGCGTTCTTCCGGGCGAATGAGCTGACGGGCTGTCAGCATGGCCGGAATCTCGGTCTCCATGGTGATGTTGGAGCTGGGGACGATCTGGCCGATGCGATAGGTCTTGGTCATGGTCGGGCTCACTTCTTTCCGAAAGAGGTGCCAAGGAGGGTGTCGAGGGCGTCAAAGAAGCCATCAAAATCATCCCAGGGGATCATGTGGCCGGCATTCGGCACGCGGGCGCTGCGGATGGCGGGGTTGAGGGTGGTGATCTCGGCCTCGTCGGCAGCCTCGATCACACCGCCCCGACCCGCGATCATGAGCGAGACGGGCATGTCCAGCTTCGGCAGGTCCTGATGGATGTCGTCGGTGTGGAAGCCCTCGAAGGCGGTGACGATGGCTGGCTCGTAGCAGGTGTGCAGCCATTCGGCCCGCAGGGCGCGCTGTTCTTCCGTCCATGTGGGGCAGAAGGCGCGCATGGCCTCGGCGTCCATTCCCTTTTCGGCAAGGCGGATGGAATCCACATACCAGGGCAGCTTGGAGGGATAGGCGCGGCGTCCGGGGCCGGACACCGGCGGGTCCACCAGCACCAGCCGGCCCATGCGGCTGGCATCCTTCGCGGCGGCGCGAATGGCGATGCGCGCCCCCATGGAGTGCCCCAGAATGATGGCGTTATCCAGCTTCAGCGCATCCAGAATGGCGACGACATCATCCGCCATCGCGTCCAGGCTGTAATCCAGCTCCGGCCCGGAGGAGGAGAGGCCGCGTCCGCGCGCATCAAACACATAGACGTTGAAAACCTCGGCCAGTCGCTCGGCCACGAACCCCCAGGTGATGGCCGGGCTGGTAATGCCGGGCACCAGCACAAGGGCCGGGCCGGGGCCGGCGTAATGAAGATAGTGATGACGAATGCCATTGGCCGCGATGTTATGGCCTGTCGACTGAATTCTGTTCACGCTGCAACCTCCGCGCTGCAACCTTTTGGGCTTCCACCAGCTTGTTTTTTCGCCGTTTCACACCATGCGTGGCGGGGTGATCCATCTGGGCCGGCGGGATTTGACTTCCACGCCTTTTCCCCGGAATTTGACTTGGATCATTCCGCTGTCACAGGGCGCGTGAGACACTGCAAAGTTTGCCTCAATTGCGACTAAATATATTGTACGCACTATTTATACATCTGTGCAAGAGAAAGCCGTGCAGTCTCGTGCGCTGCAATCGCCAATAAAATGAGCGGCTTGCAAAATTTTTGGACGCCATCTCCATCGCCTACCGTAAGGCATTAATAGTGCATACGTTATTTCTGGAGGTTGGGCGGGAGAGCGCCTGACATTCCGGCAAGGGGAATTGCGCCGCTGTCTGTCCTGTGTAATGCGCCGGGGATATATTGCGCGGGCAGGCAGACTGCCTTTCGCCTTGTGGATGCAATGTAAGGAGAAACCCGGTGGAGAAGCCTGATGCTTCCGGCATGAAGGGCGCGGCCGAGGCCAGCTATGTCTTCTCGGATCAGGTGGGCTATCTCCTGCGCCGGGCCTATCAGCGCCATCTGGCCATCTTTCAGGCCCATGCCTGTGATGAGAACCTGACCAGCGTGCAGTTTTCCACCCTGTGCGCCCTGCGCGACGGGGGAGACCAGTCCCAGGGGGAGCTGGTGAAGGCCACCGGCGTGGATCAGGCCACCATTCGTGGCGTGATAGAACGGCTGAAGAAGCGCGGGCTCGTGGCCCTGCGCAAGGACCCGCAGGATGGCCGCAAGGTGGTGACCAGCCTGACTGACGCCGGCTCCGAATTGCTGGAACAGATGATTCCCTGCGCGGCCCGGATTACCGAGCTAACCTTCGGTTCGCTTTCCGCCGTGGAGCGTACGGCGCTGTTGTGCACGCTGCGGCGCATGCTGGAAGAAGAATGAGCCAGCTTCACGAAAAGGCGGACGGAAGGTGTCGGCACTCATATTGAATCACCGGGACGATTCAATATGAATGGGCGCTGTATCCGTCCTCGTTGCCGACGTGAGAGGGAGAACCAGCCGGGTGAGCCGAATGACACAGAACGCTTCTTCCTCCTCCCTCGCGGATCTGCGCGCCGAGATCGACCGCATCGACGAGACCATGCATTGCCTCCTGATGGAGCGCAGCGAGATCATCGACCGGCTGGTGGCGGTGAAGCGGGGCGCATCCGAAGGTTCTGCCTTTCGCCCCGCGCGTGAGGCGGACATGATGCGCCGGCTGGTGGAGCGCCATCATGGCCTGTTGCCGCTGGATACGGTGGAGAGCATCTGGCGGGTCATCATCGCCACCTTTACCTATGTGCAGGCGCCCTATTCGGTCCATGCCGATCTGGCTGTGGGCGAGCCGGCGATGCGGGACAGCGCCCGGTTTCATTTCGGCTTCACGGTGCCCTTCGTGCCGCATATGAGCGCCGGGGCGGTGATTGATGCGGTGGGCGCCTCCACGGGCGATCTGGGCCTGTTGCCGGCCGCCACCAGCGGCGGCATGGCGTGGTGGACCGCGCTGGAAGGCGAGGGTGCGCCCAAGATCATCGCTCGTCTGCCTTTCGTGGAGCGGGCGGACCACCCGGCCGGCCTGCCGGTCTTCGTGGTGTCCCATCCCATCAATGACGCGGCCGTGCGTGAGGTGGAACTGTACGCCCTGCGGGTGACGGGCTGGGGCGCGGCTGCCGCGCGGGCCATGCCTGCCTGTATGGATATGCTGCTGGCAGCCGATGCCGCGCTGGATGGTGCGGCCCTTCTGCTTTCAGTGCCGCCCGGCCACAAGATTGATGAGGCCACCGAGGCGCTCAAGGGCGCTGGCGTCAGCCTGCGCAGCGTGGTGCATGTGGGCAGCCATGCGGCCACGCACCGTGTGGATGTGGCCGCCGGCGCGGCCTGAGCGTACTGCGCCGGGCTGGCCGTTCCGGGCGGCTGGCCGCGAAAGACGGGTACGCCCCGTTCGGAGCCTGCCTGCGCGAGATCCGCGGAGGTGACACCCCTGCCCGTCCTCGGCGTCTTACCTTGTGTTGAGGCGCTCGGCCAGTCGCGACAGATCGCGATTATCCGGCACCATCAGCGAGAGGCGGCGGGCAAGGTCTGCGGCGCGCGCCAACTGACCCTGACGCATCGCATCATCCAGCGCCAGATTCAGCAGGCCGGGATCATGGGGGTGGCGTTTGAGAGCCTCTTCAATCACCCGGCGCGCGCCTTCCGCATCGCCGGCGGAATTGAGGGCGACCGCATAGACATAGCTGTAATGAGGTTGATCGGGGGACAGTCGCGCCCCGTCCTTCAGGGCCTCCAGCGCCTCGGCGTAACGCTTCTGGCGGATCAGCGACAGGCCGAGCGCATGATGGGCGACGCCGGTATCCGGCACCTGCCGGATGGCCTCCCGCAGAAGCTGTTCCGCCTCCGCTTCCCGGCCCTGAGCGCGATAGAGGTCGGCCAGATTGACGGCAAGCGTGGTCGCTCCGGGCATAAGGCGCAGGCCGGCGCGCAATTCGGCTTCCGCACCAACAGGATCATTCTGCTTCAGCAGCAGGCTGGCCAGATTGGCGCGCGCATCCGGGCGATCGGCATTCAGGCGCTGGCCCTTCTCATAGGCCGCCATGGCCGCGACCAGAGCCTCGCGGTCCGCTTCGGCAAGCGCATCCAGCGGCCGGTCGGCCAGCAGCAGCCCGGCTTCCATGCGCACGGCAGCCACCGGGTCTTTCAGTAGGGGGGAGGCCAGCCGCCAGCGGTCTTCCAGCGGTGCGCCATCAAGCGCACGTACCGCCACCAGACGCACCATCGGGTCTTCATCAGAGAGGGCCTGCATGGTGGAGGCAGCTGTCGCCTGTGAGGGGAATTGCTGCGCCTCCGAAAGAGCCGTGGCTCGCGCAATGCCGGGGGCGTTCGGGTCTGCGGCCAGCTTCAGCAGCAGCTCGCGCGCGCCGGGCTGGCCGGCACGGGCGCGATGGAAAGCTTCCGTCCAGCTCTGGAAGCCCTTGCGCTCCGGTCCATGCCAGCGCTCCACCGTCTCTGCCGCCCAGCTCGCGCTCTTGTCAGTATGGCAATCGGTGCAGGTATTCGGGGTGCCGAACTTCACCGAAAGATCCGGCCGGGGAACCCGGAAGGAATGATCGTGCCGTTTGTCGACGACCATATAGGTTCGCGCCGGCATGTGGCAGGAGATGCAGTCCGGCGCGTTTTTACCGGGGGGATGGCCGGTATGGCTGCGGGCCTCGAAGCGCTCCGGCTGGTGACATTGCCCGCACAGCTGCGCACCATCGGCCTTCAGCTTCTGGCTGTGCGGATCATGACAATCGCTGCACACCACACCTTTGGCGTACATCAGGCTCTGTTTGAAGGCGTGATCGTTGAACACTTCGTCCAGCATCTGGCCGTCATCCTCGAACAGACCTTCGGAGAGCAGGACCGGCAGATGGGTGTCCATGAGGGGGTGGCCGGGCTGCCAGTCTTCCGAGAAGGGGCTGCGGCGGCTGTGGCAGCGGGCGCAGGTTTCCACCTCGTCACCGGCCGGGCGTGAGACGCCATGGGCCGGGCTGCCGGTGCCGGGGTCGGGTGTCCAGTCCGGGGTGGGGCGGCGTGCGGGCATGGTGGCGAAGCCTTTCAGGCCATCGCCCGTGGCGCTTTCATCATCATGGTCGCGGGCGGCCCATTCCAGATGTCCCAGTGTGTCGCCATGGCAGGCCGCACAGCCCACATTGATGCGGGAAAAGCTGGTGTGGAAGCTGTCCGTGGCGGCGTCATATCCCTTGCGCACCTGGGTGGAGTGGCATTCCGCGCACATATGGTTCCAGTTCTGGTCCTGCCCGGTCCAGTGCAGGGTGTTGCCCGCAGGAATGGGCTGATCGGGATAGAGATGGAACCAGCGCTGCCCGCCTTCCGCCTTCGGTCGGCTGTCCCAGGCGAAGGGCAGGGCCTGAATGCGGCCATCGGGGAAGGTCACCAGATATTGTTGCAACGGCTCCACGCCGAATGTGTAGGTCACCTCATAGGTCTGCGGCGCGCCATCGGGCCCGTCCGTCGTCACCATGAAGGCATCGCCCTTGCGGAAGAAGCGGGCATGGCTGCCGAGATGCTCCGCTTCTACGCCGTTGAAATCCCCCAGCACCGTGCTGGCATTGGCGTGCTGCATGGCCACGGCATGCTGGGAGCTGCGCCAGGCTTCCACTTCCGCCGCATGGCAGGTGGCGCATTCCTGCGCGCCATTGGCAGGCGGCCCATCTGCCGGAGGTTGGCTGGCCGTAAGCCGTGTAACGGCTGCGGCGTCCTGCATGTGGCTCAGCGTGATGGCCGTCGCCGACAGCAGCCCGATGGCCAGTGCGACAAGGATGGTTCTGACGTGGTTCAACGCTGTTTTCCTTGTCGCGCCCTGCCTCGCCTTCAGGCTGGCCGCATAACGCGCGTGCAGATGCTGTGGCTCTGAAGGCAGTATGCCTCTTGGTTGCAGGGCATAATAGTTCCAACCTGTTTCGCCTTGCGACATTCCTTGGGTCTTTCGACCTGTCGTCCGGTCATCTCCTGCGGGGAGGCTGGGGGCTCATTTTCATCATTTCGGAACCGAGCCGGAAGAAGAAGCCACCGCGCTGATCCAGATCGGAAAAGCGCGGGCCTGGGGCATGCCTTGCCTGTCTTCCTGCTGAACTTCGTCGTCTTCATTGCTGGACAGGACAAGGGAGGCTGCCTAAATGCTGGCGCGGTGCACCACCTGTGTGGCCTCTTTTCAAGCCGGATCTGTCGGCAAAGGGGCCGCCGGCCGGATTCCAGCGTGAAGGCCGGCGACTTCGGGTGTATGCCGTTTGGTGCAGGCCCATTCGGGCCTGATGTTGTTCCGGAGCTTTTTTCAATGTCCGCAGAAGCGTCCACTCCCTCGCGTCCCGAGCCTCGTTCCGGTGTCATGGCCATCAGCGCCTATGTGCCGGGCAAGAGCCATGCGCCGGGGGTGGAGAAGGTCTATAAACTCTCCTCCAATGAAACCCCGCTGGGCCCGAGCCCGAAGGCGGTGGAAGCCTATGCCACCTCCGGTGCGCAGCTGGAGGAGTATCCCGATGGTTCCGCCCTTGTGCTGCGTGAGGCCATCGCCCGCACCTATGGGCTGGACCCGGACCGTATCATTTGCGGCGCCGGCTCTGACGAGATTCTCAATCTCGCCGCCCATAGCTTTGTGGGGCCGGGGGATGAGGCCATTTATTGCGAACATGGGTTTTTGGTCTATCGCATCGCCACGTTGGCGGCGGGTGGCACACCGGTGGTGGCGAAGGAAACCGATCTGACAGCCGATGTGGACGCCATTCTCGCCTGTGTCACGCCGCGCACCAAGATGGTGTTTCTCGCCAATCCCAATAATCCTACAGGTACTTATCTGCCTATGGCGGAAGTGCGTCGCCTGCACGCCGGTTTGCCGGCTCATGTTCTGTTGGTGCTGGATGCCGCCTATGCTGAATATGTGCGGCGCAATGATTATGAGGTGGGGCTGGAGCTCGCCCTTTCCGCGCCGAATGTGCTGATGACGCGCACCTTCTCCAAGATTCACGGCCTTGCCGGGCTGCGGATCGGCTGGGGCGTGGCCTCAGCGGAGATTATCGACGCCATGAACCGCGTGCGCGGGCCGTTCAACATGAACACCCCGGCGCTGGCTGCCGGCGCTGCGGCCATTGCCGATACGGCGCATGTGGAAATGGCGGCGGACCACAATGCCCGCTGGTTGCCCTGGCTGACGACGGAGATCGAGAAGCTGGGCCTGAAGGTGACGCCTTCCGTGGCCAATTTCATTCTCATCCATTTCCCGGATACGCCCGGCCGCACCGCGCGTGATGCCGATGCCTTCCTCACCCGTCGTGGGCTCATTCTGCGAGCGGTGACCTCCTACGGCTTGCCGGATGCGCTGCGCATGACGGTCGGTTCCGAGGAGGCCAACCGTCTGGTGGTGGCTGCGCTCGGTGAATTCATGGCCGGCGGTGCAGATGCGGGGAGGGGGGCGTGATCCCTGTTCTGTTTGGCCGTGTGGCCATTATTGGCGCGGGCCTGATCGGCTCCTCCATCGCCCGTGCGGTGCGCGAACGCCATCTGGCCGGCACGCTGGTGGTGGCGGATCGGGATGCGGCCGTATGTGCGCGTGTGCGTGAGCTGGGCTTTGCCGATGAGGTGACGCAAAGCGCGGCGGAAGCGGCGCGCGAGGCGGATGTTGTCATTGTCTGCGTTCCGGTGGGGGGCGCCGGCGCTGTCGCCGCAGAGGTGGGGCCGGTGCTGAAGCCCGGCGCCATTCTCTCTGATGTTGGTTCAGTAAAGGGCGCGGTGCTGGAGGCCATGGCCCCCCATGTGCCGGCCCATGCCCATCTGGTGCCGGCGCATCCGGTGGCCGGTACGGAGTTTTCCGGCCCTGATGCCGGCTTCGCCAGCCTGTTCGAGAACCGCTGGTGCATCGTCACCCCGCCGGATGGCGTGGATGGTGAAGCCGTGACCCGCCTGTGTGATTTGTGGCGCGCCATGGGGGCGAATGTCGAGGTGATGAGCGCCAAGCGGCATGATCTTGTGCTGGCCATCACCAGCCATCTGCCGCATCTCATCGCCTACAACATTGTGGGCACGGCGGCCGATCTGGAAGACAGCCTCGCCTCCGAGGTCATCAAGTTTTCGGCTGGTGGCTTCCGGGACTTCACCCGCATCGCGGCGTCGGACCCAACCATGTGGCGCGATGTCTTCCTCCAGAACCGTGAGGCGGTACTGGAGATGCTCGGCCGCTTCACGGAGGATCTCACCGCGCTGCAACGGGCCATCCGCTATGGCGACGGGGAGGCATTGTTCGATCAGTTTACGCGTACCCGCGCCATTCGCCGTTCCATCATCGAGATGGGGCAGGAGACGGCCGCGCCGGATTTCGGACGCCGGGCCGCCGAAAAGCCAAAGCACGAGCAGAGCTGAACGCTGTTGCGTAAACAAAAGGCCCCGGTCCTTGCGGATCGGGGCCTTGTTTGTGGGCCAGAAGGCTCAGCCGGTGATGGCGAGACCAATCAGCCCGGCCACGCCCACAAAGATGCGCCACCAGCCGAAGGGCGCATAGCCGTGCCGGCTCACGAAATCCAGCAGGGTGCGTACCACCAGAACGGCGGAGCAGAAGGCGGCGACAAAGCCAATCGCGATCTGCATGCCGTCATCGACCGAGAGCGAGCCGAAATTCTTGTACAGATCATAGGTGAAGGCCCCCAGCATGGTGGGCAGGGCCAGGAAGAAGGAAAATTCCGCCGCTGCCCGCTTGTCCATGCCGAGCAGCATGGCGCCCACAATGGTGGAGCCGGAGCGCGACACGCCGGGGATCATCGCCAGGCACTGGCAGAAGCCGATCTTCAATGCCATGGGCAGTGGCACGCCCATGGCATTGTTATAGTGCGGCTTTAGAGCCAGACGATCCACGAACAGCAGCACAATGCCGCCCAATATGAGCGTGATGCACATCAGGGCCGGGGTTTCGAACAGCACGCTCTTGATGAAGCCATGGGCCAGCACGCCGATAAAGGCCGCAGGCAGGAAGGCCACGATGATGGAGAGCAGAAAACGCTGTGCGCCCGGATTGGTGGGCAATTGCCGTGCCACGCGCAAAAAGCGTTCAAAATAGACCGTGATGATCGCCAGCACCGCACCCAGCTGGATCAGGATCTCGAAAGTGTAGCCGGTATTGTGGATGCCGAGAAAACGGCCTGCCAGCAGAATATGGGCGGTGGAGGAAACGGGGATGAACTCGGTCAGCCCTTCCAGCAAGCCAAGGAAAAGGGCTCCGAGCATGTCGCCGATGGTCATGGACGCGAGATTCCGGAACAGCGGGGCAAGCAGGGCGGGCCATGTGAGGTGTCGCCCGGATGCTGCCCCCTCATGGGACAAATGCGATTTGCCCGCACAAAGCGGGCGGGCAGGGCTTTATGCCTCTTTTGGCGGCTGTGCGCCACCGTGGATGCCCCGGTGCGGCGACGGACGATAAAATGTGATGCGCCGTCATTTTCATGCCATCTCCCACCTTCAGAGGGGGAGAGGAAATGATGCCGCCGCAGATGTGGACAGGCGGGCTGCTCTGGGGCCTATGTGGGGCTCGGGAACTAAAAGGAAAGAATCCACCATTATTCATGGGGCAACGGCTTGTCCGCTCCCTTCCTTCAGGCTGCCTTGCGCGTGGATCTGCCCAGATCAATCTGTTTTGGTCAATCTGTCCGCAGCAGCTGCCGAATGTGCATGAAATCTGCCTCCATGTATCTGTATCACCATCCCTTCTGCCCCCATTCGCGTTTCATCCGTCTGCTTCTGGCCGAATATGGGCTGGAGCCGGAACTGGTGGAGGAGCGGGTGTGGGAACGCCGGCCTGAATTTCTCGCACTGAACCCGGCTGGCGAAACTCCGGTGATTGTGGAAGAGCAGACCCCTTCCGTACCGGGGGCAAGCATCATCGCCGAATATCTGGATGAAACCCGTGGCCTGGCGCTGGCGCCGCACCGCCTGTTGCCGGAAAATCCGGGGGAGCGGGTGGAAGTGCGCCGTCTTACCAGCTGGTTCCATGACAAGATGTTCGTCGAGGTGACTGAGCCGCTAGTGCGCGAACGCATCTACAAGCGCTATATGAACCGCGCTCAGGGCGGTGGTGCGCCGGATGCCACAGCCCTGCGCATGGCGCGCAACAATATGCGCTATCATCTCAAATATATTGGCTGGCTGGCGCGGGCCCGCAAATGGCTGGCAGGTGAGCGCATGAGCCAGGCCGACCTGGCCGCCGCCGCCCATATTTCGGTGGTGGATTATCTGGGTGACGTGCCGTGGGATGAGGATGAATATGCCCGCGACTGGTATGCGCGTATCAAATCCCGCCCCTCTTTCCGCGCGCTTTTGGCGGAAAACATTCCCGGCATGCCACCCTCCCGGACTTATGCGGATCTGGATTTCTGAAAAAGCCTGCACCATCCCTTTCTGGCCCTGAGCTGGCCGCCCATATTGGCGCACTGGCCCGCGCTGAAGGGTTTGACGCCACGGTGATCGCCGATCCGCGCACCGTGGTGGTGCCCGGCGCGCGGCTGCGCACCTGGGTGGCCACCGGCGCGCATGGCGAAATGGGCTGGATGGAAGACACCAAGGAGCGCCGCGCCGACCCGTTGACCTTGTGGTCCGCCATGCGTTCCGTGGTGATGCTGGGTTTGAATTACGGGCCGCAGAGCGACCCGCGCGCCATTCTGGAGCAGCGCGGCAAGGGGGCGATCTCGGTCTATGCTCGTGGCGATGATTATCACGAGATCATCAAGCCACGCCTGAAGCGCATCGCCCGCGGCCTGCTGGCTGCGGCGGGTGGGGGTGATGTGAAGGTGTTTGTGGACACCGCACCCCTGATGGAAAAGCCGTTGGCTGAGGCCGGGGGGCTGGGTTGGCAGGGCAAGCACACCAATCTGGTCTCGCGTGATTATGGCTCCTGGCTGTTTCTGGGGGCGGTGGCCACGACGCTGGAGCTGCCCCATGGCGCACCGGAGAAGGACCGTTGCGGCTCTTGCCGGGCCTGCATTGAGGCTTGTCCCACGGCGGCCTTTCCCGCGCCTTACCGCATTGATGCGCGGCGCTGTGTCTCCTACCTCACCATTGAACTGAAGGGGGCCATTCCGCGTGAGATGCGTCCGCTTCTGGGCAATCGCATCTATGGGTGTGATGATTGCCTTGCGGCCTGCCCGTGGAACAAGTTTGCGCAGGCCGGGCAGGAAATGAAGCTGGCCGCCCGCCCTGAAAATGATGCCCCGGATCTGCGCGAACTGGCGCTGCTGGATGATGCCGCCTTTCGCGCCCGCTTCTCCAAAAGCCCGGTCAAGCGCATCGGGCGGGATCGGTTCTTGCGCAATGTGCTGATCGCCATGGGCAATAGTGGGGATGGGCAGATGCGTGACGCGGTGGAACCACATCTGGCTGATCCTTCTGCACTTGTGCGGGGGGCAGCTGTGTGGGCGCTGTCGCGTCTTGTGTCGGGTGAGGAGTTTGCCCGCTGCCGGGCGCAGGCTCTGGCCGCAGAAAGCGACGCGGATGTGCAGGCCGAATGGCAGGTCGCCGCGAAAGAGGGGCAGAACGTAAAGCTCTGAATATGGGGATGGTGGCGGGATACGGCATTGTGTCGTCTTGTCCTGCACGCCAAGCGCCGTCATCCTGAAGGCATGATGACTTCAGCTCCCCTTTCCCTGACAGCCATCGGCCTTGGCTATTGTGCCCGGCATCTGGTGGTGAGCCGCCCCGGCCTGTTCGCGCCTGTTGTGGGCACGGCCCGCAGCGCGGAAAAGCTGGCGGACATGCCGGATGGCGTGCAACCCCTGCTCTTCGATAGCGAAACCCTTGCGCCGGAATTGGTGCAGGCGCTCTCTCATACGGATATTCTGCTGGTTTCGGCCCCGCCGGATGAGCGGGGCGACCCGGTGTTGCGCGTGGCTGGCGAGGTGCTGGCACGGGCGCAGGTGAAGCAGGTGGTTTATCTCACCACGCTGGGGGTCTATGGCGATCATCAGGGTGGCTGGGTGGATGAGACCGGCCCGACCCATGGCGAAAGCCCGCGTCTGCAACGCCGGCTGGATGCCGAGGCGGCCTGGCTGGCCTTTGGTGAGACACAGAAGATTCCGGTGGCGGTGCTGCGCCTCGCCGGTATTTATGGGCCGGGTCGCAATGTGCTGGCGCAGTTGCGGGCTGGCACGGCGCGCATCATCGACAAGCCGGGCCAGGTGTTCAACCGCATCCATGTGGAAGATGTGGCGCGGGCCATCGTGGCGGTGGTGGCACAGCGCTTCAGCGGCCTGCTGAATGTGACGGATGATCTGCCGGCCGCATCCGGTGAGCCGATCAGGTTTGGCGCTGAACTTCTGGGTGTGGCTCAGCCGCTCGCAGTGCCATTTGATGAGGCGGCAAAGGCCATGAACCCCATGGCGCTGAGCTTCTGGGCTTCCAGCAAGCGGGTCTCCAATACCCGGCTCACAAAGGAGCTTGGGGTGGAGCTGGCTTATCCCACCTATCAGCAGGGGTTGAAAGCACTGGCCGAGGCGGGGGAGGGAGCCTGAGGTCTCTCTGGCAGATTATTTGGGGAGGTTGGGAAACCGCCCCAAATGTTTCACATGAAACCTTCAGCAACGCAGCAGGCTCTCATTTCCGGCGGAAAGTGAGATAAGAGGGAATGCGCCCTTCACGCAGGGCCTTGGCCTCATAGCGGGTGCCGGGCCAGTGCGGGTAGGGCGTAGTCCAGTCTGCTGCGGAATCCGCCAGCCATTCAAAGCCGCCATGATTGCGGATATGGGCCAGCGTCCAGCCAACATAATGCGGCACATCGGATGCGAAGCGGAACACACCGCCGGGGCGAATGACGCGGGCGAGCCGATCCAGATTATCCGGGCGCACGAAACGACGCTTCCAGTGGCGCTTCTTGGGCCATGGGTCCGGGTAGAGCAGATCCGCGCCATTGAGGCAGCCATCCGGCAACTCTTCCAGCAACAGGGCGGCGTCATGGTCATAGAGGCGGATATTATCCTGCCCGCTTTCTGCCAGCGCACGGGCCATGCTGGCCATGCCATTGAGGAAGGGCTCAACGCCAATGAAGCCCATATCTGGCTCCCGCGTGGCATGGGCGAGCAGATGTTCACCGCCTCCAAAGCCAATTTCCATCCACAGGCCACGCGGTGGTGCGGCGAACAGCGCCTGCGGTGTGCGGGCCTGTTCCGGCGTGATGTGAAAGCGCGGGAGAATGTCGTCTATGGCGCCCTGTTGCCCGGCACGCAGGGGCTTGCCAATGCGCCGGCCATAAAAGGAGCCGGGGGCCAGAGCATCGGAATGCAGCGTATCGACGTGCAAATCAGGAGGCGCGCTGGTCTGCTGTGCGTGCGCCTTGCCAGATGCCGGGGCTTTCCGGTCCATCTTGCGGGTGGTGTCTGGCCCTTCAGAAGCCGGGGCAGAACGCATATCAGAATCAACACTCATCAGACGGCCTGAACGCGAATCAAAAATACAACCGTAGCGTGCCAATTTAATCGGCTCGCATCGTGTCGCCGGATCTCCGGTGACGATGAAATGGCTTGCGGCAGCAGAATCAGCAATTGCACCGCAACACACAAAAGCCCTCCCGGCCGGAAAACCGGTCGGGAGGGCTGTATTTCGGAACACTCCGCGCGGCCTGAAATAAACAGCCGACGAAATGGCCTTGAAGGGGACCCGGAATCAGGCCAGAGCCGTCTTCAGCGCATCCACAAGATCGGTCTTCTCCCAGGAGAAGCCGCCATCTTCATCCGGCGTGCGGCCGAAATGACCATAGGCTGCGGTGCGGGCATAGATGGGCTTGGTGAGGCCCAGATGCTCACGGATGCCACGCGGACGCAGGTTCATCACCTCGCGCAGCACCTTTTCCAGCTTGGCTTCTTCCACATTTCCGGTGCCGTGCAGGTCCACATAGACCGCCAGCGGATCGGACACGCCAATGGCATAGGCGAGCTGAATGGTGGCGCGGTCGGCAAGGCCGGCGGCGACCACATTCTTCGCCAGATAGCGTGCGGCATAGGCGGCGGAACGGTCCACCTTGGTCGGATCCTTGCCGGAGAAAGCGCCACCGCCATGCGGGGCCGCGCCACCATAGGTATCCACAATGATCTTGCGTCCGGTGAGGCCGCAATCCCCGTCGGGACCACCAATGACGAACTTTCCGGTGGGGTTCACATGCCACACGGTTTCGGGCGAGATCCAGCCTTGGGGAAGGGTCTCGCGGATATAGGGCTCCACAAGGGCCTGCACATCGGCGGAGCTGAGACGCTCGTCGAGATGCTGGGTGGACAACACGATCTGGGAGACGCCAACCGGCTTGCCGTCTTCATAACGCACGGTCACCTGACTCTTCGCGTCCGGGCCAAGGGCCGGGGCAGCACCCGAATGGCGTGCGTCCGCGAGGTTTTTCAGGATTTTATGCGCATAATAGATCGGCGCAGGCATCAGCTCCGGGGTTTCACGCACGGCATAGCCGAACATGATGCCCTGATCGCCGGCGCCTTCATCCTTGTTGCCGGCAATATCCACGCCCTGCGCGATATCAGCGGACTGCGAATGGAGCAGCACCTCGATATCGGCATATTCCCAATGGAAGCCTTCCTGCTCATATCCGATATCACGGATTGCCAGGCGGGCCACATGGGCCAGCAATTCATGGGTGATGCTCGAAGGGCCACGCGTTTCGCCGGCAATCACCAGGCGATTGGTGGTTGCGAGGGTTTCGCAAGCCACGCGGATCTGGCTTGGATCCCATCCTTCGGCTTCAGCCGTACGGAAGAAGACATCCACGATTTCGTCGGAGACCCGGTCGCAGACCTTGTCCGGATGCCCTTCGGAGACGGATTCACTCGTAAAAAGATAGGATGGACGCACCATGTCTGGACCCTTCTTGCACCAAGCCGCATCGCGGCGCACCCCATTCACAACGCAAACGAGGCGAGGTCAAGATCGCGGAGAAGGAATCGTTCGTCAAATCGAACGATCATTCCTCGTTTTCTTCGGCTATGGCCATGACCAGATCCACGATCCGACGGCGAACCTTCGGGTTGGAGATACGCATGAAGTTGCGTGTCAGTGTCAGGCCTTCGGACGTGGCGAGAAAGTCGGATACATAAGCAGGTGATGCAGCTTCTTCCACACCTTCGGTTTCGGGGCCGACCGTAGGTGCGCCTTCGAAGAAGAATGCGACAGGCACGCCCAGAACGATGGAGATTTGCTGCAAACGGCTGGCGCCGATGCGGTTTGTCCCCTTCTCGTATTTCTGGATCTGCTGGAATGTGATGCCGAGGCTCTCGCCCAGTTTTTCCTGGCTCATGCTGACCATCATGCGTCGCATACGGACGCGTGAGCCAACATGTTTGTCTATGGGGTTTGGCACCTTCTTGGCCATGGTCTCTCTGGCTGTGTCGGAAAGAGTCATCATTACTTCGCGGTGCGAAGGTTGCCCTGATTGCGCGGGAACATAAGCGTACAATCAAAATGCGTCGATCAACTTTTGCGTGTATTACGTCTGCGAAAAGGCCAAATCGCCAGAAGAAAGCCTGAAATAAGAAGGCTGAAGGCGATCACATTTGCGTGCCCGGCCGCAAAGGGGCGGCTTTTCAAGGGCGCAGGCAGGGGGCCGTCCACAACCGTACGTACATCAAGGGGGGCGTATACGACAATTTGCCCCATGGGGCCGATAATGGCCGAAATGCCCGAATTGGCGGCGCGCACCAGTGGCATGCCCTCTTCCACGGCACGCATGCGCGCCTGTGCAAAATGCTGATAGGGGCCGGGGGTATCGCCGAACCAGGCATCATTGGTCAGGTTCAGCATCAGTTCCGGGCGCTGGGGGCCTGTCGGCATTACGGCATCGGGAAAAATAACCTCATAGCACACCAGGGGCGCAGCCAGCGGCAGGCCCGGTACATGCAGAGGGCCCAGCGCCGTTCCCGCCGCAAAGCCGCCCCGCACCTGGGTGAGCTGGCGCAGCCCCATGGCTTCCAGCGCATTCTGGAAGGGCAGATATTCGCCAAAGGGCACCAGGTGCACCTTGTCCGCATTCATGCGGACCCGGCCATTATGGTCGATGACGCGAATGGCGTTGAAAAAATGGGAGAACTGCCCCGGCGGGGGCGGGCCGTAACGCACGGCACCGGTAACCAGAGAGACATTATCCGGCAGGGCGGCGGCGATCATTTCTCCGGCCCAGGCTTCGCGCTCATAAACAAAGGGAAAAGCTGATTCCGGCCAGATCAGAACGGTCACATCCTTCAGCCCTTGCGGGGCGCGGGCCGTGGGCAGGGCGCTGAGCGCCAGATAATCCCGAAGGATCTCGCGGCTGCGGACATATTTGAATTTCTGATCTTGCGGCAAGGATGGCTGCATGATGCGCAGATGTACGCCCGGCACCATGGTGAGCGGCGTATCGCGCAGACGCGCCAGCCCCCAGCCTGCGGCCAGAACGATCAGGCCCATGGCCAGCCCCGGCCCCACCCAGCGCCGCCATCCGCCCCGGCCCGGCTCCAGCAGCAGGACAGGCGCAGAAAGGCTGAGAAGGGCGAAAAAGGTCAGGCCCCAAAGCCCCACCAGCGCGGCGCTCTGCATCAGGGCTGGAGACTGGGAGAAAGCGTAGCCGAAGCTGTTCCAGGGAAAGCCGGTCAGCACATTGCCGCGCAGCCATTCGGCCAGAGTGAGGGCCGCGGCGAAGGCAAACAGGCGTTGCCCGCCCGGCTGCCAGAACAATGCGGCCACGGCCGCGCCAAAAGCGGAGAACAGCGCCAGCCCCGCAGGCATGGCCACCACCGCAAAGGGCAGCAGCCAGCCAAAAGCGGCGGCATCCACCAGAAAGGCGGCTCCAATCCACCAGAGCGAGGCGAGAAAATAGCCGAACCCGAAAAACCAGCCCGTACCGGCAGCCGGGCGCAGTCGGGCTTTCAGGGGCGTGCTTCTGCATGCGCCATCCAGCAGCAGCACGAACAGGCCAAAGGAGAGAATCAGCGCCGGCCAGAAAGCGAAGGGCGGCATGGCTACGGCACCGATGGCTCCGGCCAGTGTGGCCACCAGGGCCCGCCCACGTCCGCCCCGTGCGCCAATGGCTCTTGTGGCGGCGGCAAGCCGGGCGGGGATGCCTACCACCCTGGCGGGCACCCGCCCAAGCCGGGCTACAGCATGGAGCGCCCGGCGCAGAAGGCCGGACGCCATCGCTCCAGCCCCTTGCCGGGCCTCGGTTCGGGCAGAGGAGGCCACCACGCTCAGCCGGTTTCGGAAGCTTCGCCCACACCCGGAAGCGTGGGAGGAATGATGCGCAGCTTTTTCACCCGTCGCGGATCTGCCTCCAGCACTTCAAGTTGATAATGGCCGGGAAGGGCGATGACCTCGCCCTTCTGCGGCACGCGCGCGGCTTCCATCACGGCCAGCCCGCCCAGACTGTCCACCTCTTCCACCGCATCCGGCGGGACAAAATCGGAGCCGACAATCTCCATCACCGTTTCCAGCGGGGTGCGGGCGTCGGCGACATAAGAGCCATCCGCCTCGCGGCTTACCAGGCTCTCGGCGATGTCGTCATGCTCATCCTCGATCTCGCCGACAATCTCTTCCACCACATCCTCGATGGAGACGAGGCCATCCGTGCCGCCATATTCATCAATGACGAGAGCGAGATGGGTGCGCGCGGCCTGCATGGATACCAGCAGATCCACGGCCGGCATGGAGGGCGGCACATAAAGCAGCCGACGCACCAGGCGGGCTTCCTCCAGCGTGCGGTTCAGGTCCACAGCGCCAAGGTCCAGCCGGCTGCCTGTTCCGGCCGTATTTTCCTCCGAGAAGACAACCCCGGCCAGAAAGGCGATGAGATCGCGGATATGGACCATGCCCACCGGGTCATCCAGCGTATCATCATAGACCACAAGGCGTGAATGGGCGGCGGAAACGAACACCTGAAGCAGTTCGCCCAGAGAGGTGTCCTTCTGCACGGCCACGATTTCGGCGCGCGGCACCATGATATCGCCAATGCCAACATCCTTCAGATGAAGGATGTTGCGCAACATCTTGCGCTCGGAAGGCGTGAATTCATTTCCCTCCTCCGGCGTTCCCGAGGCATCCAGCACGTCCACGAGATCGCTGCGCAGCGAGCCGGAAGAGCGGAAGGTGCCGAGGAGGCCCCGCAATCGGTCGAGAAAACTTTGAGGCTCGGCATCACCCGCCGGTTCGATGTGGGACATGGTCTCCTTCTTGGCCGCGCGGCTCAGTCATCCAATGGCAGGCGATAGGGATCATCAATCCCCAGACCGGCCAGGATCTGACGCTCCAGCCCCTCCATTTCTTCTGCTTCGTCGTCTTCGATATGATCGTAACCCAGAAGGTGAAGCGTGCCATGCACCACCAGATGGGCCAGATGATGTGCGCTCTTCTTGTCCTCTTCGGCGGCTTCCGCCTCAAGGGTTTCAAGAGCAATGATGATGTCGCCCAGCGGCTGGGCGATGCCTTCCGCCAGAGCTGCCTCTGGCAGATCCGCTGCGGGGAAGGACAGCACATTGGTGGGCTTGTCCATCTCGCGCCAGGCGCGATTCAACTCGCGGATATGGGCGTTGTCCGTGAAGGTGATGGCGACTTCCGCCCGCGCGGGAATATCCGCATCCGCCGCAGCCAGCGCGGCGCGGGTGGCACGTTCGGCAATGGCTTGCGCCTCAGGCAGGCGGGCCCAGTCTCCCGCCTCGGTGAGAATGTCGATCGCGATATGTGGCGCGAGAGCGGGGTTCTCGGTGTCGTCGGTTTCTGAAACGGCGGTCATGGTCAGGGCTCCTGCCCTGTGGCGGCGGCATAGCGGGCCTTGCGCCGGGCATCCGCCTCGGCCTGTTCGGCGATGCGGGCGGCATCCAGCCGGTCATAGGCGGCGACGATGCGGGCCACCAGCTCATGGCGCACCACATCTTCCGCCCGGAAGCGACTGATAGCGATGCCCTCCTGCCCATCCAGCAGGGAGACGGCTTCCGCCAGCCCGGATTTCTGCGCGCCGGGCAAGTCGGTCTGGCTGGGGTCGCCGGTGACGATCATGTGGGAGTTCTCACCCAGACGGGTAAGGAACATTTTCATCTGCATGGAGGTGGCGTTTTGCGCCTCATCCAGAATCACGGCGGCGTTGGAGAGGGTGCGCCCGCGCATGAAGGCCAGCGGCGCAATCTCGATTTCCCCGCTCTGCATGGCGCGCTCCACAAAGGCACGGTCCATCAGGTCATAAAGGGCATCATAGATGGGGCGCAGATAAGGATCGACCTTGTCCTTCATATCTCCGGGCAGGAAGCCGAGACGCTCGCCAGCTTCCACGGCCGGGCGGGTGAGGATGATGCGATCCACCATGCGCCGTTCCAGCAGATGCACGGCATAGGCCACGGCCAGCCATGTCTTGCCAGTGCCGGCCGGCCCCATGCCAAAAACCAGCGTGTGGCGCTTCAGGGCGCGGATATAGGCATCCTGTGCGGCTGTACGGGCGCGCACGGTGCGCCGGCGCAGCTGGATTTCATCGAAGTTCTGGCGCTGTGCGGCGGGGTCATAATCGAACAGCGAGCCCTGTGAGAGCACTTCGCGGATCACGCCATCGACATCGCCCTGAACCAGCTCACGGCCATTTTCCACCATGGCATAAAGCCGGTTGAGCACATCCAGCCCCTGCTCGCAGGCGGCGCGCCGCCCTTCCAGCGTGACATGGTTGCCGCGCGAATCCGCCCGGATAGCGAGTTTCTTCTCGATCCGTGCCAGATTGCGGCCATACAGGCCGAACAGGCGGGAGGCGCGCTCATTGTCGTCGAAGGCGTGCTCGATCTGCACCATGCCACGCGCCGCGCCGGCCCAAGGGTCGGCGTGGGCTGGGTCGGCGTGGGCCGGGGCCGCCGTTGTGGCGCCGGATGCGCTGGATCGTGCAGGCGGAGGGCGGTCGTATTCGCTGCCGGGTGTGCGCAAGCTTCAGGCCTCCATAGCCGCGGACGAGTGCAGACGGATAGGTGCAGCCGGCGGCGTAACCACCGCCCCGGCCAGACTGTTGGGCCCCACATCGGTGATGGTGACGGTGATGATGTCACCAATGCCTGCGGGCGGGTCGTTCACCACTACACTTTGCAGATAGGGCGAGCGACCGATGAGCTGGCCCGGCAGGCGTCCGGGCTTTTCCAGCAGAATATCGAAGGTGCGGCCGCGGCAGCTGGCGTCGAAGGCCGCCTTGGAGGCTTCCAGCGCCTTTTGCAGCACGGCGAGGCGCTCGGCCTTCAGCTCTTCCGGCACCTGCACATCATGTTCGCTGGCCGGAGTGCCGGGACGGGGGCTGTATTTGAAGGAATAGGCGCTGGCGAAGCCCACCTTCCTCACCAGATCCATCGTATCCTCGAAATCGGCGTCGGTTTCGCCGGGGAAGCCGACGATGAAATCCGAGGAGAGGGCGATATCGGGCCGGGCCTCGCGCATCTTCTCAATGATGGCGAAATATTCGTCACGCCCGTGCTTGCGATTCATCGCCTTGAGAATGCGATCGGAACCGGACTGCACCGGCAGATGCAGATAGGGCATGAGCTGGGGCAGATCGCGGTGGACGCGATAGAGATCCTCATCCATGTCGCGCGGATGGGAGGTGGTGTAGCGCAGTCGTTCCACGCCCTCCATCTGGGCCAGATGCTCCAGCAGGCGGGCCAGGCTCCATACCTTGCCATCGGGGCCTTCCCCGTGGAAGGCGTTCACATTTTGGCCAATGAGGGTGATTTCGCGCACGCCCTGATCCAGCAGCAGACGGGCTTCGGAGAGAATCTTGCCCACATCGCGGGAGACCTCGGCCCCGCGCGTATAGGGCACCACGCAGAAAGTGCAGAATTTGTCGCAGCCTTCCTGCACGGTCACGAAGGCGGCTGGCCCGCGGTTCCGGGTGGCCTTGCGGCTGGGGGCGGGCAGATGGTCGAACTTGTCCTCGATGGGGAATTCCGTATCCACCACGCGGGCGCCGCTGCTGGCCTGGCGCAGCAGTTCCGGCAGGCGGTGATAGCTTTGCGGGCCCACCACCAGATCCACCACCGGCGCGCGGCGCATGATTTCCGCGCCTTCCGCCTGGGCGACGCAGCCGGCCACGGCAATCATGGTGTCCGTACCCTGCGCCTGCTTCGCCTTGCGCAGCCGTCCAAGCTCCGAATAGACCTTTTCGGCCGCCTTTTCGCGAATATGGCAGGTGTTGAGAATCACGAGGTCCGCATCTGCCGGATCCTGCGTTTCGGTGAAGCCTTCCTTCGCCAGCGTGTCGGCCATGCGCTGGGAATCATAGACATTCATCTGGCAGCCGAAGGATTTCACATACAGCTTGCGCAGGGGCTCTGTGCCGGGCAGCGTGGAATCAGGCCCGTCATTTTCGGGCCGGGTGGTGCTCTGGTCTGCTGTGCGGGGCGCGGAATGGGGGTCTTGCATCATCGCATCTTTTGCCAGGCGGCAGATGTCTCACGTGAACATGACGCTCAGGTGACGTCAGACATATGACACCGGCTGTTTCAGAAGCCCTTATCCTACCGGCAATCGGGCCCTTTGAAAACAGGCTGGGACATGCGGATGGGGCTGGAAAACCCGATTGCGGAATGGCTTTGCGCATGCGCCATCAAGGGTTGCCTGCACGAGAAAGGGGCGCGCCGTGGCCCGCCCCTTGAATTTGCTGGGAATTTGCAATCATAAATTGCGCGTTTCCGGGCGTTTTCTCTCATCTCCCGGAAACGGCATGTGCGGTGTTCAGGCCGCTCCGGCGGCCAGTTTGGCCCGTGCCGCGCGCACGCCCGCCCCATATTCGGGGTGAACTTGTGTGAACAGCGCGATCTGTCGCTCCGCAATCTCATCCGGGATGCCATTCATGGCCGCGGCGAGGTTGGAGAAGAGGCGCTCGCGCTGGCCGGCGTCGAACAGCTCGAACAAGGCGCGGGGCTGGCTGAAATCCTCATTGCCATCGCGATGATTGTAGCGATCAGCATCGCCCGAAATCTTCAGCGACGGCTCGCGGAAGGAAGGATCTTCCACCGCTCCGCCGAAGGAGTTCGGCTCATAATAGGCGTCCACATTTCCGGTCTGCTGGCCGAAGAAACGCATCGGCCCATCCTTGTGGTAGTGATGCACCGGGCATTTGGGGGCATTCACCGGCAGATGCTCATAATGGGTGCCGAGGCGGTAGCGATGGGCGTCCGCATAGGAGAAGACGCGCGCCTGCAACATCTTGTCCGGCGAGAAATCAATGCCGGGCACCTTGTTGGAGGGCGAGAAGGCGGCCTGCTCGATCTCGGCGAAATAATTCTCCGGGTTCCGGTTCAGTTCCAGAATGCCGACATCAATCACCGGATAATCGCCATGCGGCCACACCTTGGTGAGGTCGAAGGGATTGTAGGGGGTCTTTTCGGCATCGGCCTCGGGCATGATCTGCACCTGCATCAGCCAACGCGGAAAATCACCACGCTCAATTGCGCCGAACAGATCTTCCTGCGTGGATTCGCGGGTCTGGCCCACCACATCAGCGGCTTCCGCATTGGTCCAGTGCTTGTGGCCCTGCTGGGTCTTGAAGTGGAACTTCACCCAGAAGCGCTCGCCAGCCTCATTGATGAAGCTGTAGGTGTGCGAGCCATAGCCGTTCATGTTGCGCACGCCCACCGGCAGGCCGCGATCCGAGAACAGGATGGTGACCTGATGCAGGCTCTCCGGCGAGAGCGACCAGAAATCCCACATGGCGGTGGGAGAGCGCAGATTGGTCTTCGGATGGCGCTTCTGGGTGTGGATGAAATCCGGGAACTTGTACGGATCACGGATGAAGAAGACGGGCGTGTTGTTGCCCGCCAGATCCCAGTTGCCTTCCGGCGTATAGAATTTCAGGGCGAAGCCGCGCACGTCGCGCTCGGCATCTGCTGCGCCCATCTCGCCGGCCACGGTGGAGAAACGGGCGATCATCTCCGTCTTCGCGCCGGGCTGGAGAACCTTGGCCTTGGTATATTTGGAAATATCGCCGGTGATGGTCAGCGTGCCATGTGCGCCCCAGCCCTTGGCATGCACGGTGCGCTCGGGGATACGCTCGCGATTCTGGTGGGCGAGCTTTTCCAGCAGCTGATAATCCTGCATCAGCACCGGGCCACGGGGGCCGGCGGTCTGTGCATTCTGATTGTCCGCAATCGGGGCGCCGGCGGTGGTGGTCAGGGTCGGCTTGGTCATCCTTGAGGCTCCTTCCTTCCACGGGTCCGCATGATGCGGGGAATGATGAGTGCGCGCACCATGAATTTGAATTGTGATAAGATCAAATCAGATTGCGACCGTTTTTAGATAAGATAATCTGATCCCATGCTTTCTCTGCGCCAGCTCCGCTATTTTGAAGCTCTCTCGCGCCACCTCCATTTCGGCCGGGCGGCGGAAGCATGCGCCGTGACCCAGCCGGCGCTCTCCATGCAGATCCGCGAAATGGAGCAGGCTTATGGCGTCTCGCTGGTGGAGCGGGGACGGCATGGGGTGCGTCTCACCCCTCTGGGAGACGAGGTGGCGGCACGGGCCCGCACCGTGCTGAGCGCGCTGGGAGATATGGAACTGGCCTTGCGTGGCCATGGTCGTCTGCTGGAGGGCCGGTTGCGTCTGGGGGTCATCGCCTCTGTCGCGCCCTATCTGCTGCCGCGCTTTCTGCCCCGTCTGCAAGAGGTGCATCCCGGCGTGGAAGTGTCGCTGCGCGAAAGCCTGACAGAGCATCTGGTGGACGCGCTGGTGGATGGCGAACTGGATATCGCCATCATGAGCCTGCCGCTCGAACATCCCGATCTGGACAGTGTGGAGCTGTTTGAAGACCCTTTCTTTCTCGCTCTGCCGCCCGATGCGACTGTGGCTCCTTCCGAGCCGGTCTCTCCAGAGGCGGTCTGTGCGGCGGATCTGCTGTTGCTGGAAGATGGCCATTGCCTGCGCGATCAGGCGCTGCAACTGTGCCGCAAGGTGGATGCGCGGCAGTTGCGCCGTTTCGGGGCTTCCAGCCTGAGCACGCTGGCGGAGCTGGTGGCCAATGGGCAGGGCGTGACCCTGCTGCCGGGCCTGTTCGTGGAGACCGAACGGGGGCTCGCCGCACGCCTGCGCCTGCTGCGCTTCCGGGAGCCACAGCCCAGCCGCACGCTGGGGCTGTTCTGGCGTAGAACCCTGCCTTTCCCGGAGGATATTAAGGCACTGACGGATCTGATCCGTCAGTGCCGTGTGCAGGTTGAAACCCCGGAATGAGGGGGGCGCATATAGGAGGGTGCGGACCGGCTTTCCTGAAACGGTTTCGGGTGACCATCCGCGCACGAACAGGCTCTGCTATCGCAGATAGCGCGTCAATGTACTGACATCGCCTTCCCAGATGAGGGTTTCATGCTGAAAGGCAATGTTGAGAATCATCAGTAGGGCCAGCCCTATCGGCAAGGCTACCATGCAGACGAACAGAATGGATTTGGACCAGGACATGATGTGCAATTCATGGATGCTTGTCCATGAAATACAACCATGAATAGTGCGGGTGCGCAATGTGCGCGTGGTGAGCGGCGTTCTCCGTTTTGTCAGGGTGCGACATGGCGGCATGTGGCTGTTTGGACACAGGTGATAGACGCCGGAGAGCAGGCGCAAAGTTTCCGCATCTTGTTTCCAATTTCGACACGTTTCAGAGCTACCACCGGCATCATGATGTTGCGCCAACCCTTCCTCCTTGCCGCCTTCGGGGCGTCGCTTCTTTCCGCGCCTGCTTTCGGGCAGGACGCATATGGCTCCGGCTCCGGTTATGGCGGCACGCCGCCCGGTTATTCCGACCCCTATACCCAAGGCGCGGGGGGAGCCGGAAATGACATGCAGCGCTCCCAGCTGCCTCCGCCCGGCGGCTATCAGCAGGCCCCCGGTTATGGGGCGCAGGCCAGTGCGCCGGCGCAGCAGCCTTATCAGCCCGCCGGCTACCAGCCGCCAGCCAATGTGGTGCCGCAGCAGGGCGGGTATCAGGCTTCCGCCTATGAAGAACAGCAGCGCGCCTATGGGGCGGCCTATAACCGCTCCTATGAGGAGTTGACTGGCGCTCAGCCGGCGCAGCCGCAGGGGCATGAGGCGTCAAACACGGCACCTCCGGCCGGTGTCTACGCAACGGATGCCGCGCTCGTGCCCGGTACGGATCAGGCGCCCGCCGGCCCGCGCATTGAAAATGTAGACCCTTCGGAGCCCGTGCCGGATCGTTTCCGCCGTCAGATCGTGGATTATGTGACGACACAGGCTCCGGGCACTATCGTTGTCGATACGCCCAACACCTATCTTTATTACGTGCTGGGTAACGGCAAGGCCGTGCGCTACGGCATTGGTGTGGGCCGTGAGGGATATACCTGGTCTGGGGTGCAAAAGATTTCCCGCAAGGCGGAATGGCCGGATTGGCGTCCGCCACCGGAGATGATTGAGCGTCAGCCCTATCTGCCGCGCTTCATGGCGGGCGGGCCGGGTAATCCTATGGGCGCGCGGGCGATGTATCTGGGTTCAACCCTGTACCGTATTCACGGCACGAATGAGCCGCAGACCATTGGCAAGTTCGTGTCCTCTGGTTGTATCCGCCTGTTGAACAATGATGCTGAGGATCTGTTCAGCCGGGTGAAGGTTGGCGCCAAGGTGGTGATCGCACCCATGCCGAAGACCCCCAAGCCGCAGGCTGCCGCGGCCAATATGCCGGGTCAGGCGCCCGGCGCCACAGGCTCTATTTCCGGTCTGCGCTGAGGAGTGTGCTTGTCGGCAACCCTCAGGAGAACAGGGCGCGCCCATCAGGCGCGCCTTTTTTGTTGGCCGGATAGGGCTTCACATCCGCGCCGTGTCTTGCTCTGCGTCTTGCTCCGTATGGCCACATCTTTCCTAAAAACGAACAGAGTTGATCCAGTCACCTGACGCCCGCACCGCAGCGTTCTATGATGGTTGCGCCGCCGCAAGGCTCATGAAAACGTGAGCTACGGCGCATTTTCTGTGCCGGGGTCGGCACATGGGTCGGCACATGGGCCGGCATGGTGCGGGGCGTTTCGCTTGCGGGGCAGCGTTCACGCGGAATGGAGACGGGATACATGATTATGCCGACAGGCTCGGCTGCCTTTGACAGGCTGCAATCCCTCCGGGCGAACTGGGGCTGGTTCGTCGTGCTGGGTATCATTTTCGTATTGCTGGGCTTCTTCGCGCTCAGCCGTCCGCTGCTGTCCACGCTGGCTGTCACGCTTTATGTGGGCGCGCTGCTGCTGGTCGGCGGGGTGGTGCAGGTCATCCATGCCTTCCGGGCCCGTGGCTGGGGCTCTGCCATATATTGGCTGCTGGCCGGTGTGCTCTATATCGTTGCCGGCGGTCTCACCATGTACCGGCCTGTGGCCGGGGCCAGCATCATCACCATTTTCATTGGCGCGGCGCTGGCGGTGGAGGGCATTTTCCGCCTGTTCGCCGGTTTCAGTTCCCGCGGGGGCCAGGGCTGGGGCTGGATCGTGTTTTCCGGCCTTGTCAGCCTCGTGCTGGGCATGCTCATCATTTCCGGCTGGCCGGCGGATACGGTGGAAATTCTCGGCATCTTCCTGGGTGTGGATCTGGTCTTCACCGGGGTGGGGGCCTTCTTCTTCGGCTTGTCCCTGCGCCAGCAGAAGGGCTGAGGGGGCCATTCTGCCGCACCTCGGAAAGACATGAAAAAACCGGCCGGGAGCTTGCTCCCGGCCGGTTTTTGTTTGGCCTTGTCAGGAGGGGGCGGGAGCGGCGCTCTCCTAATCCGTCGCCTTCACCCGAAACCATGCGGCATAGAGTGAAGGCACCACCAGCAGGGTGAGCGCGGTGGCCACCAGAAGTCCGCCCATGATGGTGATGGCCATGGGGCCCCAGAACACGCTGCGCGCCAGCGGGATCATGCCCAGAACCGCCGCCATGGCGGTGAGCACCACGGGCCGGGCGCGGCGCAATGTGGCCTCCACAATCGCATGATGCGGCGTGGCCCCGGCAGCGATGTCATGGTCGATCTGATCCACCAGAATCACCGTATTGCGCATAATCATGCCAGCCAGCGCGATCAGCCCCAGCAGGGCCACGAAGCCAAAGGGCTGGTTTGTCACCAGCAGGGCCGCCACCGCGCCGATCAGCCCCAGCGGAGCCGTGGCGATGACCAGCGCCAGACGCGAGAAGCTCTGAAGCTGGATCATCAGTAGCGACAGCATGACGATAATCATGATCGGGAACACCGCAGCCAGCGCCTTGTTGGCCTTGGCGCTCTCCTCGATGGAACCGCCCCGTTCAATACGGTAGCCGGGTGGCAGATCCGCAACGATGCCGGCCAGTTTCGGCTCCAGCCGCATGGTGACATCGGGCGGCTGCACGCCATCTGCCACATCTCCGCGCACGGTCAGCACCAGATCGCGGTTGCGCCGCCACAATATGGGTTCTTCCTGCGTATAGGCGATGCGCGCCAACTGCCCCAGAGGCACCGCTACCCCATTGTGGTTGGTGACGGTGAGAGCGGCCAGGTGGTCAAGATTAACCCGCTCTTCAGGCACCGCACGGGCCACGACATCAATCAGCAGATTGCCTTCGCGATACTGGGTGACGGTGTAGCCGGACAGCAGGGTTTGCAGGGTTTCGGCCAGATCCCGCGGGGTGGAGCCCAGCGCCCGTGCCCGGTCCTGATCCACGGCGAGAGTGACGGACTTGACCCGTTCACCCCAGTTCAGATGCGGGTCGATGACGGCGGGATCTGCCGCCATTACGGCGCGCACCTTCTCGGCAATATCGCGCACCATGATGGGGTCTGGCCCCAGAATGCGGAACTGGACGGGAAAGCCCACCGGCGGGCCGAACATGAAACGGTCTACCCGCACCCGCGCCTCGGGCAGGGCGCCATCGGCCACGGCTGTGTCCAGCCGGGCCTTCAGACGTTCACGCCCAGCCACATCCTTCGCCACGATGACGATCTGTGCGAAATTGGGGTTGGGCAGAACCGGGTTCAGGCCCAGCCAGAAGCGCGGCGCACCCTGGCCGATATAGGTGGTGGCGGTGGCGATATCGGGATCATCGCCCAGCAGCGCTTCAGCCTTGCGGGCCACCGCCTGTGTGGCGGCTATGGAGGTGCCCTCCGGCATCCGCATTTCCAGAAACAGCTCGGTACGGGTGGAGGTGGGGAAGAATTGCTGCTGCACGAAACCGAAGCCGAACACGGAGAGGGCGAACAGCCCCACAGTCGCGCCGATGACCGTGAGGCGATGTGCGAGGCAAAAGCCCAGCACCCGGCGCAGCAGGCGATAGAGCCGCCCGTCGCGCAGTTCATGGACAGCATGCTTGCCCTTCATCTCCGGCAGCAGCACCGTGCCGAGATAGGGGGTGAAGATCACCGCCACGAACCACGACGCCACCAGCGCGATACCCACCACCCAGAAGATGCCGCCGGCATATTCACCGGCCGAGGATTTTGCGAAGCCCACGGGCAGAAAGCCGGCCGCCGTTACCAGCGTGCCGGTGAGCATGGGAAAGGCGGTTGAGGTCCAGGCGAAGCTGGCGGCCTCAATGCGGTTCCAGCCTTCCTCCAGCTTCACCACCATCATTTCGATGGCGATGATGGCGTCATCCACCAGCAGGCCGAGCGCGATGATGAGAGCGCCGAGCGTGATGCGGTGCAGATCCATGCCGCTGGCGAACATCACCAGAAACACGATGGCCAGCACCAGCGGCACGGAGAGCGCCACCACAATACCGGAGCGAAAACCCAGCGACAGAAAGCTGACCACCAGAACGATGATGAGCGCTTCGGCGAAGGTCTTCAGGAATTCACCCACCGATTCGGCTACCACATGGGGCTGATCGGCCACCTGCACGATGTCGATACCAACAGGCAGCTCGGCCACCGCCTCGGCCATGGCGTCCTTCAGCACCTCGCCGAGAATGAGGATATTGGCTCCCTTCTCCATGGAGACGCCGATGCCGATGGCAGGCCGTCCATGCTGGCGGATGAGATAGGAGGGCGGGTCCTCATAGCCGTGGCGCACAGTGGCGATATCGCCAAGCCGCACCAGTGCGCCGCCGACATTGACCGGCACTTCGGCGATGGCGTTCGCGCCCTCAAACCCGCCGGTGAGGCGCAGATTGATGCGGTCGGCCTTGGTGTCCACCGCGCCGCCGGCCACCACGGCATTCTGGCGGGCCACGCTGTCGAAGATTTGGGCCGGGGTGATGCCAAGCGTGGCGAGGCGGGCATGGGAAAATTCGATGAAGATCCGCTCCGGCCGCTCGCCGATGAGGTCCACCTTCTCCACATCCGGCACACGCAGCAGGCGCTGGCGGATGATTTCGGCCTGACGCTTCAGTTCGGCCGGCTCCACCCCCTCGCCGCTGAGAATGTGCAGGGTGGAATAGACATCGCCATATTCATCATTGAAACCGGGGCCGATCACGCCCTGTGGCAGCTCGGCCCGCATGTCGCCGATTTTCTTGCGGACCTGGTACCATAAATCCTGCACTTGTGCGGCCGGCGTGGTGTCGGCCAGCGATACCTGGATGAAGCTGACGCCGGGGCGCGAATAACTTTCCAGCTTGTCGAGATGGGGCAGGGTCTGCAATTTCTTTTCGATCGGATCGGCGACCTGATCCTGCATCTGTGAGGCGGTCGCCCCCGGCCAGGCGACGGACACCACCATGACCTTGATGGTGAAGGAGGGGTCTTCCGCCCGGCCAAGATTGACATAGGCATAGAGCCCCGCAAGGCCCAGCAGGATCATGGCGAACAGCGTCAGCGCCCGGTGGGTGATGGCCCAGCGGGAGAGATTGAACAGGCTGGGTGGAGCCTTGTGGTCGTCCTGCTGCTCTTCCGGGGGCAGGCTGGAGGGGGCGTGGGGCGATACATTCACCGCGCATCCTCCTGAGCTGAGGCGGGGGCGTCGGTCATGACCTGCGGGGTGGCGCTCGGTGATGGCGTGGCCTGCATGGATGCTTCTTCGCCCTTGGCGGGTACAGTGCGCACCTGCTGCCCATCCTTGAGCATGTGCACGCCCAGCGTCACCACCTTCTCTCCCTCCCGAAGGCCGGAGGAGAGCAGGGCGGAGTTCTGCGTATAACCGGCGACGATCACAGGCCGGGCGGTCAGGCTCTGGTTGCCGGGCTCCACGATGAAGACATGAGCGCCATGGCCCTTGTCGAACACGGCGGAAAGCGGCACCCGCGCCACTGGTGCACCCTCGCGGGGCACAAGGGTGACGGTTGCCGTCATCCCCAGCGCCACGGTGTCGCCGGCATGGTCCAGCGTGAAGCGGGCGGGATAGGTGCGTGAGGCCGGGTCTGCCTGTGGAGAGAGTTCGCGCAGCCGGGCGGTGATGCGCTGATCCGGCGCGGCCCACAGTGTCACCATGGCATCGGCCTTGCGGGCGGCGTTCAACGCGGTTTCCGGCAGGGCGACAAGTGCCTCCTTCTCATCCAGCCGGGCCACGCGCACAATGGTTTGCCCAGTGGAAACCACTTGTCCGGGCTCGGCGGCAACCGCCACCACAATGCCATCCGCATCGGAGACGAGATCGGCATAGGAAAGGCGGTTTTCCGCCAGTTCCAGCGATCGCTTCGCCCGCTCCAGCCGGCCGACGGCTTCCTGCATGGCCAGCGATTTCCGGTCCAGCTCGGCGGCTGAGGCTACCCCCTTGGCACGCAGGGCACGATAGCGCTGATCTTCAGCGCTGGTCTGGGAAAGATTGGCTTCGGCGGCAGCCAGCTCGGCATGCGCGCTTTCCAGTTCAAGGCGTAGGTCTTCCGGGTCAATCCGCGCGATCACCGCGCCGGAGGTAACGTGATCGCCCACTTCCACATGGCGCTGAACCATTTTGCCGCCCACACGGAAGGCCAGATCAATCTCCCGGCGGGCGCGGATCACCCCCACAAAGCTTTTCTCTGCATGGCGAGGCGACAGATGCACCGTGGCCACCTGCACCGGCCGTGCCGGGGCGTCATGCTCTGCGGTGGTGTTATCCTCCCCGCAGGCGGCAAGAGTTCCGCCCAGAAGGGTGACAAGAGCCAGTGTGGCCACAAGGCGTGTGGCTCCGCTTGTGTGGTCTGGCGGAGATTGGGAGGGAGAGTTGGAAGCGGGGCAGCGCATGTTGAGAGCCATTCTCAGAATAGAGAAAAGGGAGAAGAAAAATGTCTGGCGTGTCGGGGTATCGTCACGCATCGCAGGAGGCCGGGTCTGTGTGTGGGGCGGCCCCGGCTGGCGTCGGGCGCAGCAGGGCTGGTTGTAGCGGGGTGGGCGTGCGCTCAATGGCGCGCAGGATGAAGGCGATATGGGTTTTCAGATCGCCTTCCAGATCATCACCAATATGCGCGGCCACCAGAACCGGGTGGCAGAAGCGCACACAGGAGGAGAGCAGCAGGCCCGCGACGGCTTCCGGCGCATGGGGCAGGAAGGTGCCATTCTGAAGCCCTTCTTCCAGAATGGCGGCGAGAACATCGCGAATACGGGCCTTGTGGGCTTCGATGGCGGCCCAGTTGTTCTCAATGGCCACCAGCACCATGTCGTAGACGCCGCGCTCGGTAAGAAAATTGGCCCGGTGATATTCAAATATGGAGAGATAAACCGCGGCGATCCGCTCCTGGGGACTGCCGGGCCTGTGCGCCATTCGCACCACCTCCGCCTCCACTTCGTGCAGGCTGCGTGCGCAGATGGTCGCGACAATGGCGGTCTTGGAAGGGAAGAAGCGATAGATATTGGCCGGCGACATCTCCACCGCGCGGGCAATGTCGGCCACGGATGTTTTCGCAAAACCAAAGCGGCGGAACAGATCCTCGGCAGCGCGGGCGATGCGCTCGCGGGTCTCTTCCGGGCTTTCCTTCATTCTGGGCGCCACGGCTCTCTCCTGATGAGTGAATAATTTCGTAAAACATCATTATTCATCCGGCAAGGCCGAAAGGCCGTGTGACGCAGAGTGAACGGGTTGTGATGCTGGTGCGTTGAGGTCACGATTGTGCGAAAAACCGATGCGCTGTAGGGCTTTTGGCCCATGCTGGCTACGGCCTGTGTTGCCGATCCGGCAAAATGACGTCAGAACTCAGCCATGTTGAATTGTGGTGACCCCATGTCCTCTGCCCGTTCCCTGACATCTCCCCGCCCGATGGCGACGCTTCTTGGCCTGGCCACGGCGTTGTGCGCAGTGCTGTTTCTATGTGTCGCCGTGCAGCCTGCCGCCGCCAAACCGGCCAAGCGCTCCGGCCATGTCTATCTCTTCCGCGGGCTGGCCAATGTGTTCTCACTCGGCATGGATGAGCTGGCTGACAAGCTGGAGGCGCGCGGAATCGAGGCGAGCGTATACAATCATACGTCATGGCAGTCGGTCGCGGATCAGGCGGCTGCGGAAAGCCGGCGCAACAAGGGCGCGCCCATCATTCTCATCGGTCATTCGCTGGGGGCGGATGCGGCCATTCAGGCGGCCGAGCGTCTCACCGCTCTGGGCACGCCCCCTCGTCTGGTGGTCACATTCGACCCGGTGGGGGTGAGCACGGTGGGCAGGGCGCGCGGGCGCTTCATCAATTTTTTCCAGTCCAACAATGGCTATGGCAAGAAGCTGACGGCGGAAAAGGGGTTTCGGGGCTCCATTTCCAATCGCGATCTGGCGGCGAATACGGATCTGGGCCATTTCAATCTGGACAAGTCACCCGGCCTGCATGCTGAAGTCCTGCGCCGGGTGAGCAGTATTACGCGCCCGCGCCGGGCCGCCGCCCGCCCGCGGAAGCTCTCGCCAGCACCTGTTCCGACAGCCCGGCCGGAAGAAAATGCCCATGCCAGCGCGGGCTCCGGCGCAGCCGCCCGGCAGATGTGAGATGTGGTTTTGATGACGTGGCGCTGAAAACAAGAAGGCTCCGTGCAGATCTGCACGGAGCCTTCTTGTTTGGTCGGGTGACCGGCACAGGAGCCGCTTATTTGCCGATGGCGGCCTGCATGCGCTGACGCCAGTTCTGCGCCGACATGAGGGAAGAGCTGTCCCACTGTTCGGCATTATCGGGCAGGCTGTGGAATGCGCCCTCATTGAACAGCCAGACGATGAATTGCGGCGGGTTCTGCTTGAAGCCCGGCGATTCCACATATTGCAGAAAGGTCAGCCAGGGGCCCACATTGCCGGGGTTCCAGGTGAGGGAAACCGGGCGGTCGATATCGCTTGAAAGCTTCTGGGGGAAACCCAGATAAGGCTGCACGAAGCTGTTGCCCACCACATGTACCGGGGCCGGGGCGGTATCCAGAAGGCCGGCCTGCTGCTGGGGCGCGACACGCACGGTGAAGAGTTCCGGGCCCACCTTCTTGCGGGCGTCAGGGGTGAGGAAGCGCTCGGCCAGATCGCCATAATGGCGCTGGGTCATCCAGTCTCCCAGCTTGTCGCCGGTGCCGTTCTCGCCGGCCAGCGTCACTCCGGATATCCTGATATCGGAGGCCACCGCATCCGCGGCTGCTTCGGCCGCCCAGGCCGTCCAGTGATAATCTGCGCGATAGAAGCTGGTCTGCTTGCCGATCTGCACGCTTTTCAGGGGCGGGCGCATATCCACCACATCCACGCCCTGCTGCTTCAGGGCGGCCATGATGGTGTTGTACTGGGGCTCCACCGCATCGGAGATTTGTGCGTCATCTGGCAGCTTGTCGCGATGAAAACGAGCCTTCAGTGGTGCGACGATGGTGATGAGGCGGATATTGCGCGCCGCCAGCGCCTTGCTGGTGTCGCCGATCAATGCGGCAGCGGCCTCGATGCCGGCCTGATCGGATGTGGTCAGGCTTTCCCAGCCGGGGAAGAGCCAGCCATTCTTGCCGTGAATGATGGATTCGCCCTGCGCCATGGCGGGGGTTGCGCCCGGCAGGGAAAGGCTCATGGCCAGCGCGCCGGCCCCGAGAGCGCCCAGCATGTGGCGGCGTGTGATGGGCTTGTGTGGAAGACCCGTCTTCATGTGTCCTCTCCCAGAAATGTCCGTTCAGCCTCGGTGGGGGCTTGGGTGAGTGTGCGCAGGGGAAATTCCCACACCACAAGGCGTGTCTGCTTCAGCGCCTCCGGCTGGTTCATCAGCACATCCAGCAGCGCGCCGGCGAAGCCGCTGCCATCCCGGCTTTTCTGCGCCACCTCGCGGCGGCTGGCGTTTTGTAGAAAATCAATGAAGCCGGAACGCAGCGAGAAGGATGAACCCGCCAGAATGACACTGGGTGCAGGCACATCGTCCAGCAGGCTACCAGTGCGGGCAATGTGGGCGGAAATTGTGGCGACATGATCCGGCTCCGGGCCGGACCATGTCCAGGATTTGGACAGTCCGGCGAGGCGCATCAAATCTCCGGGGCGCGGTTCCGGCGGGCTGGAGGTCAGGGACACGCCGGTTGCGCCCGGACCGAGCCTGTCTGAAATGGCGTGCGCCACAAGCTGTGCCGTATGCCGGGCCCCCTCCGCATTCCAGTGGGTATCCGTTCGCAGAAAGCCGGGAGAGGGCCAGCCTTTACCCATGGCGATGCTGTTGAGGCCGAGTTCGCGGCTCTGGCGGTTCCATATTTCCAGCCGGCCGGCCGCCTGCGCCGATACGGGCAGGCCACACAATTGCTCATGCGCCAGATCCGCCTTGTCGCGGATAGGCAACACAAGCAGTTCGACGCCGTGCGTGGCCAGTATGTCGCGGATCTTGCGGGCCAGACGGGCATGGGTTGCGATATGTTTATCGCCATGTGGGGTCTCGGCCAGTTCTTCGGCAAGGAAAAGCCAGCCGGAGCAGCCAGAGCGGACCTGCGGCCCGGCATCATCCAGCACCATATAGGAGAGGCCGGAGGCGATGGAATCGAGCTGCGGTGTGCTGGGCAGGGCAGCGATCACGCTGCGGTCCACCACGCCGGAGAGGCGGCCATTGAGAATGTTCTGCCAGCTGGCCGCCGCAACAATGGATGCGCCAGCCGGCCCGGCCAGATGCGCCACCACATGGCCAAGCCCTGCGAACATCAGCAGCAGAAAGGCCAGAGTGGCGAGGATGCGGGCGAGATGAGCCATGTCCGCCTCCTCAGAACTGGAAATAGAGGAAGGGCACCACGGTTCGCCCCTGCAACACAAAAACCGCGAACAGGAACAGCAGCGGTGCGCTCCAGGCCCGCAGCATATGGCCGGGTTCCGGTGCGGCCGGGTCGATCCGCAGCAGCAAGGGCAGATAGACCAGCCCGATGCCCAGAAGATAGGCGAGCACAATAATGGGGCGGAACACCACCGCCAGCGCCGGAGACAGGCCAAAGCCATTGGCCCCGGAAAGGCCCTGCATCATCACGCCCATTTCATCCCAGCTTGCGGCGCGGAACAGCATCCAGCCCAGCAACACGCACAACAGCATCAGCATATGGGCGATGGCGCGGGGCGGGGCAGGAAGAGCCAGGCTTTTCCAGATCCGCTCCCATGAGAGCACGCAGCCATGCCACAGGCCCCAGACCAGAAAGGTCCAGCTGGCCCCATGCCACAGGCCGCCCAGCCCCATGGTGATGAGCAGGTTGAGGCAGATGGCCGGAAGCTTCTTGCCCCGGCTGCCGCCCAGCGGAATGAACAGATAATCCCGCAGCCAGCTTGAAAGGGAGATATGCCAGCGCCGCCAGAACTCGGTGACTGAAGTGGCCAGATAGGGGTTGTCGAAATTCTCCGGGAATTTCAGCCCCACCATCAGCCCCAGCCCGATGGCCATGGCGCTGTATCCGACGAAATCGAAGAAGAGTTGAAGGCCGAAGGCCGTCACCACCAGCGCTACATCCAGCGTGGTGGGGGCGGCGAGGCTGTAGCCGGCATCCACCAGCGGGGCCAGCGTATCGGCGATGAGCACCTTCTGGGCAAAGCCGAACATGAAGCGTTCCACGCCGAACATGAATTCGGCGCGCTGGAAGGTGCGCTCCTTCAGGCGTCGGGCTACCCATTTGTAGCGCACCACCGGGCCCGCCACGAGATGGCCGAACATGGACTGGTAGGTGGCGTAATTCACGAAGGAGGGTTCGGCCGGCACGGTGCGGCGATACACATCCATGGAATAGGAGATGGCCCCGAACACGAAGAAGCTGAGGCCGATGGGCAACAGCACATCCTCCCAGCCCCAGACCGAGGCGGTGACGGCCTGACCTGTGGCCACCATCATGTTGGCATATTTGAACCACAGCAGCGAAGCCAGCGGCCAGGAGATGCCAGCCAGCATGGCCATGCGTCTTCGGCCCTCATCCTGCGCCTTCGCGATCCACAGGCCGGTGACCCAGGACCAGATGGCGATGGAGACGATCAGCGGCAGGAAATCCGCCCGCCACCAGGCATAGAACAGCCAGGAAAAGGCGAGGATGACCAGATTGCGCGCCGCACCCGGTGTCAGGGCATAGGCCAGCAGGAAGACCGGCAGGAAGAGAAACAGAAAGCTGTCGGATGCGAAGACCATGATGCGCCCCTCACTCGGGGGCGCCGTGATAGGGTTCGGTCTCGTCCCGCTGGCCCTTCAGCTCCGGGCCGGAGGGGCCTTCCAGGAGAAACAGGCTGAAATGGTCGCCCGCCTTCAGGGGAGGGAGCTGGAATGCTGGGGTTTCTGTGTTGCCGCAGCGGCCCACCAGCCGTGCCTCGATGGGGTTGATGGCGCGGGAACGGGTTTCGTCCGTGGCCAGCCCGTCAAACACGGTGGGGCCCTTCTCGACAGCCACCGCACCCTTGCAGCCCGGCACCAGATTATAGACGCGCAACTGGGCCTTCAGGTCATTTCGGGCATCCGTGCCATCGGCAATCAGGCGGGCCGAGCCGTTCGCTCCAATCACGATGGTGGAGAAGCTGTCCGCCGCCGGTGTGGGTGTGCCTTGCACGGCCTTGCCATCCAGCGCGATGGTCACCGGAGCGCCGCCCTTGACTACACGATAGATGGTGGCCACCTCGCCGGGGGTGACCTGTGCGGTGGCGTCGCCAAAACGCACTGCGCCAGCCGGTTGTGGCGGCACGATCCGCACATAGGCGGAGCCGGCCGGCGGACGGGGCGCGTAAAGGCGTGTGAGTTCCTGCGCCAGGCTTGTCGTGGCCGGGGCCATGAGCAAAAGGGCGGCGAGAACGAGACGTGTGATCCTCATGTCGAGCTGACCTGCGGGAGGCGGCCGGTAGGAAAAACACGGGTCCGGCGAGGTGGGGGGACAAGGTGGGCGAGGTGGGGGCAAGCGCCCGTACATCGGCACATGCTCTAACACCCGGAGGCTTGGCCTGTATAGTCAGGCTGTTCCATGCGAATGGCGCCGGCCTGTGCGGGTTGAGGGCCGGGCTGGTTATCGCGCCATGATGGATCATCAGGCTGTCACAAGAGTGTTCTCAACTTGTGATAGTAATTATACGGCAATAAGCTCGAACAAGCGGGCGAGGGCTGAGGGGGTCAGCCTTCAGCCCGGCGGGGCGCATGGCGGCGCTGGTAAGCCGGGGCTGGAAGCAGGAAGCTGCACTGGCGGGCTTTGAGTGGTTCTGGTGGGGCATGAACACGGGCAGCTTTCAGGCAGAAGATGACGCAAGGCTCGCTTTCTCCGATATCGGGGAAGGGTGGCCGCTGCTGGCGCTGGCCGGCTTTACCCGCAATGGGCGCGATTTTGATTATCTGGCGCACCATCTGCCGGATATCCGCTTGATTCGTCTCGACAGCCGTGGTCGGGGAGAATCAGAGTGGACGGGCGCTGAAACCTACAATGTGCTTCAGGAAACCCGTGACGCGCTGGCCTTGCTGGATCATCTGGGTGTGGAGCGCACCGCTGTCATCGGCTCTTCCCGCGGCGGGCTTCTGGGCATGATGATGGCCATGATTGCCCATGAGAGGGTTGTCGGCTTGTGCCTGAACGATGTGGGCCCGGTGATGGAGCGGGCCGGGCTGGAGCGGCTGGGCACCTATATTGGCATCGAACCGGCGGTTGATACGCTGGAGGAAATCGCCGACCGCATGCCGGCAGCCATGCCGGGCTTCGACAATGTGCCTGAGTTGCGCTGGGAGCAGGAGACCATCCGTCGCTATATCCAGACCAGCCGTGGGGTGAAGCTGCCCTATGACCCGGAATTGCGCACCTCTTTCAATACTGCCCTGGCCTCTGCTCCTCCAGATGCCTGGCCCTTGTTTGATGCCTGTGCGGGGATTCCGCTGGCGCTGGTCCGCGGCGCCAATTCGGATGTCTTGAGCAGCGCCGCCGCCGATGCCATGCAGGCCCGCCGCCCGGACATGATCCGTGTGGATGTGCCGGACAGAGGGCACCCTCCCTTTCTGGATGAGCCGGAAGCTCTTGTGGTCATCAAGGCGTGGCTCAAGACGTGTTTTGCCGCAGAGGCGGAGCAGCCGCGCATGCGCGTCGCGGCGGGCTGAGCACGTTCAGCGCCGCTGCTTCATCTGGGTATCAGCTCTTTTGCAGTGGTGAGAGCCAGCCCCCCAGTTCCTGCTCCACAATATGGGCCAGCACATCAAGGCCGGCGGGGCTGTCATTCAGGCAGGGCAGGGCGGCAAATTGTTCTCCGCCATGTTCAAGAAAATAATCCCGGTTCTCGACGCCGATCTCTTCCAGTGTTTCCAGGCAATCTGCCACAAAGCCGGGGGTGAGCACGGCCAGCCGTTTCACGCCCTGCGCGGCCAGCGCCTTCACGGTTTCATCCGTATAGGGGGTGAGCCATTCCTCGCGCCCGAAACGGGACTGGAAGGTGAGACGCAGGCGATTTTCATTCAGCCCCATGCGGGCGCGCAGCAGGCGCATGGTTTCCCGGCAGTGATCGGCATAGGGCTCGCCCTTCTCGACATAGGATTTCGGGATGCCGTGGAAGGAGGCGAGAATCACCTCCGGCTCGAAATCCAGCGCCGCGAGCTGGCTTTCCAGATTTTGCGCCAGCGCCTCAATATAGGCCGGGTCATCAGGCCAGGGCGGAGCAATGCGCAAAGCAGGCTGGCGGCGCATGGTTTTCAGCACATCAAATGTGGCGTCGCCCACCGTGGCGGTGGTGGCGGCGGCATATTGCGGATAGAGCGGCACCACCAGAATGCGCGCGCAGCCCTGTGCCTCCAGCGCCTTGATGCGCGAGGCGATGGAGGGGTTGCCATAGCGCATGGCGAAATCTACGCGGATGCGCGGGTCCAGCGCGTTCAGGCGGGGAGCGAGTTTTTCGGCCTGCGCACGGGTGATGGTGAGCAGGGGGCCTTCATCCCGCTCCGTGTTCCAGATGCTGGCATAATCACGCCCCTTGGGGCCGGGGCGCACCGTGAGGATGATGGCGTTGAGCACCACCCACCACAGCAGGCGGTTTACCTCGATCACCCGCCGGTCTGAAAGAAACTCCTTCAGATAGCGGCGCATCGACCAGTAATCGGTGCCATCGGGTGTGCCGAGATTGACCAGCAGCACACCAATAGGCGAACCGGCGCTGCCCCATGGCGGGGTGGCGTGGGCCGATGTGGAGGAAACGGACGAATCGGGCGGCGTGGATGTCGCTTTCATGGTGCGAGCATACTGTTTTCGCTGCCGGTGGGGCAGATTTCTGCACGGCTCCACTATGGCGAAAGAGCGCACGGATGCGCGAGCGCCAAGAACCGTAATATGAGACAGAATGATGGAAATTAAGCTTCGCTAGCCTTGGTCCAGCCTTGCATCTTCTCAGCAGAGAAGAGGGGGATGGTGGGCGCGACAGGGATTGAACCTGTGACCCCTACGATGTCAACGTAGTGCTCTCCCGCTGAGCTACGCGCCCCAACCCCGGGAAGCGCCTCTATAGAGGCTCTCTTCGCCGGAGGCAAGGGGTATTTGCAGATTTCAGGCCGCCGCGAGCATTTTTCCCACTTCGGCGACAAGATCCCGAAGATGGAAGGGCTTGGACAGCACCTTGGCTTCGGCGGGGGCTTCATTATCGGCGTTCAGCGCCACTGCGGCGAAGCCGGTGATGAACATCACCTTCAGGTCAGGATCAAGCTCGGTCGCGCGGCGCGCCAGCTCGATACCATCCATCTCCGGCATCACGATATCGGTCAGCAGCAACTCGAAGGGTTCTTCACGCATCCGCTCATAAGCGGATTTGCCATTGTCGAACGATGCCACCGAGTAGCCGGCATTTTGCAACGCGCGCACCAGGAAGCGCCGCATGTCATTGTCATCTTCGGCGAGCAGGATTTTGGACACGCCATTTCCCCTGATTGTTTCACAACGTGCCCCGCCGCAACGCCGGAGCCACCTCTGATCTGTCTGCATGAATCAGGTAAATTCGAAGTGAAAGCTCTTCGGGCCTTCACAAGGCCGCCAAAAGGGGGCCATCATATGGAGAGTACAGGGCTTTTTTGAATTCTTCCGGTGTGTGCGGTATCCCATGACAGCCTCTCTTGCTGACAAAATTGATCCGGCCTTTGAAATTCAGGGCGTGCGAGAGGGCATGGGGCCATTCGTTTTCAATTCTCCGCATTCCGGCCGCATCTATCCGCGCCGCTTCGTGGAAGAGGCCCGGCTGGACTTCCCGTCTCTGCGCCGCTCGGAAGATTGTTTCGTGGATGAGCTGTTCGCCGATGTGGTGCAGGAGGGGGTGCCCTTCATGCGGGCGCTGTTTCCCCGCGCCTTTCTGGACCTGAACCGCGAGCCCTATGAGCTGGACCCGCGCATGTTTGAAGGGCGGCTGCCCTCTTATGCCAATACACGGTCACTTCGGGTTGTCAGCGGGTTGGGCACCATTGCCCGCGTGGTGGGCGATGCGCGGGAGATCTATACCCGGCGGCTGTCTCTGGAGGAGGGGCTGGCGCGGATCGAAACCTATTATAAGCCTTATCACAAGGCATTGAGGGCTTTGCTGTCGCAAGTGCAGGGGCAATGGGGCGTGGCGGTGCTGGTGGATTGCCACTCCATGCCCTCCACCTCCTTGCGTGGCTCAGCCGTGAATGCGGATTTCGTGATTGGAGACCGTTTCGGCACGAGTTGCAGCGCCTTGGTGAGTGATGCACTGGAACGGGAGCTGGTGGCGGCCGGATATTGCGTGTTGCGCAACAAGCCCTATGCGGGCGGTTTCATCACCGAACATTATGGCCGCCCCGCCACGGGCCTGCATGCTGTGCAGATCGAGGTGAACCGGGGCATCTATATGGATGAGGCGCATTATCTGCACAGTTCTCGTTTCACACGGGTAAGGGCGGATATTGCGCAGGCCATGTCTCGCGTTCTGGCGCTTGTGCGCAGCGGCCTTGCGGCTCCGCGCGCCGCTGCGGAATGAGCTAAAACACGCATATGGCAATGCATTGCGGTGTTCGGAGCGGAAAATGTCAATAATTTGAAAAACTGCCTTGCGTTTTTTGAATGGCAGATATACGAATTTTGTCATGTCAGCAGGGCATGGCCCCGCAGCGTTGCTTTTGTGCTCATGGAGCGCAGGTGTGCAGAGGGGTTCCGGCGAAAGGGCCGGGTGCAGTGCAGACAGGTTTTCAGGAAGCCGAAAGGTTGGGCTGGAAGCCGGGGCAAACACCGCAATAAGGTGGCCCAAAAAAGAAAGGGGCCGTCCGCGTTGGCGAACGGCCCAAGTCTAGGGAGGAAACGCCCAAGGAGGGCAGCGACAAAGCGACGCCAATCGCCATGTCGCAATGCAAAAATGCCCTTGGCGTTGCCGAAAATCAAGTGTCGGTTTGTCGCACCCTGCATAATTTTTGCAACCTCTTGTTTTTCAAGGGGGTTTTCCGTGTGCGAAATTCTCTTCTTTTCCCTCGTGGCCTTTCCATTCCGTGTTGCGGAGGCGAAGAGCTGCGAATCTTCGCCTTGAAACGATGGCGCAGCGCGGCTTGTTCATCACAACTTGATTTTGCGGGTGCGGGGCGCTCACCTCAAGAGTGCGGCCCATAGCGCCTCCACGTCGTGCCTCCACGTCGCGTGCCCATGTTGCGTGGCACGTTCAGAGCGGCTGGTCTGGTGAGGCGGAGCTTTCAGGGGCATCAAACGGAATGTTGCGCGGCGCGCAACAGCCGGAAAGTCGGCCTGAAAAGAAAGAGGCCGTCCGCATTGGCGAACGGCCCAAGTCTAGGGAGGAAACGCCCAAGGAGGGCGACGGCAATGCAGCAAGCAATGCCGCGCTGCATCAATATGCGCTCTTCGCCAGAAGCTCACAAGGTTGTTGCGCGCTGATAGTTTGCGCATGGAAAGGGGCGTCAGCACCCTGAAAAGACAGGGGCTTTCGAAATGTGCCTGTCTTTTGCCCACATGTTTCCGCGCGGTGCCGTAGAATTGGGCGATATCTGCGCCAATCCGTATGCCGCCGCACCCTGATGGAGCAGGCTGAGGGGCCATTTCCTCCGTTCCTCGTGGTCTGTTGCGCTTGATCGCGGGTCGCTTCCGGGGCATGTGAGGTGCGGTCTGGCTGGCGCATCACGGCCACAGGCATGGCTTCAATGAGCAGTGCAAGCCGGAATAAGGAGTGCAGCCCGATGAGCGCGGTGGATGTAAAGGCCCTGGAAGAGTTCGTGCACAAGCTGGCGGCGCAGTCTGGCCAGGTCATTTTGCCCTATTTCCGCACGGCGATGCGCATGGATGACAAGGGCGGCGCCTATGGTTTCGATCCGGTGACCGAGGCGGATCGCGCGGCCGAGCAGGTTTTGCGTGAGATGATTGGCGCAGCCTTTCCAGACCACGGCATTATTGGCGAGGAATTTGATGCTCAGGCCGGGCACTCGGATTATGTGTGGGTTCTGGACCCGATTGATGGCACCAAATCCTTCATTTCCGGCATGCCGGCCTGGGGCACGCTGATTGGTTTGCTGAAGGAGGGCGCGCCTCTCTATGGCATGATGCACCAGCCCTTTATCGGTGAAAGCTTTTATGGTGACAGCACGCAGGCATGTTATCGCGGCCCGGCAGGCGCGGGCCGGCTGACGACGCGTGCCTGCGCCCGGCTGGAGGATGCGGTGTTGTTCACCACCAGCCCGCGGCTGATGAATGATGCCGACCGCGCCATTTTCTCCGTCGTGGAAGAAAAGGTCCGCCTCTCCCGTTATGGCGGGGATTGTTACGCATATTGCATGTTGGCCGCCGGACAGATTGATCTCGTGATCGAAACCGAGCTGAAATTGCATGACATTGCCGCGCTCATCCCCATCATTGAAGGCGCGGGCGGCATGGTCACCACCTGGGAAGGTGAATCGCCGGCGAAGGGCGGGCGCATTGTTGCTGCGGGAAGCCGCGCCGTGCATGAGCAGACCCTGAAAATGCTTCAGGGTTAAACAGGGTGCTCTGGCTGAAGCCCATCTGCCACGGGCCCACAACCCGGCCGCACGGAGCGCTTTTCCTGTGTTTTCAAACGGCTTGACCTGAATGCCAGTGAGGAGGCCGAGCTGGCCCACAGCCCGGCTGCCGTCATGGCACTTCTGGAACAACCGCTCTGGAAGGGGGCTGTTCTCGCGTAGGATTTCATGGCTTCAGCCAGAAATATATCGCCCATTTGGTGTGCCGGGCCGGGCGCATCATGACACAGGTGGCATATGTCAGGCCCGTGATGAACAAGCCCGCATCATGCGTCCAACCCCTTCCAATCCTTGCCAGCTCCTGCCAACACCCGCACAACGCGCGTCCGTTTGTCCGAGGCGCGGAAGGGGCGGACAAGTTATTCCTGTGCGCTGGAAATCAATCCGCGTCTGGAAGGTTCACGGATGGAGCCGACAGATGTGGGGCTCTGGCAACGATCCTGCGTTGCATGGCCTGTCTTGTCAGAGCCGTAGGGCCGGCCGGGCGGACCTTCTACAGCCTCCCCGCCCTGCGCCATGGTGGAGCGCATCAGGCGTCCGTCTCGAAACGGATCGTGATCTGAAGGCCGCTGCGGTCTGGTCGGTTGGCCAGTTCCATCCGCGCATTCAGCCGGGCGAGAGCGGTTTCCGCAATGGCCAGCCCCAGCCCGGTGCCGGTATGACGGCCCGCAGGCGCAGCTGATTCCGCCCCCTGAAGATTGCGCCCCCGGTAGAAACGGCGTGTCACCAGTTCCAGCTCTTCCGGGGCGATGCCGGGGCCCTCATCTTCCAGACACAGGGTAGAGGGCGAGAGCGCGCGGCAAGTGATTGTCCCGTCTGGCGGGCCATATTGCAGGGCATTTTCCAGCAGATTGCGCAGGGCGGTGCGCAGGGCGTCGCCGTCTCCCAGCACCTGCATCCTGTACAGGGCCGGGTCCATGGTGATGCGGGCGGTAAGAGGGAGAGGCGGGGCATCGCCCGGCGCATCCCGCGTCATGGCTTTGCGTTCATCTTCTTCCCGCACCAGCTCTTCCAGTACGGCGCCCACGGTCACAGGGGCTCCCTGTTGGCGAAGATCCTCGCCGGCATCCAGCCGGGCCAGTGTGAGAAGCTGGCGGACAAGGCGTGATGAACGATCCACCGAAACCAGAATTTGCCGGAGAGCAGCCTCGCGCGTGGCGGCTTCGGGGGAGGCGAGGGCGATCTGGGCCTGTGTTTTCAGCCCGGCCAGAGGTGTGCGCAGTTCATGGGCGGCGAAGGCCGTCACCTCCCGCTCATGGTGACGGGCTGTCTCGACCTTGGCGAACAGGCCGTTCAGGGCCTCGGCCAGTGGCCGCACCTCCGAGGGCGCATCGGCGGCATTCACGCGGCGCATGTCATCCGGCCCGCGCGCGGCAATGTTGCGTGTCAGTGCGGTGAGGGGGCGAAGGCCCCGGCCGAGGCTCACCCAGATCAACAGGGCCAGAAGAGGCACGATGAACAGGGCGGGTGCGACAAGGCCCAGAATGAGATCGCGCACCAGCCGGTCACGCAGGCCCACGCGGTCTCCCACCATCACGCGCAGGCCCTTTTCCGGGTCTTCCAGTGTGAAGACGCGCCACAGCTCGCCATCTACCATCTGGTTGGAAAAGCCCTGCTCCCCGGTACTCATCCGCCCCGAAGGCGCGCCACTGGACTGGGACATGAGATCCCCAGCCAGCGACCAGACCTGGCAGGAGAGCTGGCGCTCATAGCCGCCGCGCTCGATAGGGAAGGCGGGCATGTCAGCCGGGGCGTCAGAACCCATGGCCTGCGGGTTGGTCATCACCAGAGAATGCACCATGCGTGCGGCTTCTCGCAGGCGCGTATCCAGCACATGCTCCAGCTCGGCCCGGCTGCCCAGATATATCCAGGCCGTGGCCGAGAGCCACAGGGCTCCAGTGGCCAGCAGCAGAATGAGAAACAGCCGTCCGCGCAGGGATCGTATCATCTTGAAACTGCCTTCATGACGGCCTTCATGCCGCATCGTTCTTCATGCGGTAGCCCAGCCCGCGCACCGTCTCTATGGTCGCGCGGCCGATCTTGGCGCGCAGATTGTGGATGTGCACCTCCACGGCATTGCTCTCCACCTCCTCCTGCCAGCCATAAAGCCGCTCTTCAATGTCGGCGCGGGAGCGAATCATGCCGGGCCGCTCCATCAGGGCGGAGAGCACGGCGAACTCCCGACGGGAGAGGGCGACAGGTTGATTGCGCACCGTGGCCGTGAGGGCGGCCGGGTCCAGCACCACCTCCCCGCAGCGCATCAGTGCGGTCGCCCGCCCACTGGCCCGGCGCACAATGGCCCGAACCCGTGCGGCCAACTCATCCAGATCAAACGGTTTGCCGAGATAATCATCCGCTCCGGCATCAAGGCCGCGGATGCGGTCCTGCGTATCATCAAGAGCTGTCAGCAGCAGGGTGGGGGTGGTTTCGCCAGCCCGGCGCAGCGTGGCCAGCAGATCAAGGCCGGAGCCATCCGGCAGCATCACATCCAGCACCATAGCGTCGAACGACATGGTGGAAAGCGCTGCCCGCGCATCGCCGCAGGTGGAGACTGTATCCACCGTGGCCCCTGCCAGCCCCAGCCCGACCTTCAACCCATCCGCCAGAACAGGGTCATCCTCCACCACCAGGATATGCATGGCTGCTCCCCACCTGCTGCTGCACAATTGTTCTGCCATTCTTTTGCGCCACCTTAAGGCTCACTTAAGGCGCGGCCCCGAAACCGGCACAGGGGCGATCAGGCGGAGCATGCCAGTTTGCAGCATCATGCGCGGCATTCTGGGGTTTGCGCGGCTGATGTGGCAAATTCAAAGGGCATGCGCAGGAGCAGTTTGATGGTGCAAGCACGCCGCCCGGCCCGCACAATGGCCGGCATATGGAGGAGATGGCCCGCGCTGATAGCGCTGTGTGCGCTGTTTCTGGTGGCTCTGCCGGGAGCAGGATATTCGGGCGCTGTTGCGCAGCAACTGACGGCAGGTTCCGTTTCTGATGCGGGCGCGGCCAGTGGCGGGGCATCCGTGCGCAGCAATTGGGCCAGCCTTGGCGCCCTGAAGACGGCGCAGGCGGCGACGCCTTTCTCCGTCACGGCGCGGCGCGCAGAAGATGGCGCGCTGGTGCTGGACTGGACCATCCGCTCCGACAGCTATCTTTATCGCGATAGCGTCACGATTTCAGAAAATGGCAACCCCTTGTCATTTACCTTGCCGCCCGGTGAGGAAAAGGATGATGTGAATTTTGGCCGGGTGCGCATTTTCCAGAATGCGTTGCGGGCCATTCTTCCCGCTGCTGAGCTGGAGAAGCTGACGGCTGATGGTGCGTTGCAGGCACCGTTGCATGTGACATGGCAGGGCTGTTCGCAGGCCGGCATCTGTTATCCGCCGCAGGTGGGAGAAGTGTCTCTGGCCGCGCTGGGTGCGGAGCCGGTGAAGCTGACGCCAGCGGGCCCATCACTGGGCAACAGGGTTGCAACGCCCATACCCGGTGCGGGCACGGCTGAGGTCCCCGGCGCTGCGGCGGAAACACCGGCTGTGCCGCTTTCCGGCGCGGCTGTCAGCCCGGTGCGCGTCGCCTCTGCCACGGATACGCCTTCCGCAGATGAGAGCGCCTGGTCGCCTTCTGCTCTGCTGACGGGTGATCCGCTGTGGATGCTGGCGGCTTTTCTGGGGTTCGGGCTGCTGCTGTCACTCACACCCTGCGTGTTTCCGATGATTCCCATTCTGGGTGGGGTTCTGGCGCGCGCCGGCGCGCAAGCCGATGCCCAGGGCGCGCAGAGCGCCGGGAGCAGTGGCATGGGGCGCGGCGTTGCCTTGTCTTCTGTCTATGTACTTGCCATGGCCTGCGCCTATGGGTTGCTGGGGCTGGTGGCCGGCTGGTCCGGGGCCAATCTTCAGGCCGCTTTGCAAACCCCATGGGCGCTCGGGGCCATGGCGGTGGTTTTCGTGGTGCTGGCGCTGTCCATGTTCGGCCTGTTTGATATGCAGATGCCGGCGGCCCTGTCCTCCCGCCTCTCCGGGCGGTTGCCGGGGGCGGGCGGCTCTTTCTCCAGTGCGGCGATGCTGGGTTTTGGTTCGGCGCTGATTGTGGGGCCGTGCGTGACGCCGCCTCTGGCCGCCGCCATGCTGACAGCGGCGCAGACCGGGGCGGCCGGGCGAGGCGCCGCCGCCCTGTTCATGCTGGGGCTGGGCATGGGCCTGCCACTGATCGCCTTCGGGGCCTTCGGGGCGCGGGTCCTGCCCAAGTCTGGCCCCTGGCTGGCGCGGGTGAAAATGCTGTTTGGTGTCGTCTTTCTGGCGGTGGCGGTCTATCTCGCCACGCGGCTCATGGATGAGGCGCAGGCGTTGGGCATCTGGGGTGTGTTCGCCATCGGCCTTGCCGTGTTTCTGGGCGGGTTTGACCGCATGGAGGCCGGCATGGGCTGGCATGCCCGGCTGGGCAAGGCGTCCGGTCTGGTGCTTGCGGTGTATGGCGCCCTGCTGCTTGTGGGGTCCGCAGGCGGGGCGGGTGATCCGCTGCGCCCGCTCTCCTTCCTGTCTTCAGGCGGGCAGGGCGCTCAACTGGTCCGGCAGGAGGTTCCCGCCCAACGGGTCACCTCCATGGCGGCGTTGGATATGGCACTGGAGCAGGCCCGCGCTGAGGGGCGGCCCGCATTGGTATCCTTCACGGCGGATTGGTGCACGGTGTGCAAATCCAATGAGAAGGTGCTGAAGGGGCCGGATCTGGCCCCGGCGCTGGCCCGCACGACTTTTATCGCGGCGGATGTGACGGATTACGGCGTGGATAGTCGTGCGCTGATGGAACGGTTTGGCATTATCGGGCCGCCGACCATGTTTGTGGTGGACGCGACCGGCAGGGAAGTGCCAGGCACCCGGATGATCGGGGCCATCAATGCACAGGATGTCACCCGCAATATTGAAGCCGCGCAGCTATAGACGCCGAAAACACAAGGGCTGTGTGGCGAAAGCCTGCGGCCCTTGTTTTGAAGAATGGTCAGTCTTCCGTGGGGTGGGGCGCTTGACGCCCGCTGGCCAGCAGCCCGGCGACAAAGCCGGCCCCCATGGCGAGGGGCCAGATCAATACATGACCATTACCCAGGGCGATGGTGCCTGCGCCGCGCGTGGCGAGATAGCTCACCCCCACAGCCACACAGCAGAACAGCAGCAAAATTGCCATGGTGATGAGATTGCGCCGGCCGGCGGTCTGGATCAGCCGGGCGCGCCGGAAGAGAATGCGCACAATGCCCCCGGCCGCCGCTGCCAGCACATAGGACAGGATATAGAGCGCCGCCGCGCCGAACCGATAGTCCAGTGCCAGAAATACCGGCACCAGCGGCAGAAGCAGAATGGCCACGGTTTCCAGCGGGCGCAGCAGCATCAGGGAGCCTCTTCAGTTGAGCTGTTCCATTGTCACTTGCAAGGGGCGCGGACAATTGAGACCTTTTGGACCAGATCTGGTCTCCGGTCTCAAGCAGCATGCGCAGCGGCAAGATCTTTCCGGCTTAAGGCTGGCTTAAGCTGGATGCGTGATCTGGGGCCAGAGCTGAGGAGAATAGTGATGTCGAGCCTTCCGCGTTTTCGTGCTTCACGCCGCGCCGCCTTGTCTGTCCTGCGCCGGCAGGGAGCGCGGTTGATGCTGGCGACAGCGCTGTGCGTGGGTGGGCTGGCTGGCGGAGTGGTCGGCTGGCCGGGCAGTGCGGCACAGGCGCAGGACAAGCCGGCGCTGGACCCGCAAATCATCCTCAATGATCCGCTCTCTCCCACCAGCGGCAACCCGAAGGGCGATGTGACCATCGTTGCCTTCTTTGATTACAACTGCCCCTATTGCAAGAAATCCGATCCGATCATCGAGAAGCTGGCCAGGAAGGATGGCAAGATCCGCATTGTCTATAAGGATCTGCCCATTCTCTCCGAGGCGTCCGTTTATGGGGCGCAACTGGTGCTGGGCGCGAAATATCAGGGCAAATATCATGTGGCGAAAGACGCGTTGATGGCCCTGCCTGGCAGCAAGGTGACGCCGGAAGCCATGCAGAAGGCCGTTGCCGCCTCGGGTGTGGATATGGCGCGGCTGGATCGTGATCTGCAAACCCATGGCGATGAGGTAATGGCCTATCTGCGCCGCACGCTGGGGCAGGCCCGCGCGCTGGGGCTGAACAGCACGCCAGTCTATCTGATTGGTCCCTACAAGGTGGCGGCGGCTCTGGATTATGAGGGCTATGCTGAAGTCGTGGCGGACGCCCGCGCCCAGAATGGGAAATAAAAGCTGATAGCTCCCCGGATCAAGACGAGGGATTGCGCCGGCGGCGACAGGGCCGGCGCAACACGGACCGGCCGGCTCGGCTGCCGCATGTGCTGCTGCCCCCCTGCCATGCTGGCGCGGGGCCGGCCGGGCCTTCAGCCTTCAGGATCAGAAACAGGGCGTGCCGGGAATGAACGCATCAAAGGCGGCCCAGAACTGGGCGCGCAGCATATCCCGCTCCGAGAGCAGTTCATGGCGGGCGGCCGGCACCACCACATGTCCGCCCGCCACCAGCCGGGCCGACAGATGCTCAATAGCCATGTTGGAAACCAGCCTGTCCGCCCCGCCGGCAATGATGAGCAGGGGCTGGCGGATACGGGCGATCACATCCGGGTCCGCCATTTCCTCCATGGCTGAAAAGGCGGCGTGAACCCAGCCGATGGTTGGTGGGCCCAGAGCCAGCGCCGGATGAAGACGCACCATTTCCGCCTGTCTTGCATAACGCACCGGATCTGACGTGTTGAAATTCTGCGCGAAGGGGATTTCCGTCGAGGGCCGGGCCTGGGCCCCTGGTGGCAGGGCGCGTGCGAAGCCGCTCCAGACCAGCGCGGTGGCGAGCGGGCGAACGAGCCCTTGCATGGGCACCACCTTCAGGCCCAGCATGGGGGTTTCCAGCACCATACGATCAAACCAGCGCTGGCCCTCCACCACGGACTTCAGCAGAATGAGGCCGCCCATGGAATGGCACAGCGCATAATGCGGAGCGGGACAATCCGGTAGCAGCACGTGCCGGGTAAAGGCCTGAAGATCCTTCTGATAGGCATCGAAATTGCGGATATGGCCTTTCAGTGGATTGCGCAGCAGGCGCTGCGAGCCGCCTTGTCCGCGCCAGTCCAGCGTGGCGACGGCAAAGCCACGCGCGCGCAGATCCTGGATCGTCTCATAATATTTCTCGATGAAATCGGCCCGGCCCTGAAACAGCGCCACCGTACCGCGCAAGCCCTTGTGTGGCATCCAGCGGGCAAAGCGCAGGCGAATGCCGTCATCGGTGACGATCTCGCCGGTGACAGCGCCTTCCGGCATGGGGTTTGCGGGGGTTTCGTATAGGGGCATCTGCATCCGGCGGAAGAGGCGCGGAAGCGCCGCGCGGCAAAGGGCGAAGGTGGCATATCCCCCTCGGACACTCAATGCGGATACAAAAAGGGCGGCGCCGGAAGGCGCCGCCCGCAATAGTGCTGATATGGCAGCATATCAGAGGCTGATCGCCGATCAGGCCGCCTGCTGCGCCTCATCCACCTTCGCGCCTTCAATGGCGGACGGCTGTTCGGCCGGAGCGGTGTTGATGGGGATGATGCGGGGCTTCTTGGCCTCGGGAATGTTGCGCACGAGATCCACATGCAGCAGGCCATTCTCAAGAATGGCGCCCTTCACTTCCACATGATCGGCAAGCTGGAAGCGCCGCTCGAAGGTGCGCGCCGCAATGCCACGATATAGCAACTGCGTGCTTTCATTCTCGGCGGTGGCTTTCTTCTCGCCATGCAGGGTGAGGGTGTTCTCCTTCACCTCGATGGACAGATCCTCATTGGTGAAGCCGGCGACAGCCAGAGTGATGCGATAGGCATTCTCGCCGGTGCGCTCAATATTGTAGGGCGGATAGGTCGGGGTGGAATCCACAGTGCCTACCGTATCAAGCAGGGAGAACAGACGATCAAAGCCGACCGTGTTGCGATAGAGGGGGGAAAGATCAAAGCTACGCATGGCATATCCTCCTTTGAAGCGACATGCGGAACCTGCCAGAGAGCCAGGTTCACGTTCGGCGCTGTCACCTGGACCAGCGCCATTTGCGATGTGGGAATGAGGATGGGGTGCGTCAAGAACGGACGTATTAAAATTCGCGCCCCAGGCGGGAATGCAGAAATCTCATATCAAGCAGCGGCTTGATGTCTGCCGGATGCAAGATACGGGTGCTGCTCTATATAAAGAGACATATGCGCAGCCCCATATGGGCAGACAGGAGATGCAGATGTTTCGCAACTGGGCGGATCTTTCCTCACCGGCTCTGGCGGCTCTGGACAAGGAGAAGCTGGTCGCCGTGTTGCCAGTGGCTGCGGTGGAACAGCATGGGCCGCATCTGCCACTGGGGACGGATCTCTATATTGCGGAAGGTTATCTGGCCCGTATTCGTCCGCGTGTGCCAGACATGCTGGATGTGCTGGCCCTGCCGGTTCAGGCCGTGGGTAAATCTGATGAGCACCAGCGTTTCACAGGGACGTTGACCCTGACACCGGCCACGGCTGTGACGGCATGGGTGGAACTGGGCCGGTGTCTGGCGCGTGCGGGCGTGCGCCGTCTTGTTCTCATGAACACCCACGGCGGCAATGTGCCGGTGATTGATCTGGTGGCGCGCACCCTGCGGCTGGAGCATGACATGCTGGCCGTGACCTGTTCCATGCATCGCTTCGGTTATCCGGTGGGTCTGTTTGAAGAGCATGAGCGCGCCCATGGCATTCATGGTGGCGATGTGGAGACTTCTCTCATGCTCGCTTTCCGCCCGGAGCTGGTGGATATGGGCCTTGCTGACAATTTCGAACCCTATAGCGTGGGTATGGAGACAGAGTTCAAACGGCTGCGGGCCAACCATCCGGTGGGTTTCGGCTGGTTGAGTGAGGATCTCCAGGAAACCGGGGCCATGGGTGATGCGCGTCCAGCAACAGCGGAAAAGGGCGAAAAGGCTGCGGAACAAGGCGTGCAAGGCTTTATCGAATTGCTGGAGGATGTCGCAGCGTTCGATCTGAAGCGTTTTTCCAGGTGATTCAGGGGCGAGATTCGTTCTCTGTGATGGCCGGGGTGGCCTTGGAAACGACTGATGGGTGCTTTGCCGGCTCTTGTAAGATATTGTAATATTTGGACTTATATCGAGTTGTCCACAATGCGCGGCGTTTTTTGAGATATGCCTGTCATTTGATGCTTGACGGTTTGGGTTTGGCGACCGTATAAAGCGCTCACCAACGACGAGCCACCGCCGCTCAGCACTGAACGGCGGATGGATCTGTCTCTCACTTTCCGGTCTTGACTGGCGATGAGTTATCTGGCTAATTAGCCGGACTG